>JABMOW010000146.1 GCA_013204025.1 Fidelibacterota bacterium | reverse complement strand
TAAATGCGACAGAAATGGGATCCGGTCTGGTATTAAAATAATGCATAAACCACCTATATTGAAGCGCTTTAATTGCCGAGAAGGAAACACTCAGTTTCTTGCTTTTTCCCATTTCCTTGTAAATTGCAATTATTATTCCAATAATAGCAAAAGGAATGAAGATTATTTGAATCGGTATATAAAGGATGATTTGACAAAACTTAATCAAGAAACGAAATAGTCCGGGAAGCTGTTTTTTTGTGTTTTTACTCGTCATAGACAATATACGAAAATAGAAATTAATTTTTTTTCAATCCAAACAGCAGCCTTAAAAACCACACTCGTTTCACTATTTCAAAAAACAACCACGAGCCGCCAAACGTACCAACAATCATTATCAAAAATTTCAAAAATACAGGCATAGGGTCGTTCATCAACCAAAAACCCATAAGAACAATAATCGTATAATGGATAATGTAAAAGGGATACACCGCCTCATTTCTATATTTTAAAATGCAACTGTCTTTGTTTAAATACTTGGCACTATACCCAAAAATGGCAAGAATAATGCTCCACATCGTCAAAATTTTAAAAATAGGTATCAATACATGGCTATCAATAGTAGTCAATAGCCACCAGAGTATCTGAAAACTCACTAAACCAGCGAGCAGTGCTATGCCTTTTATTTTATCAATTGCTTTCCAAAACGGCTGACCAATTGTAATTAAGACAAATCCTGAAATAAACAATAAAAAGTAATAAACAAAAGCATACCAATCGCCCATTAAAGCACGGGTGATTGGGAATATTGGCTCCATGGTAGTTTCAACCACTAACAATGGTATGGTGAAAAGATACAAGTAATATGGCGATTGTGTAAAACGTTGTCGTAACCATTGCGAAAAAACATTGTTATCTCGACGCAATTTTAAAAAAAGCGGTGTGGCAACGATAGACATAACCAATAAATAGGGCAAAAACCACAAGTGATGCCAACTCAAATTGCCTTTCGGATAGATAGGTTCAAAAAAATGTGGATAAAACGCCCAAAAGCTACCGGAAAAATCACCATCAGCCAATCGTTCTACATACACTTGCGGTGGCACTATCACCAATATTCCCACAAGTAACGGAATAAACAGGCGTATAAATCGCTCTTTGATGTACTGTCCGCTGGTTCGACAAGAGAGGGCAAACCGTGTCCCCATACCTGACACCACAAATAAAATAGGTAGTCGCCAAAGGCTTGAAAATTGCATCGGATATGCCAGCCATTGTATGGTGATGTTGTTTTTAACCTGAGAATCCCAAGTGTTGAAAAACATTCCAATATGGAAAATAATCAGCAAATCAAACACCAAGACTCGTATCCAGTCAATATCGTATCGTCTCATGCTTTTCATTTTTAATAATTGCTAACGGTTTGGCTATGTGTAGTGCGTACTATTTTTTTACCTTTCGTCTCATTTCAATCGGCTTTAATAATTCATAGGTTATAATAGTAATGATTGAACCCACTGCACTTGCAATTATATCAAATGTATCATAATGCGTACTTGCTCCCCACATTGGTTTTAATTCCTCAATCATTAGAATGGCGAAAACTGCTATTGAAAATGTATAAACAAATAATCGCCCATGTTTAAATTTCCGAATCAATACTGCTGATACTGAAGCTAGACTAATAAGGTATGCTGCAATAAAATTTGGAAAGCAACCCGTTAAAATTTTCAGTAAACTTGAATTATTCAAAGCAGGTCTTAAGATTTCTTTATTTAGTGATATCAGACTAAATAATGCAGCAAATAGAATTGCATTAATTGCGATTACTTTCTTTCTATTATTAATAATCATATTTAGGTTGTTTGTTCTTTTGATAGCATTCTTAGTATGCACTACGCTAAATGTATGAATCGTAGCTTAGGTCTGTGCGCTTACCTTGTGCGGCAATGATTTCATACATAATGTTGTGCATAGTATGTTTATCAACATTTTGTTTCAGATAATTCCGCTGTAACAGGTAACCATTTAAGAATATTTTCAAATATATGTCTGAATCGTTCCCAGCTTTCTTCAGAGATTTTGATTTTATCATTAAATATGGCTTGTGCAAAATCTTCTTTTGTTAAGGAAATGTTTTCGCCTGCTTCATTGTAAACGTCTGAATCAATAATTACTTTTTTCCCTGCTTTATTTTGTGAATCACTCCCAAGGTTTAAATTATCACTCAAATGTTGTTTGGTTCTATCATCGAATTCATCGCCAATGTATAGTCTAAAGCCAGATATTGATGATTTTATTTCGCCATCACTAAATAAGAATTCTGTTGAAATACCATCAGGATCTATTTTAAAAGAATACACTCCAAATTCTTTTTTCTCTTTAATCTTTATTTTGGTGTCAGAATCGAAAACACCAATTCTTATCTTCAGTCTCCTTTTGGGATCTGTTATTCGATTGGTTATTTCGTTCGCTAATACTTTTTTTAATTCTGTTTCCCCTAAATCAGCTAATGCAGTGGTACCACATATTCCTCTATCTATGTCTTCTTGTGAGCCAAACTTATAGAAATAGTTTTCTTCAATTTGTTTGAATTCACTTTTTTGGTGAAAATACTTAAGTGCTTTTATTAAATATTTCCAATCTGTCTTACCTTCCGTAATTATTAAGATGTTTTCTTGAGAATCTAAAGTTGCTTCTAATTCCCTGATTCGTTCAGATTGATTATCAATTTTATTATAAAATCTTTTGTTAACTTTTTGTAATTCATGGTAATCATCTCTATCGATCTGAATCAATCTAGATACCAGATCTCCCTTTTTGAATACTTCATAGTAATTAGTATAGTCAGGAGCAAGGGAAATAGTAGCTGGTGAATGAGTCGTAATGATCACTAAAATCCCCTTGTCGATGAAATACTTTTTTATTACTATAAAAAGACTTTCAATCAGCGATGGGTTCAAAACCGCATCTATCTCATCTAACAAAAGTACTTTCTTGTCTTCGGAATCAATTTTTCTTAATGATGTAAAACAGAAAGATATAATAGTTTTTTCTCCATCTGATAAGTCTTTAAGAGTTCGTTGCTCAGTATTAATTATTTCGCCTGCTGAATTAATGGAAAATAAATTGGGGGTTTCGCTAATCTCTGCACGAACAATTTCATAATCATCCCTAAACCTATAATCGAGTTTTAAATCCTTAAACAAATTATTCAATTTTGTCCACGGAGCAAGACCTAAAGATGTCTTATCAAAAGCTGGTCCATCGATTGCACCAGCCTTTTTTTGACCTTCGGCTATAGACATAGCGTGGTTATAGAATAGAGATCCGATGAAATCAGTAAATTGGTCTTCATTACGCCAAACGAACCCCTTTATTAATAATTTATTCTTAAACGCTTCTTCTGTGATATTTGGATCTATGATTCCTTGTGCATTTGCTAAAATTTTATTAGCCAAAATACATGAACTCGCAAAGCTGGGACTTTTTTCGGGGGATAATTTCCCTTGTTTAAATAATTTGTATGCCTGTTGAACAGCAGAATTAGCTACTGCAGAAGTTGATTTTACTACTTCTGGTATGTTGATATTTTCTTTAAACGATCTATACTCAATATAATTCGAAGTAATTACGGTATTGTCAATTTTTATGGAGCTACTAATTTTTTCACGCTTTACTCTTCCAGGCTGTTGTTCATCAGCAATTGATTCTTGACCCTTAATGATATTTATTATCTGAGATTTTCCCGCACCATTAACACCAGATAAAATAATTAATTCACCTTCTATTCTTGTTTGAAAACCATTTTCGAAAGATTTATACTTTTGGTTCAATTGGATGGTTAATTCTTTCATTGAAATTCTCTCTGTGAAGATTATTATGCACGACAGTCAAGTATATGTGGTCGTTTTAATGCCGCTTATACATTGTTGGCTGTAGTTTTTATTCCCGTTCAGACAAAGATGCTTGAATATGTTTTCTCAATCCTTCATCAATTTTCTTTTTTCCTGCAATAGTATTTTCATAAAAGAGTGTTCTAAATGGCGAAACGTCAAATGGTAATTTTGTCGTTTTCTCGGCAATTAGAATTGTTGGTTTGTTAAGGGCGTGAGCGAACCCTACTTCATAAAACACATTTGCATTAACCGGACTAATTTCTGCAATAATCAACTTGCTTTCATATATCTGTTTGGTGATGTCGGCCAAAATTAACCCCGGCCCATAGGTTTCATCAGCCCTGACCACATCTAAATCAAAATCTTCACAAACAGTTTTAATGACATCCTCATATAATTCATTATATGGAGATGAGAATTGCATCACAACGAAAGCCTTTGGTTTCTCTCTTTCTACTTTGAAATTATTGATATGGATATCATGATAACTATGACACCAGATGCCAACCTGACTCATCGGTAGATTATTTGGAAACTTGGTTGAAAGGACCGAAATATCATCAACTTTTAGATATATCCGTGATCCTTTCATTTCAACTTCTACATGATAATTTGTGTCAACTTTCAAGTTTTTGTACTCACCAATCAAAGCATGTTCAGTCCATTTACCTGAAAAACTTCTTATTGAGTACATATAACCTGAACCACCAATTCCAACTGAAACGAAATCCTGTGTTTCTGGATCATAATAGACCATGAGTTCGCATGCACTTGGAACGTCCACTGACTTGAATGAAATATCTGCAGAAATCTTTCCACCTCCAAAAGTCTGATTACAAATAAAATTTGCAAGAGCTGCTCCAGAAGACCCACGGTCGTATTCAACTTTCCCTCTTTTAAAAATTACTTCTGTATCATTTAAAGAATACTCTCCCAAAATTGAAGTCCAATTAGTTTTCATATCGTTTGTTTTAATTACTACTAACAACCCGCTAAACTCTGTTATTGCGTTTATCCGGTTGTCTCCTCTATTACTAATAGTTGTTTAGCGGAGTGATAATATGTTAAAGAGAAAGCTTCTACCGAATATGAAGAAAATTTAAACATTCAAAACAATCGTGAACAAACTATTCGTTCGTACAAGTCGATGATCAATATATTGTCACATTATCCCGGGAGCAGTTGGTAGTTGCAGGAACCCCATCCCAGCCCTTCCCCTTGTCATGAGAAGGGTGCCCGTCCGGCTAAATATTTTCAGTGAGTTTTGAGGCACTGCGAGAATTTTACAATTCCTATCGGTTTCAGCAGGTCGGGTTCTGTAATTTTGGTCCTCAAATGATGTATCAGAATAATCAATATTGCGAAGATTTAAACCGCACGGTACGCCGAAAAACGAGAGTTGTTCAGATTGGAGATTTGCCTCTAGGTGGATCAAATCCTATCCGTATCCAATCCATGACTACCACTGATACGATGGATACTCACTCAACGGTTGAGCAGAGTATTCGCATGATCGAAGCCGGGAGCGAATATGTCCGCATCACCGCACCCAGCATCAAAGAAGCAGAAAACCTGGCGAATATCCGTGATGAACTCCACCGCCGGGGGTACAAAACGCCTCTCATTGCAGACATTCATTTTACACCCAATGCAGCAGAAACCGCCGCTCGGATCGTTGAAAAAGTCAGAGTGAATCCGGGGAATTATGCCGATAAAAAGAAATTTCAGATAACGGAATACACTGAGCAATCTTACCAGGATGAATTGGATCGGATCTATAAACGATTCACCCCTCTGATTAAAATTTGTAAAGAGTACGGCACCGCCATGCGCATTGGCACCAATCATGGCTCTCTGTCAGATCGGATCATGAATCGGTATGGCGATACTGCGCTGGGGATGGTGGAATCTGCGTTAGAATTCCTGCGGATGTGTGAAGATCAACGCTACTATGACATCGTGTTGTCCATGAAATCAAGTAATCCACTTGTGATGGTTGAAGCCAATCGTTTATTGGTAAACCGAATGGACGCGGAAAAAATGAATTATCCGTTACATCTTGGTGTGACAGAAGCCGGCGAGGGAGAGGACGGCAGAATCAAATCTGCTATCGGGATTGGCACTTTACTGGAAGATGGTTTGGGAGATACCATCCGAGTTTCACTCACCGAAGAACCAGAAGCAGAACTCCCAGTAGCACAAGCTATCGTCAACCGATACCAGACGAATGCCGTAACTAGCGTGGAGAATCCGACTCCAACTTCGCCCATCAATCCATTTGAATATTCACGACGCAAAACCGTTGAAGTGGGGCAGACCGGAGGACTTTTAATCCCTCAGGTGATTGCAGATATCCGTCTGAAATCTCATAATCCTTTATCGGTTATCCCTGATTTTCTGATGAGCCAATCCGACACAGCAGTGGATAGCATCGCCGTTGGAAGCACACTCCCGGATTTGATACCGTCTGAAAAACAGATCATTTTAGATTATCAGTCATGGGCGTCCCAGTCACATCCCCAAGGTGTTGTCCCGGCAATGGACTGGCAGACATTTACAGAGATACCCAAACCGCCGGATGTTCCTTTCTACATTTCGATAGATGTGGAAACACAAATCCCGAACGAATTGAATTTTCCTTCAAATGCGATTTTAGTACTGTCCAGTACTGAACCTCGGAAATTTCACATGTACAGGCGATTTATATTTTCATTAATCGACCAAAATAAAAAGATACCAGTGCTGCTCAGTACCGGGCATTTTGATGAAGTTGAAGAAAGTCTCCTGATCCACCATGCAATCGAATTAGGGGGATTATTTCTTGATGGACTGGGTGATGGCATTTGGATCGACCAACCCACGCCGTACCTTTTAAATGTCGTTTTTGGGATTCTCCAATCCACACGATTGCGAATCACACGTACTGAATATATTTCATGCCCATCCTGCGGAAGGACGCTTTTTGATTTGCAGGAAACCAGCCAGCAGATTCGAAATGCCACAGGACATCTAAAAGGACTAAAGATCGGTATCATGGGTTGTATTGTGAACGGTCCCGGTGAAATGGCAGACGCAGATTTTGGTTATGTGGGCACTGGCAAAGGGCAGGTGTCTTTGTTCCGGGGTAAAGAAATAGTGATGAGGAATATTCCGTCCTCCTCCGCAGTAGAAGCCTTGATTAAACTCATCAAAGATGAGGGGAAGTGGGTGGATCCCGCATGAGCAAGATGTTCGCCAAAGTATTGTCCAGTGCCGTGCTGGGAGTGGATGCGTATATTGTAAAGGTGGAAGCCCATTTAGAGAACGTATATCCCGCTTCATTCATGACAGTAGGACTGCCGGAAGGCGCCGTCAAAGAAAGTAAAGAACGAGTGATGGCTGCCATTAAAAATACCGGGTTTCAATTGAAACAAAAGCGTATCGTGATCAACCTTGCACCTGCGGATATTCGTAAAGAGGGAACCGCATTCGATCTGCCTATCGCTGTTGGAATCCTTGCTGCCCACGGGATAGTCGACCCCACATTTCTGGACAAAGTTATCCTCATCGGTGAGTTGAGTCTGGATGGCAAACTTCGTCCGGTGAAGGGAATTTTCCCCATCTGCTTAAAAGCCCGGCAGGACAAGATCAAAGGGGTGATCCTCCCTAAAGATAATCTGCAGGAAGCCTCATTGGTAGAAGGAATTCGTATTGCCGGTGTTGAAACATTAAATGATGTGGTGGATATTCTGAACGGTGTAAAGACCCTGGACTCCACGGAACGTCCCTCAAAAAAAATGCAATTGGATCAGTATGAAAATATTCAGGATTTCGCCGACGTAAAAGGACAGGAAAATGTCAAGCGAGCATTTGAAGTGGCCGCAGCAGGAGGTCATAATATATTACTCATCGGACCTCCGGGAAGTGGTAAAACCATGCTGGCAAAACGACTACCGGGAATCCTACCGTCGATGACTATCGATGAGATTTTCGAAACCACCAAAATCCATTCTGTTGCGGGACTCACTAGCGCAGAAAATGGCGTGATTGTTAGCCGTGCCTATCGTTCTCCACATCATACCATAAGTGACGTGGGATTAATCGGGGGAGGACAAGTTCCCAAGCCTGGAGAAGTGAGTCTGGCACATAACGGTGTCCTTTTTCTGGATGAACTACCCGAGTTCAAAAAAAGCGTTTTGGAAGTGATGCGCCAACCATTGGAGGATGGAAACGTCACGATCACTCGTGCAAGGATGTCGTTGACCTACCCGGCGAACTTCATGCTTGTGGCTGCCATGAATCCGTGTCCCTGCGGATATTTTACCGATCCATCTCACGACTGTTCTTGTCATCCGGTTGCCATTCAAAAGTATTTGTCGAGAATTTCAGGTCCACTACTGGACAGGATCGATATTCATATTGAGGTTCCGGCAGTTCCGTTTGATCAATTGGCAGACACACGACAAGGCGAAGTGTCAGCAAACATTCGTAAACGAGTGGAAGGGGCTCGCGCCATACAAACCAAGCGATTCAAACCCTTTGAGCGACTTCATTCCAACGCAGGGATGGAAAAGAAACAGGTGCAGGCGTTTTGTGAAATCGATTCAAAAGGATCGCAATTATTAAAACAGGCCATGGATAAGCTAGGGTTATCAGCTCGGGCTTATGATCGAATTTTGAAAGTATCCCGCTCCATTGCAGATTTGGCGGGAGAAGACCATATTTTACCAGTTCATTTGGGCGAAGCTATACAGTACCGAAGCCTTGACCGAAATAACTGGGGAAGCTAAAAATAATATAAAGGAAAGACATTGAAAATATTGCTTAAACCGCACAATGCGATTGCAAAAGAATTTTACACAAATCATGGTCATTTTCACGATGGAGACGCTGGCTTGGATTTGTATGTACTTGAAGACACAACTTTTTCACCCGGTGAAACCAAAGCCATAAAAATGGGGATATCCTGCGAAGCTGAAAATCAAAGTGCCTATTATTTGTTTCCCAGATCAAGTATCGGTAAAACACCTCTTCGGATGTGTAATTCCATTGGCTTGATAGATGGCGGGTACCGGGGCGAGATCATGGCGATGTGCGACAATATTAAAGATATCACTTACACTGCACACAAAGGTGATCGGCTATTTCAACTGGTAGCGCCTGACTGCTCGGCGATCCATTACACAATGGTGGAATCCCTTTCCGAAACCAGTCGCGGTACGGGAGGATTTGGCAGTACGGGAAAATAGCGTTATTTTCTTTTTCCACAGATCCGATTCTTACTCAACCTTCTAATTAACCTACTGTTATTTAGAAGGTTATATTTCTTCCAAAAAGTCTAATTCAATTTGACTGTCATATCGTCATGCAATTTTTTCATGGCATTACTTTTGTAAAATAGTGTTCACAATTTACGTTACGAATTTGAGTATTAATTTAAAAAAATAGTAAAGGAGTGAAATCAAATGAATATTACACCTCTATCAGATAGAGTCGTTGTTGAGGCTGCAGAGGCAGAAGAAAAAACCAAAGGTGGTCTTTATATTCCCGATTCCGGGAAAGAAAAACCCCAACAAGGTAAAGTGGTTGCAACTGGTCCTGGAAAATCCAGTGATACAGGCAGCCTGATCAAGATGGAAGTTAAAAAAGGTGATGTGGTATTATACGGGAAGTATTCTGGTACCGAGATCACAGTGGATGGTGTTGAGTATTTGATCATGCGCGAGAGTGATATCTTAGCCGTATTATAAAAGTTTAAGAAAAAGGAGAAAATCTAATGGCATCAAAAGAAATACATTATGGTATGGAAGCCCGGACAGCCTTAAAAAAAGGTGTGGATAGTCTTGCCAACGCAGTTAAAGTTACGTTGGGACCAAAAGGTAGAAATGTTATTATCGAAAAGAGCTTTGGCGCTCCCACCGTTACAAAAGATGGTGTGACTGTCGCAAAAGAAATTGAGCTTGAAAACAAGATTGAAAATATGGGTGCTCAGATGGTTAAGGAAGTAGCTTCCAAAACATCTGATAAAGCCGGTGACGGAACCACGACTGCAACGGTACTGGCACAAGCAATTCTGACCGAAGGTTGGAAGAATGTAACTTCAGGCGCCAATCCTATGGATCTGAAAAGAGGGATCGACGTCGCTGTACACCAGGTGACTGGTTACCTGAAATCCATCAGCAAAGAAATATCCGATAAGCAAGAAATTGCCCAGGTGGGTACCATTTCTGCCAATAACGATAACGAAATCGGCGATCTGATTGCCGACGCGATGGAAAAAGTAGGCAACGAAGGTGTCATCACTGTTGAAGAAGCCAAAGGGATGGAAACCTATCTTGAAACCGTTGAAGGTATGCAATTTGATCGCGGTTATCTTTCACCCTACTTTGTAACCAATGCCGAAGCAATGGAAGTTGAATTGGAAAATCCCTACATTTTGATCTATGACAAGAAGATCAGCTCTATGAAAGATCTTCTACCGATCCTTGAAAAAACCAGTCAGGCTGGAAGACCTTTACTGATCATTGCTGAAGATATTGAAGGCGAAGCATTGGCAACTTTAGTTGTGAATAAGATTCGCGGAACGATCAAAGTAGCTGCAGTAAAAGCACCAGGTTTCGGAGATCGAAGGAAAGCCATGTTAGAAGATATCGCCGTATTAACCGGTGGTACACTAGTTTCTGAAGAACTGGGTTATAAATTGGAAAATGCCACTATCGAATATTTGGGGCAGGCTAGAAATGTGACCATCGACAAAGACAATACGATAATCGTCGAAGGCAGTGGTAAAAGTGATGGGATTATGGCACGAGTTAATGAGATCAAAGTACAGATCGACAAATCAACTTCTGACTATGATAAAGAAAAACTGCAGGAAAGACTTGCGAAATTATCCGGTGGTGTCGCCGTGTTAAATATTGGCGCTGCAACTGAAGTTGAGATGAAAGAGAAGAAAGCTCGTGTTGAAGACGCTCTTCATGCGACTCGTGCAGCCGTTCAGGAAGGCATCGTTGCTGGTGGTGGTGTTGCCCTGTTAAGAGCAGCTGCAAAATTGGATAGCTCTGCAATTTCAGAATCAGATATTGTTCTGGGTTTAGAAATACTGAGAAAAGCGCTGAGTGCTCCTGCTCGTCAGATCATCGAAAATACTGGTCTTGAAGCCGCTGTAGTGGTAAACAAGATCATGGAAGGCGATGTGAACTTCGGATTCGATGCCCGCAAAGAAGTATACGGTGACATGATCAAATTTGGTATCATTGACCCGACTCTGGTTACTCGTACGGCTGTTGAAAATGCTGCCAGTGTAGCTGGATTATTGTTGACTACTGAAGCAGTAGTTTCTGAAAAGAAAGAAGCCAATCCTCCAGGTCCAGCAATGCCTCCGGGCGGAATGGGCGGGATGGGTGATATGGGCGGAATGTATTAATCCGCTTTTCCATCAATACTATAAAAAAGGGGCTGATTTTTCAGCCCCTTTTTTATTTCTATCCTGACAATTTACAAACTTATAATTTGCCTAACCCTCTGATGATTTTTTCCGGAGTAACAGGCAGATGACGGATACGAACGCCACATGCGTTGTAAATAGCATTCACAACAGCAGGCGCTGGTCCGTTGATAGGGATTTCCGCAACAGCTTTGGCACCGAACGGTCCGGTGGGTTCATCGGTATGAACGAACTCGCTAATGATTTCCGGCATATCAATGGGATAATATACATGGTAGTTTAAAAAATCAGTATTGACTGTTCTCCCATGGTCGTCAAATATCATGAATTCACTCAATGCCATCCCCAGAGATTGCGGAATAGCCCCTTCTACCTGTCCTTCCGCCATTGACGGATTGATGATCTGTCCCGCATCGGTTACAGACACGACGGTGAGTACTTTTACTTCGCCGGTATCAGTATTTACGGATACTTTCACAAACGTGGCATTAAAGGGTGGAGGTGAATCAAAACTGGTATGGGATGCAGTTGCCATCAGTTGTTGTTGATGATCTGTATAAAATGAACGGGTACAAATATCCGAATAGGTGAGTGATTCACCAGATGAGGTTTTTACAATACCGTCTGAAATATCAGCGTCGTCAACCTGTAGAATTCGTTTGCCCTGTTCCAATATCCGAAATTTTAATAGTTCAGCCGCTTTTTTTACAGCTCCACCAGAAATAAAGGTAGTGCTGGAGGCATAGGCGCCTGTATCAAATGGTGTCATGTCCGTGTCGGATGAATAGACAATGATCTTTTCAACGGGCACTTCGAGTACTTCTGCTGCAATCTGTGCTAAAGACGTATCTGATCCTGTACCAAGATCTGTTGCGCCTACCTGCAGATTGAAACTCCCATCTTCGTTCATCTTGATGAAGGCAGATGCCATATCGATACCGGGGATTCCTGATCCCTGACAGACGGCAGCTAAACCATATCCAGTTCGGATGACACCCGTCTGTTTTTTTCCTCTATGGTGATCCCATCCAATAAGTATTCTTCCACGCTGAAGGCATTCCTCTATTCCCGTGGTATTCAGTACGGTTTTAAATCCTTCACGTCCTTCGCCCAGAATTTCCGCAATGGGAATTTCATCACCGATCCTAAAAATATTGTTTAGTCTAAATTCAATTGGATCGATATTCAGTTCATCAGCAATTTCGTCCATCATGGATTCTAGGGCGAAAAATCCCTGGGGAGCGCCATATCCACGATACGCACCGGCTATGGGTAGGTTTGTGTAAACGGCATCACCGTGAAGCCGAATATTCGGGATGTTATACAACGACAGTGTTTTCTGTGATGTCACGGACATCACTGTAAGTGCATGGGGGCCGTACGCACCGCAATTCTCCAGAATGTTCAAATCGATAAACCGGATTTTATACTGTTCATCCAACCCCATTTTTATTCGAATTCGTTGCGGATGACGAGATCGTGATGCAATAAACTCCTCCTTGCGGGTGAGTTCAATCCTGGCAGGACGCCCGGTTTTCAAACTGACGGCTGCACAGATTTCCTCGTTCAGAATTTCCTGCTTTGCACCGAAACCTCCCCCGATCCGTGGTTTAATCACACGTATTCTGGAAATGGGGAAATCCAGGACCTCTGCAACAATCCGCCGGACGTGAAACGGAACTTGAGTCGCCGTTCTGATTACTAATCGATTGTTTTCATCCATCCAGGTGAGTGTGATATGAGGTTCCACATGTGCATGTTGAACATAAGGCGTGGAATATTCCCGCTCAAACACATGGTGCGACTCACACTCTGCTACTTTAACATCGCCTACATCAGCCGTAATACGGGCAGCAATATTGCGTTTGGAGTCAAACAAAAATGGATCATCACTGATCTCCGGATGAAGCACTACTGCATTGTCGATAGAAACTTCCGGATCGAAAATGGCAGGATACTCTTCATACTCGACGGTGATCGATTTTAATGCCTGCTTCGCTATTTCAAGAGATTCCGCCACCACTATGGCAACTTTGTCACCCACAAATCGAACAGTCGGATTCAATACCAGCGCATCTCGGGGTGAAGGTTCAGGGTATCCCTGACCAGCAGTAGTATAGAAGTGCGGTGGGAAATCTTTATGAGTCAGTATTGTCACGACACCGGATATCGCTAAAGCTTTTTCCGTATGAATATGGATGATGCGCCCATGAGGGATCGTGCTGTAAAGTATTTTTATATGGAGGACATCGGATAACCGGATATCATCAGCAAAAACAGGTTTACCTTTAGCCAATGCATTGCCGTCTACGCGGTTGGTGGATTTGCCGACGATTTTCATTTCAGCATCGCCTTTACCGGTTTCACATATCCGGTGCAACGGCAGTAATTCCCTGAAATAGCGTCACGAATTTCAACTTCGGATGGTTCTTCGTTCTCCCTCAACAAGGCAGTCAGTGACAGGGTCATGCCTGGAGTACAATACCCACATTGAATAGCACCTTCTGTGAGAAACCGTTCCTGAATTGATTTGACCAATTTCTGTTCATTCAATCCTTCAAGGGTATCGATTGTTTTACCTTGAAGAGTCCCTACCATTGTCAGACATGCATTTTGAGCTTTCCCATCAATCAATACAGTGCATGCGCCGCAGGTTCCGTCATCGCATCCGTATTTAACGCTGTACATTTCCAGTTGACGTAGATATTCAAGGAGAGTCGTACCCGGTGCACACTTTACAGCGATAATTTTACCGTTCAGAGTAAATGTTACTTCTGTCATGGGATCAACATTTCTTGTAATGTGTGCTGAATGAGATACTGTTTATAATCCAGAGAACCATGTTGATCCGCTGAAAATCTTTTAATGATATTCTGTGAAAGTGAATCGATTTGATCTCTTCCAATATTATCTATTGATCCGGTTTGTACGAAAATATGATCGATATTTCCGCCAACACTGATAGTGAATTCACCTTTTAAAATGCTAGCGCAAATGATGAGATATGCGGGTGCAGATTCAAGTACTGAAAATCGTTTTAAAGTGAGGTCGTACTTAAAGTATAAGTTGAAATGAATTCCTGTAATAATTCCAATACCATCCCATAAATGAAGTGGTATTTTGATATTATCTCCGTTAAAAACGTGAATCACAGGATTCAAAATTCGAAGAATAACCATCAATTCAGAATTTGCCTGGTTCTGTGCAATCTCACCCCCGAGGGTTCGTTGATTACGGATATTTTTTGAATAGCATGACCATTTTATAGCGCGGATCATCCAACCATCAAATGTCTGATTCAGATCTGAATCAATCATCTGTTGAAGTGTGACGCCGGCTCCGATGTAAAGGGAGTGCTCATCTAATTTAATATTTTTATCTAACAACGGATGGATGTCCACCAACGCATGGATGGTGGTATTCTTTTCTCTCACCAGGTAACTTCCGCCGGCTATAAGTGCAGCGGATGGTTTTGAGCCGAGAGCTAATGCCTCATCAAATGAGGCGGGGGTTTTAACTGATTGGATAGATGACCACATCAGGATTTCTCAATCTCTTTATGCGTCATAAATGAAATCCCAGTTTTCTGTTGTGCTTGTTCTATCATTGTTTGACTGATTCGATTATGATCTGAAATGAGCGATTCCTCTTTAATTTGAGTAAACCCATCTTTAATTACAATTTGTCCATTGATGAAAAGATAATCGACTGGTGCAGTTCGCACAGAAAACACCAAAGCTGCAAGCGGATCTGACATTCCTCCGGCATATTCAAGTCGGTTCATGTCAAACATGCAAATATCTGCGCATTTTCCGGGACTCAACTGCCCGATATCATCCCTACCCAAAACTTGTGCACCTCCACGTGTGGCCATGGAGACCACATCGCGAGCCGTGAGCCAATGCTGGGATTCTCGAAGTCTAGATATCAACATGGTATTCCGAATTTCCATCAGCATATTTCCTGAATCGTTCGATGCAGACCCATCAACGCCCAGACTGACCTTTACACCGGAATCCAGTAATTCTTTGATTCGGGCAATACCAGAACCCAGTCGCATGTTAGACGTGGGACAGTGAGACACGCCCACGTTGGCAGAACCCATTTCACGAATCTCTTCATCATTCAAGTGGACTGAATGAGCATACCAACTGTTATCTGTTAACCATCCCAGAGAACGAATGTACTCAACCGGACGCATACCATACTGTTGGAGGCAGAATCGTTCTTCATCCAGAGTTTCTGCCAAATGGGTATGAATCATTAGATTGTTATCTTTTGCAAATACTGCAGTTTCACGCATGAGTTCAGGTGTCACTGAAAATGGAGAACAAGGTGCGAGAGACAATCTCACCATGGCGCCTCCACTGGCATCATGGTATTTTTTGATCAATCGTAATGTATCTTTGCGAATCTCCCCTTCTGTCTGAACCGTATCATCGGGAGGTAATCCACCTTTGGATTTGCCCAAAGACATTGATCCTCGTGTAGGCTGAAAACGGATACCCAATTCACTGGCTGTTTGGATTTCCGCATCAATGAGGAGTGGGCTTGTTTTACGTGGAAACAAATACAAATGGTCGGAACTTGTTGTGACACCACTTTTCATCAATTCCAATAATCCGGTTGCAGTGCTAATTCGAACTGCTTCCTCTGTCAACTCACGCCACACTTCATAGTGATTCGTCAGCCATGCAAACAGAGGTTGATCCTGCATTAGAGGGATATTGCGCGTGAGCGATTGATATAAATGATGGTGAGTGTTTATGAAGCCGGGGAGTACAAGCATCCCGGAAGCGTCAATAATTTTATCTGCAATAGTGGAAAGAGGCTCGGCACCGATTGAGGTGATCACGCCATCTTGAATAAAAATATGTCCACCTTGGAATTCGAGTCCGCGGTCGTCCATTGTTGCCGTGAGTAGGGCATTTTTTATGAGGATACTTTTCATATCAGGATTTGAAAACCGCTTCGGTTACGAGACTAGTGTATAAAATGTGCAATTGAATTATCTGCTCCGTGCTAAAATCTGAATTATCATTTGTAAATTGGGCGGATAATATACGAAGGGTGTCTCGCTCCATATAAAGCGTTACACTTTCAGAGCGATAGATTATTTGATCACCCACATATTCAAGGTCTTCACGGATACCGGCAGACTTTCGGGATATCTGATTCTCGTGCATAAAATATCCGTTGGCTTCCAAATTAAAGACATCTTCTGTTAGATGAAAAATGGGCTTATCTCTGAATGGTCTCCCTGACGTGGGACAGAAGGTAGTGCAGTTACCACACTCATTGCAGAAATCAGCGATATTTAATACCTGCGGAGATTGGGTAATCTCAAATGAGCCGTCTGTTTGAATGGTCATCTCACCATCGACATTTCTGATTCGAAAAATGTCATAAGAGGCGGGGTCACTCTGATAGGACAAGTTCGCCAGGTTCGGACATACACTGACGCAAATATTGCATACATCATCGCAATACAGACAACGGTCTGCTTCAATCATTGCTTCATCCCGGGACATGGTGCGACTGATCAGATCAAAACTGATGGTTCGCTTGGAAAAATCATGAATGGTCTGTCCGAATTTTCTGATGGACAGTTTTTTTTGGATATCCAACGGTGACACCGATTTCTCATGATGGTCATTCAGGTTTGGATTCGATACGTCAGCAGATTTCATAATTAATTCTGCTGTTTTCTTCCCATCACCGACCGCATTTACGACTGAAGATGCCCCCCGAATGGCATCACCACCCGAAAACACATTTGCCCAATCTCCAGTGTACTGTGCAGGAATGGAATCTGACGTTTGATCCGGAAACAGATCAAGAACGATATCCTGACCGATCGCCGGGATGATGGTGTCGAATTCGATAACAAATTCCGATCCGGATATTCGTACTGGACGTGCACGTCCCGACGAGTCTTTTTCTCCCAATCGCATTTTTTCACAGGTTAACGCCAGACGATCTTTCAAATTTTGGATTTTAACAGGCGCAGTGAGTTCGATGATATCGATCCCTTCTTCGATAGCGTCCAGGACTTCAATATAATCTGCCGGCATTTCGTGCATCGTCCGACGGTAAATGATAGTAACCTTACCAAGATGGCCAATCGTTCGACGCGCAGTTCGAGCGGCATCAAGGGCAGTGTTACCTCCCCCGATCACGGCGATTTGAGTTCCCAAGTGCGGTTGTGTACCTTCACGAACCTGGGCTAAAAAATCCAGCGGTTCCATCACACCTTTGAGGTTTTCACCCGGGATACATAATTTTTTATTCAGTTGGGCGCCAATGGACAAATACACAAAATCAAACGTGTTTCGGAGTTCATCCAGTCTGTCCCGATCCACAGGAGATTGATAGTGAATGGCCACACCAAGATTCTCTATCAGTTCAATATCATTTAAAATGGTTTGATCGGTAAGACGGAAAGTGGGGAGTGCATATGAAACCATCCCACCTGCTTTATCACCGGATTCAAAAATATCTACCTGAAATCCGGCAATCGCCAGAAAGTATGCACAGGATAATCCAGACGGACCGGCACCCACAATGGCGACTTTTCCCAATAGATTATTTTGCAGAGATAACAGTGGCTTATGACTGCCATTCTCCAACGCAAATCGTTTGATTTCTCGAATAAGCAATGGACTATCCAGATTTTGACGGGTACATTTCATTTCACACAAATGATCGCACACATAGCCCGTCACCCCCGGCATGGGATTCGTATTCAAGATTACTTCAAGTGCTTGGTCAAATTCACCCTTTGCAGTGTGATATATGTACTTCGGGATTTCCTGATCGGTGGCACAATTTTCGGTGCATGGCGCTTTTATGCAGTCAAATTCCAATAACTGACGGGTGGTTTTGATATTGTTGAATCGATCCGTTCGGTCATGATACGCAGGATTATTCGAGACAGTTTTGGAATAATCCGTCAAATTGGACAAACCGGCAGAAACCGCACTTCCAGATTCTCCTGCACGTGCACAAATGTAACCATCGATGGTTGGTGAACCTTTCTCTGAAAACCGCTTCTGAATTTCAGAAAGGTACTGTGTCAGCCGTGTATATCCACCGGGTTTGAGAATGTCTGTACACGTCGTCACTGGTTTGATGTTGCAGGCAAGAACATCCGTTACGTTAAATGCATCCACACCAGCCGAGAATGAAATGTCAAGCGATCCATCAAAATCCTTCTGAAGTTTTGCAGACACGTTGACGGATATGGGGTGTAGAGCCCGTCCACTCAAGTATGCCATGGTTGCATTCGATGGAAAAATATTCTTCACATTCTGTACTTCAAGTGTGTTGGTTAGTTTCAGGCTAAATTGTACCTGATTATCATTAGCGATTTGGGTCAAATTTTTGATGAGGGTTAACGCGTCATCATATTTCAGATCATGCTCAAAGGCTTCATCGGGGACGACAATGGATTCAAATTTCAGTTGTTTATGTAATATTTCACGAAGACGATCTGGTCCCAACATCGTAGGATTGAACTTGATTGTTGTATGATATTTTCGCTGTTCCATGAAGTATTTACCGATTTTTTCAATTTCATCCGGTGGACACCCATGCATGGTGGAAACAGTGAGATTATCCGATATTTTCGACGGGATATTCAGATTCCTGATTTCAGGATAAATATTATTCAGACGATCCAGCTTCCGGTCCAATACTTCACCAGCATTTTCCATCAGATTGAGAAAATTCTGAACGTTGGCGGTTTGAATCCCTTGCAAATTGTATCCGGCACTCATATTGAAGATCATACCGGGATCATCGGATGCTCCCCACCCGAATTTGTCTAATAGCACATGAATGATGATCCAGGCGTTCAGATATTCATCAAAGGACTCGCGGAGTTTTAATTCCTGCGACCACTCACAATTGTACCCTTCATCCTCCATGTCAATGCAGGGTTTGGAGACTTCCAATTCGTCCAGTGTCTGGATCGTTTTCAGTTCAATGTAACGGGCTCCGCACAACCAGGCGGCTATAATATTTTGCGCCAACTGGGAGTGGGGACCGGCTGCCACACCAATGGGAGTTTGCAGTCGTTTGCCATAGCGCTCCATCGAAAATACGTCGTTGTTACCCGGGTGAAAAAATAAGTCTGTGTGGATCCCAAAAATGGATTGTCTGCTAGCATACTCATTCAAAATCCAGGATAGCATTCTATCAATAGACATGGGTTGGAATCGGTCAGACAACGGGCGCCTCCAAAATGGTTTTTAATTCGTGACGAACGATATTTTTCAGAACTTTTCGCCGATAATCTGATGTGGCGCGGATATCCGTGATTGGGGAGATATCTTTGTCAATCAAAGGTAGAAATGTGTCCAAATCTCTGGGTGAGGAATTCACTGCATCAGCGAAATGTTTCAGATAAACAACCGTGGGCGCGACAGATCCTGATGTTAGTGAAAAATGGAATGCACCAGCCGATGAAGATTCCCATGAGATTGCTAAATTAACCACTGATATGGCCATAGATTGCCGAAGTCCTAGTTTATAGAACTTGCTATTTCTTCCGGTGATTGGCAAGTGAATGTTATAAAGTAACTCGCCTGGTTTAAGTGTGGTTTTCCCCGGACCAATAATAAACTCCCGGATCGATTGCCTTCGATAGCCACCTTTTGATAGGATGGTTAGCTCTGCGTCTGCAGCATATAATCCCGGGAGAAGGTCACCTGCCGGAGATGCATTGCAGATATTCCCACCGATGGTTGCTCGATGCCGGATTTGTACGCCTGCAAATTGTTCTGCAGCCTGGGTAAGTGAAGCGAAATGCCGTTTCAAAATTTGATTGTTTCGGATATCTTCAACCGAAGTTAGAGCGCCAATTCTGACTTCTGTTCCCGAAATCTGAATACCAATCATTCCACTCAATTTTTTAATATCGATCATGTATTGTGGTAGCGGTTTCCCCATTTTGATTCGGGGTACGATATCTGTTCCACCTGCCAGTATCGAATATTCATCACCTTGAAGATGGGTAGTCAGGTCTAAAAGTTCACTGTTGGTTGCCGGGCAGTAATATCTCAGGAGTGATCCTCCTGATGAGCGAATTCGACTGCATCTAATATTTTATGGTATCCGGTACAGCGACAGATATTTCCCGCGAACGCAGATATCACTTCTGATCGTGAGGGATGGGGGTTTTCCTTCAAAATATGTTCACCAGAGAGGATCATCCCCGGGATGCAATAGCCGCACTGAACAGAATGATGATCGATAAACGCTTGTTGCAGCCGGGAGATGGTTTCATCGTCTGCAATCCCTTCGATTGTAGCGATCTGTGATCCGTGGGTTTCCACCGCGAAGATCAGACAAGAATCCACAGTGAGCCCGTTCAGCAAAACGGTACACGCGCCACATTCACCTTCACCGCAGACTTCTTTGGTTCCGGTGAGGTCTAACACGTCACGCAGAAAATCCACCAACATCAAATGAGTGGGGATCTGCTTTTGGATCGTTTCACCGTTTAGGGATACCTCAAGATCAAAAAGTTCAGTTGTCACGAAGTAGAAAATCCTGATATTCGTGATTTAAGAAACGATTCCACATCATCAAGATTGGCGTCCACTGGTGTGGGTAATTGGATCTTCTTTTGTGCTGATGGAATGTCTTTTAATCCGGTACCGGTGATCAACAGAACGACTGAATCATTTTGACGGATCATATCGGACTCGACCGCTTTTTTACATCCTGCGACTGATGCGGCAGAGGCAGGTTCGGCAAATATCCCGGTTGTTGAAGACAGTTCAAGTTGTGCAGATAAAATTTCATCGTCAGTAACCGTAATGCAGAAACCTCCGGAATCAGTAATTGCACGGATTGCTTTCAATCCATCCCGGGGATAATTCACGGAAATACTGTCTGCGATGGTGGACGAATCCACCCCATGGATGGGTGCATCGTTTTGAATGGCATTCATAATCGCAGGTGATCCTTCAGATTGTACCGCCACCAATCGGGGCATTTTGTCGATCCATCCCAACTGGATCAGGTCGTAAAATCCTTTGTAAACCCCACCAATAATACAGCCGTCACCTGTGGGAACAAATATCACATCAGGGATTAGCCAGTTTAATTGCTCGACAATTTCGAAGGCAACTGTCTTTTTCCCTTCAGATAACACCGGATTAATTCCGGTATTTCTCGAGTATAAATTGTGTTTTTGTGAAAACTCAAATGACAGCCTAAACGCATCATCATAGTGGCTGTTTACGGGGACCAGCGTCGCGCCGTACTGCAGGATCTGTGTCAGTTTTGCAGGCGGAGCCGAGGCAGGTGCGAAAATAATAGCCTGTTTCCGATGATAGGCTGCCAATGAGCTGAGAGAGGCTGCGGCATTCCCCGTGGATGCAGCTACTAAAATGTGCTGACCCTGCTCTGATGCATGTTGAATACCGATCTCACTGGCACGGTCTTTTAACGATCCGGACACATTTCGGGTATCGTCTTTAAGAAAAAGGTGCTGTAAACCTATCGAATCAGCAAGGGATTTACTTTCTATTAATGGAGTCCCGCCAACCTGAATATCTGTGTGTTCAGGTGAATATTTGACTGGCAACAGTGGCAGGTATCTCCAGACTGATCGATCTTTTGATGATAACAAATCGGTTTTGAAAAAATGACGGGCAATGCGAGGATAGTTATAAATCACGTCCAGATTTTCACCGCAATCGCATATATAACGAAAAGGAATAATGGGATATTCTATCTCGCATGAGATGCATTGATAACCGAGGAGTTTATCTTGTACTTTCATAATTATTCAGGATGGGTGTTTAATCTGCTATTCATTATTACCAAACCGATCAAATGTACTCCTTTAGTACTCCGGTGCGTTCATTGAATTCATTGATCCGGTCATCCCATTCATCCACTTTTGAAAATTGTCGCGACCAATATTGATCATCATACCATTGGGCATCCAGCTCTTCAACGGTTTTCCCTTGCTGTTCTACCCAGGTGAAGTACTTCAGATTGTGCATTCTTTTTTTATCAAGGTAGGTCAATTCCATCATTGAATCTGTGGATATTCCATTCAATCTTCCCTCGAAATCGATGGCTGCGTCAGTCTCGGAATACTCACCCCGTTTTTGGGTCTCTTCCCGCAATCGGGACTGGTACATCTCCATGCTGTCAGTGGCGACAGTGAAGATAATTTGGTTTGATGTCCATTCAAAATATTTTGCCATTTTAATGGTACCCATCATGTTGGCGATGGAGGAAATTCCCAGGTTCGGCAAGGATTCTACTATTTCTGGAGGTACGCCCTGTTTGAGCAAAAGTGACTGACCTGTAGGATCATTGAAAAGCCGCATGAGACGGATATTCACCTCGTCATCGATCCCTGCAACCATGTCCATATTTTTCATGTTATGCACCCAGGGCACATGCTTATCGCCGATGCCTTCTATGCGATGAGAGCCGTAACCATTGTAGAGCAGAGTAGGGCATTGGAGTGCTTCACCTGCACAGACTTTTACCAGCGGGAATTTCTCGCGGATATATTCCGCAGACCCAAGCGTTCCAGCAGAACCCTGTGTGAGGAAAATCCCACTAAACCGATCATTCTTTTCAGCGACCTGATGGAACACGTCTTCCATAGCGTGGCCGGTCACAGCGTAATGCCATGTTGGATTACCCATCTCTTCAAACTGATTCAAAACGACGATGGAATCTCCTCGCTGTGCTTTCAGCTCTTTCACTTTATCGTAAATTTCCTTTACGTTGCTTTCGGTACCGGGCGTGGCAAATATTTCTGATCCCATTTTTTCCAGCCAGTCAAACCGTTCACGGGACATCCCTTCCGGCAGGACTGCGATGGATTCACACCCCAACAATTTTGAGTCGTATGCACCGCCACGACAGTAATTCCCGGTGGAGGGCCAGAGCGCTTTCTGTGTGGTGGGATCGAACCGACCGGTGATTATTTTCTCCACCAACGGACCAAAAGTTGCCCCCACTTTATGAGCGCCGGTGGGGAAGAATCTACCCAATAAAACGATGATTCGAGCGTTGACGCCGGTGAGCTCTGATGGGAGTTCCAGATAATTCACGTTCCCGAATCCACCACCATGAGTTACTGGTTCATTTTTCCAGGTGATTCGGAACAGGTTCAGGGAGTTTAAATCCCATAGTCCAATATTTTTTAATTTTTCTCTAATCGCAGACGGGATCAGTTCTGGATTTGCCATTTGCTTGTAGGTGGGCAGAATGATATGCTGATCGCGGCATCGTTGGATGGTTTTCTCAAGTATTTTTGTATTTACAGTCATTGAGTTTCGTTTCATTTATTAAATTGATGAAGTAATTTCCCCAAACTTAATTGAGGATTCGGTGACGTCATGAGATAGATCATGGCTGCAATGATGAATGGTTTGTACCCGGCTTCCTGATAAGTGGCTTTTCGGTACTTTTCAAATACCGATGCACTGACTTCACCTTGTTCGCAACTGACACCGGAAATATCTGCCGGAAGACAATGCATATACAAGGCTTCACCGTTGTTGGTTAGTTTCATTTTAGCTTCGTCGCATTCCCAGTTCATAAATTTTCGATTATTGGAAAGACATTCCTGCTCAAGCTGTGTGAGCCCGGATTTGTCGCCACTTTTTAACAGTTGTGTGCGTTCTTCCATTACATGAAAGGGTGCCCATGATTTGGGGTAAACCACATGCGCATCGGTAAAAGATTCTTCCATACTATGGGTGATCTGAAACGATCCACCGGATGATGAGGCGTTTTTTTGTGCCAGATCGGTGACTTCGGGTAACAGCGAATATCCTTCAGGATGGGCAAGAGTCACATCCATTCCGAAACGAGTCATGAGTCCGATGATCCCCTGGGGTACCGATAAAGGTTTTCCGTAACTGGGAGAATACGCCCAGCTCATAGCGATTTTCTTGCCTTTCAGATTTTCAAGCGATCCGAAATGATATTTGAGCATGGCAAGATCACTCATACTTTGGGTGGGGTGGTCAATATCGCATTGCAGGTTCACCAGCGCTGGTCGTTGATGCAGAGTGCCTTCTTCAAACCCCGTGTCGAGAGCAGATGCTACTTCGCGCATGTAGGTGTTGCCCTGACCGATGTACATATCGTCGCGGATACCAATGGCTTTGGTGAGAAAGGACAGCATATTGGCGGTCTCACGAACCGTCTCACCATGAGCGATCTGCGATTTCTCTTCGTCCAGGTCCACAACAGATAGTCCCAGCGCATTGGCAGCAGAAGCAAAACTGTATCGGGTACGCGTGGATTTATCCCGAAAGATGGATACGGCAAGTCCCGTATCAAATTGTCTGAATGAACCGCCTTTTCTGTGGATTTCCTTAAATATTTCGGCAATGGCAAGTGTGGCTTTCAGTTCGTCCGTAGATTTTTCCCAAGTGAGAAGAAAATTATCGCCATAGTCGCTGTTGTCATATTGGGATATGAATTCTAATTCTTTTTGTAAATCGGTCATACTCTCTCTATGTAATCGGTTATAATTGTGATTGTCATGTCTGTAAAATTTAAAATGAAAAGATAACTACACAGGATATAAAAGTGAGGAGAGTTACAGGTAAATCCGTGATCATGGATAACCACAACTAGAAGATATTGCATATCAATGATTGTGTATAAATTATAATATGCATTAAATTTTTATGACAACAGAAGGAATATTTATGAAAATTCACTCTCAACATCATTATTCACTCGTTTCCCAACGCGATGCGATATTGTACTATTCGTTACCCTGCATTCAGTATAGCATACCCTCTTATTTTGTTATTCAGAATACCTGTTTGTCATGTTATTGAGAATTTTTACCGAACCCAATGAAATGGGAAAATACCCAAAAATACCTTTGATTTTCTCTGAAGTTTTAAAAATGGATTGTTCGTTGCGAAGGGTTTATCAAATCTCAATAAATAAAATTCAGCCGGATGAGAAATTCGGTATAATTGATAGTTAGGCACAGGAGACAGACATAGCTCAAAAATCCAAGCTCTTGCCATTGCCAAAGCTTCCGGCTTTTCCACGGTATTCGCCGGAAGTCGTACGCACTCTTGATCGAATCCGTTTCGAGATGGATGCTGATGACGCATACGCTGAATTCGCATGGTTTGCGCGCGAGTACCCACGTGTCTACCGCTATCACATCGACCATGTTGAATTTCGATTAACTCAAATCCACGCGAAATACCAGAAGGCGCATCGACATTTCGCATCAGAAATTGAGAAGGCGGAGAAGAGCTGCTTCGGAATGGCGATGGGGGATAAAGACACACTACAGGTCTATTGGGACTTTGAGTCGTTTCTTAACGCCATGAGCAGCAGTCTCGACATTTTGGCGCGTATTGTCGGCACGGCATACGTCGAACAGACACCACCATCATTCAACAAACTCTGTAAAAAAAACCATCTCACTGGCTGTGCAGATATTTTGCGAATAGCTCAATCCCGATGGGTGTCACGGATGAAAGACTATCGTGATTGCTTTGTGCACTACACCTCGGTGGATACGCTGTTCCTGTTTAGTTGCAACCTCTACAGCGACGGTTTCGAGGTCCGATGCAAACTTCCAACCAATCCCAACGTTCGGGACATTCTCGGCTTTCGTTTCTCGCGAAGGGTTGATGTGTTAAAATATGCTATTAATGTTTATCGCAAACTTCAAGCACTTGACAAGCGCATCGCAAAACTGATTTCATCCGATTACAAAATCGGTGAATTCCCTAAGCGAAAAGACAATTTGTTCTTTCTCGGTACTCGACGTAGATGACTGGTTGCCAGATAACAACCACTGCACCGGACATGAAACACCGGAAGCGTGAAACTTGGAGTTTTAAGGTAAAAACATGTTAGATTTATTAATATAAAAGGAAGATGAAATTGAAAAAATTAATTTATTACGCTTTGTTATTGATTACAACTATTTCTTTGAATGCTCAATCAAAAGATGATGTTGCTGTTTATTATCAACAGAAAAATTGGTCTAAAGTTATAAATACAGCTACCAAAGTCCTACAAAGCATACCAAACGATCCAGAACTTATTTATTGGCGCTCATTAGCTTATTATTATGATGGTAATATTGACAAATGTCTTTCTGACATTGAATCTGCTATCTCTGTGGATTCCAATTATTCTCCAGTCTATTTATTTAAAGCACAATTAATGTACGCCAAGAATGAAAAAGAGATTGCATGTAGAACATTGAAAAAAGCTATAAGTCTTGGTGTGAGTCAAGCAAAACAACTTGAGCAGCAATATTGTGGTTCGGTCACAGAAATTGTTAATGAATCACTGGCTCTGGATTGGCCAGATGAAGAAAAATGGAAACTTGCAAATCGCAATTCAGAGAAAGGCGTAACCGTGTTGGAATTTGTCAGAGAAGAAGAAAGTCTTGAAAACTGGACAGAATTTGGCTCTATGATGGTAATACCAAAAAACGGAATGAAATTGACAGCTCAAAATGCGATGTCAATTTTCGAAAAATCAGCGAAGCAACAAAGCAAATCAGTTGAAGTAAATTATATCGAAAGCAAAGAGGATATTGAATATCCTTGGATCATATTTAAAATCGAAAATCAAAAATCATCAATCAGTGATAATTATGAATCACAAGTTTATTCAATTGTGGTTGGGAAAAACAATTTATTCGTATCATTTCGTGCCATCAAAGAAAAAACAATTCCATCAGAAATTAAAGATAAATGGATTGCGTTTTTTAAAACAGCAAAAGTTGTAAATGGAAGATAAAATTAACAATAAAATAAAGCGGACGGGTGAAAACGGTGACTTTTTTCTAATTTTTAAGTTGATCGAACTTTTGTAAAAATGTTGTTCGTGTTGATCATATTAATCCGGTTTTTTTGTGGTGTTAAAATTTTGAGTATTTTGAAACATTGCTGTTAAATCACCATCGCTTATTTTCGGCGTTATCGTGGAGATGAAAAAAATATGAAATACATAAGTATATTTGTTACGGTTCTATTATTATCCCTAGTTGGTGCACAGGATCAATTTTGGATATCCTATGCAGATTCTGACTCGGCTGTTATCATGATCACAACGGATACAGAAACGAGTGGATTTCAATTTTCCTTCAGTTCAGATCCAATCCTGGGGTTACAGTCCCTTTATGTTGAACCAGGCGATGTCATTGATGGATTCATGTTATCATTCAATGTGCAAAGTGACGGATCCATTATTTATGTTGGATTTTCTTTGGTTGGTGCGACCATACCTGTCGGAGATCATCAATTAATGACAATCCATTATTCTATTCAAAATGGAGGAGGGTGGCTATACATCAGCTCCAATCAATCGTATTTCCTTCCAGAATGCATTATGTTTGAGGGTGTAATTGGAGATGTGAATGATGATTCAATATTGGATGTTCTTGATTTTATTGTAATTGTGAACTACATCCTTGGAAATATTGAATTTGAACAAAACCAGATATGTGCATCGGACAGAAATCAAGATGGCGTTATTGATGTTACAGACATCATTTCATTGATTAATTATTTCTTATATGATGAACCGTACTAACTCCCGCCGCACCGATTGCTTTCCCGGCGATCAGTCGGTATTTAAAACAACGGACCCTCCAATGGCGGGCAGGCGTGATGTGCAATTAGTATTGAAATTGAGTTTGAAAGACGAAATGAAGTTTTTATCAAAGTTGACTTTGTTTCAGAACTATTTTATCGGTGTTAAAGGAGATTTATGAGAATTACATCAATTATTTTGCTCCTACTTTTTGCAGGATGCGATTCAGGTACCGATCCGAATGATTCAGGTGACATCATCGTAACGATTTCATCTGATAAATCCAGTTTCTCCTCGCTAGACCCTGTTGAACTCAATGTCACCGTTGAGAACAATACCGATGCCGATTTCACGCTTTACCCCGTAACTTCATGTGCACTGTTTGCTGAAGTGATTATAGGTGAGCTGAGATACCAAATTATTGGCAGCAGAATTTGCCTTCAGTTCGCAGTCCCTATTGTAATTGAACCTGGCGATTCTTACAGTGAGAGTTGGCAATGGGATGGCGCATACTCTGATGGAGAAAACCTTGAACACTTACAGTTGGGGATTTATGAGATTATTGGAGTTTCTTCATCAGAACTTGAAAGTAACCAATTATCACTAGAATATGCAGGCTATGAAATAGGAGAAGAATTCCCTGATAATTCAGTTTTTATGGCATTTCAAAATTCAGACGACTCTACCGGTATTGCGACATTTACACTTGGCAATACGACCACAGACACCTACCAATACAGTGGATATTCTGATAATTATTTATTTTACCATACCCAATATTTGAATGATGACTCTTGGGATTATATATTTTTCAACTGGTGTGGAACGGGTGTGGAGTCGTTCGATTTGATACCAGAGACTTTCATTGATTTTCAAGTTCCAAATCCGAATTCTTCCTGTATCTGGCGGGTTCGGTTACAAATATGGAATGTAACTCAAGAGACGATGCAATGGTTATATAGCGATGAAGTTGAGTTTTGAAGAAAAAGTTAAGTGTGTATGGAAAGTGATTACCCATAACTAGGATACCGAAAGTAAATATTCTTTATAACATAAAATTATTTTAAAAAAGGAACCACACATGAAATATCGAATTCATACCGGATTGATCTGCATGATCATTCTTTCCACCGCATTCACTCAAAGTGAGAGCCCAAAATCCAATACAGAGTCTTGGTACACATACTGGGGATTGGGAATGGCCAGTATTGATTATCCAACTGAATTGCAATCCTTAATGGATGAGCTGAAAGCAATGGATGGCGTATCAAGCTCCACAATTTGTATTGATATGCTTGGTTTTTACTGGCACATTGATCCAAGAACCATTGGGGGAGTTGTGATCAATGGAACCGGGGACAGAGTATTACAAAATGATGATTGGATTCAATTTAATCAATACATATACGGTGGAAGTCTCATCAAATATGTGAATGACCGTTTCGGGAGTGGACCATTTATCCGTACTGATATCGGATTGGCGAAAGCAGTTATGCAATCATCTGACGGCAGTACGGTTACATCCAAAGCTGGTGTGGGTGTGCTTGTGGGAGGCGGTTGGTCATTCGATCGTGGGAAGACGAGGATACTTTTGAATCTCAATTATGCCTTCAGAAATATTGAAGATGAGAAATATGGTACGCTCAGTTTCTCCGTTGGAGGTTTGTTCTAGGATTAAAGCCAAGCTGAAACGAACGAATAATCAGTTCTAATTATGTATTTTTATCTAATGTTCAGATTCATTTAAATGTATGATTTAAAGACAGGACAACATGAAACTTGGAAATTCCCCACCGATGTAGTGGGATGGGGAATAAAGAAAACCACCGACTTCAAGTACAATGTAGTTTTCAATTGGTATTCAATCCTTTTGGATTCATTTTGATATTCGAGATATTGGCTGTAGTGGACCCAACCCCCTGACCCCTTTCCCTCCGGAAGGAAAGGAGAATCTCAAATTTGGGATTGTTGGAAATTACAAAATTAAGTTGATGAAATCAGATATCGGAAACTAAAAATCGAATGTGATACATTCCCCTCTTTCCGTGAGATCAGGGTCCGGTTGAAAATCCCGACCAACCGAGGTCGGACAAGTATGGTTCAGCTACCTGTTAGACACGATAAACAATGGAGCATCTTGAAAGTAAATAATATAAAAATCACATATTTTCTCCTAGTCCTTTCTCTTTTTTCCTTACATTGTGCGGGTCTAATACATAACAAACAGTCACAAGGGAATATTCACGCGATTTACCCGATGGATAATGAAGGATACGCAACTGTAGTCGGTCAGGTTACCAATGCACGTACGGGAGAGCCGTTACTGTGTGTAGAGGTGATTGTGAAATTCCCACCTGGTTTGGCGATAGGTTCAACCTCGGGTCTATTCGGTTACTACTCAATAATGAAGCTAACACCAGGTAGATATAATTTTGAAGCAAATGTGATAGGATATTCAGCTGCTGATATAACCGATATAGATTTAAACGAAAATCAAATATTGGTATTAGATATTCAATTGGCTGAAGCAAAATTGTTAGGTGAAGAAGTTTGGTAAGCAGCTTTAGAGTAATTAGAATGGCAATTTATCTTCGAATTATTTCACAGATCACCCTGTCTTTAGCATATCCATTTATAGCAGGATAAAATGAATTACTTCAAATAATGTGATGATGATCACATCATTCGTTGAAAAAACGTGAATAAAATTACAAAAACCGAAGGTAAGATTGTTTAGTAAAGCAGTTTGAGGATTTGCGAGTAAACGAGTTGGGGAAGTTGAATCATTTAAGAATATTATCTAATAATTTCTTGTGAATAATAATCAATATTAATTTTAATAATTTCAACATATATTATTAAAGAACCAAAACAATGTGTTAAATTAAATCCACTTAATAAAAATAATTCAATAGTTATAGACATGAAAATCACATTTGATTATATCGATTTATAACGAGCAAAAATTTACCCGTGGGGACTCCTGCGGGTTTTTTCGTTTTAACAAAAGGAAGAAAAAATAAATGAAATATCCAATCATATCAATTCTTTTATCTTTGACAATTATCATACCTCAGGAACAGATAAAATATGGTTTACCCGAGGTTCATGAACAAAACCTTTTTTCCAGAACCGATCCACCTGCGAATCTCATAGCAACCGGCGGTGACGGCGAGATCACTCTCACATGGGATACGGTTTCACCTGATTTATCCAGGACTGACGTCACTTTATGGATTAGTAATGTGACCGAAAATAATATTGAGATATCGATGCTAAACACAGAGGATGTGTACGGGTTTCAGTTTAACATATTAGCCGATTCGCTTCTTGGGGCTGTCTTTGGAGAAGCCTTCGGTGGAAGATCAGAAGAAGCAGGATTTTCAATTTCCACAAATCCCGAAGGGTTGGTCATTGGTTTTTCATTTGCGAACGACTTTATCACACCAGGGGACGGAGTGCTGACCCATGTGAATTGGACGCACACTGGTTCTGATGAATTTATAAATCTATCTTTCATAATGATTGGTGGACAAAACGGAATCCCACTATCCTATGAGAATGGGGTCCCTTTCTGCTTTGGGGATTGTATAGAACCTGCCGTGATTACTTATAGTATTTATAGGGATGGCGATATACTTTCTGCCGGTCTTGACATTACTGAATATATCGACACTGGATTGGATTACTCCGAAACCCACTGCTATGTTGTCACTTCAGTTGATGGTATAGATGAATCCGAACCTTCGAATGAGGCCTGTGCCACAACGGACACTGAACCAACAAATACCGATTCCCTGGCTCTGGTCGCACTGTACAATAGTACAAATGGGGATAATTGGACACAGAATGAAGGATGGCTGATGGATACTCCATTTTGTGAATGGTATGGCATCACTTGTGAGAATGGGTTTGTGACACAAATTAATTTTGGAGGTTGGGATAATAACCTGATAGGTGAAATCCCAGCAGAACTGGGTAACCTGATGAATCTGACTGAATTATTGTTACAATTCAATCAGCTGGCAGGTACTATCCCTATTGAATTTGGGAATTTGTCGAATCTGACTACTTTATCCCTTAATTCCAATCAACTGACTGGTACTATTCCAGTCGAGTTGGGCAATTTGTCGAATCTGACTGATTTATCCCTTAATAACAATCAACTGACCGGTACTATTCCAGTCGAGCTGGAAAATTTGTCGAATCTGACTGATTTGCATCTACATTCCAATCATTTGACCAGCACTATTCCATTCGAGTTAGGAAATTTGTCGAATCTGACTGATTTATCCCTCGGTGGCAATCAACTGACCGGCACTATCCCAGTCGAGTTGGGCAATTTATTCAATTTGACTCATTTATCCCTGGGTTCAAATCAACTGACCGGTACTATTCCAGTCGAACTTGGAAATTTATCAAATCTGACTTATCTATTCATTCAAATTAATCACCTGACGGGTACTATCCCGGTCGAGTTGGGCAATTTATCAAATCTGATTTATTTATACCTTGACTCTAATCAACTGACTGGCACTATCCCGGTCGAGCTGGGCAATTTATCGAATCTGACTGTTTTATGGCTTCAATACAATCAACTGACTGGCTCTATCCCTTTGGAGTTGGGTAACCTGTCGAATCTGACTAGTTTATATTTATTTACCAATCAGCTTACGGGTGAAATCCCCGTTGAGTTGGGTAACCTGACGAATCTGACTCGTTTGGCGTTATATTCCAATCAGCTTACGGGTGAAATCCCGGAGAGTTTGTGTAACCTTTCACTGAACTGGAGCAATTCCAGCTATTTTAATATCACCAATAACCAGCTCTGTCCGCCCTACCCCGAATGCATGGCTGACTATGTGGGTGATCAGGATGTCACCAACTGTGGCGAATTACTCCCGGCACCTGCTAATTTGATAGCAGAGGGTGGTGATGGACAGATCACATTAACATGGGATGCAGTCACAACAGATAGTACCCGATCAGATGTCACTTTGTGGGTCAGTGATGTGACCAATGGGCATATTGAGATTTCCATGTCAAATACTATAAATGTGTATGGATTTCAATTCAATATTTTTTTGGATCCCTATTTTCTCGCATTTTATTTCGATACATATGGGGGGAGTGCCGAATACGCTGGATTTGAAGTCTCAAGTGATCTATTTGGTATGATAAATGGTAATTTATTAACAGATTTCATTCCACCCGGTGAAGGCGTTCTCACTAATATCCAATGGTTTCCATTAGGTAACGATACTTGGGTTGACCTGAATGTTGAGATTATTTTAGGGCAATTCAATTTACCACTTTCATATGAAATTGGAGAACCATACTGTTATGGTAATTGTGATAGTGTAAATATGACATATAATGTTTATTGTGATGGCAATATACTAGTTGAAGACATTCCTCCTACCAACTATACAGACTTGAATCTGGGATTATCTGAAACTCATTGCTATACTGTAACAGCAACAGATGGTGTCAATGAGTCAGATCACTCCAATGAAGCATGTGCAACTACTCTTGATAATCTAACCGGCTGTACGGACCCATGGGCATTAAACTATAATCCGGAAGCAACCGATGATGACGGGAGTTGTGAGTACGAAGAAATATCATTGATACTGGATAGCCAATACACGAATGTGATCCAATTCCTGTATTTTATTCAAAATGACAACAGTATCCAGGAAGTATTATCGCCGGAATATTTTCCTGATGGTATGCCAACAGAAATCATCGGAAATGGTGTTGCAGGAAACTATATGGACGGGATCGGATGGGTAGGATCGCTTACTGAGTTGCAGATGAATACAAATTATTTTATCGATGGGTGGGGTGATGAAACGATTTCCTATACCTATCCCGGCGCGCAACTACTGGGCTGTACCGATCCAGTTGCGATAAACTATTTTCCTAATGCCACGGATGATGATGGTAATTGCAGGTATATCGGACCACCATTGAACCTTACAGCTTCGGCGATTGAAAATGATATTTATTTGGATTGGGATGCATTTGTACTGGATTCATCTCTGGTAGATGTGGTGATCTGGATCAGTGATGTCACTGAGGAGCATATTGAAATTTCCATGCTGAATAATGTACCTTTATATGGATTTCAATTTTCAATTGTCCCCGACCCGGAAATCACCGCTGAATTCGGGACTGTATATGGTGGGAGTGCACAGGATGCGGGATTTTCCTTGTCCTCAAATCCCATCGGATTGACTTTGGGATTTTCCTTTACTGGAAATTCCATTCCACCGGGGGAATGTGTCCTCGTTTTTGTCGATTGGACACCCACTGGGACTGATGCTTGGGTAGATCTGCTTGTAACCAATTTTTCGGGACCCAATGGAACGCAGTTGACATATGCAGCTGGTGAACCGTTTTGCTATGGAAATTGCGATCCACTGACTATTTCATACACCATTTTTAGGGATGACGAAATATTCGCTGATAGTCTTTTTACAACGACATTTATCGATAGCGGATTGGGATTTTCTGAAACCCATTGTTATACCGTAACCGCATTTGACGGTACGAATACATCGGACTATTCCAATGAAGCCTGTGCGACCACATTTTCATTGCCGGGTTGTACCGATCCACTCGCGGTGAATTATAATCCACAAGCCACTGAAGATGACGAGACATGTACCTATGTGGAAACACCTCTAAATTTTGAAGTATTGAGGTATGGAGGGAGTTACTGTCTTTATTGGGATCCATATTCTATTGATTCATCCCTAGTGGATGTGGTGATTTGGATCAGTGATATCACCGAAGATCATATTGAAATCTCATTGCGGAATAACGTACCGTTATATGGATTTCAATTCGCAACTGTTTTGGACTCCACCATTACCGCGGATTACGGATACACATATGGCGGTCGTGCTCAGGAAGCAGGGTTTTATATGGCTACGAGTGATTTCGGGATGACCCTTGGATTTTCTTATAGTGGAAGTTATATCGAGCCGGGCGAGGGCGTTCTGTTGTATATCGATTGGGTGCCGGAAGGAATAGACGAGTATATCGACCTGATTGTTACCAATTTTTCCGGACCTATGGGCGACGCCTTGACTTTCGAAACCGGGGATCCGTTCTGCTTTGGAAATTGCCAGCCTGTCATCATCACCTATAATGTTTATCGTAATGACGAGTTGCTGATTAGTGATTTATTGGACACTGAATATATCGATAGCGACCCATATCAAAATTGTTATTACGTATCTGCATATGATGGAATATACGAATCATTACACACCACTGAAAATTGCCCATTGGGGTTCCCGAGTCAGGACCCACAGCATTATATCGATCTACCCGAACCCACTGGTGAATTTCATCTGGTTCATATCGACGATGCGGTTGGACTTGAATTTGGAGATGAAATTGGGTTGTTTGACTATAATGGTATTATCAACTCGGGTGATTGTTCTAATCAATTTGGAGAAATTCTGGTAGGTGCAAGTGTTTGGTCAGGTATACCAAGTGGAGTCTTATCTGCAGGTTCCATTGATTATTGTGGGAGTTTTGGTGTGCCGGTACCTGGTTATGTAGTAGGAAATCCAATCTACATACGAGTATGGAATTCAGTTCAAAACGTTGAAAGAGAAATAATTGTCACACTCACTGCGGGAAACGGTGTTTGGGGAGAGCCTCAGACATCCGTTATAATTGAAGCAATCGGTCAGACCGCGTTAACTCTGACTTTAGAACCATTCATGAATAACCTCATATCCATAAATGTGGAGCCTGATGATCCATCAATTCAAACAGTATTTGAAGATAATGTCATCATCGCATCCAATGATCAGGGTGAGTTTTATGTACCCAGCTTAAATTATAATACCATCGGGAATATGGATATTTTGGAAGGGTACAAATTATTTACCAGTTTGAATGAGCCATATACTTTCTCTCTGACCGGCGTTCCAGTCGAACCATATCAAACAATTAATCTGGATCCATTTATGAATAATCTGATTTCATATCTGCCACAGGTTCCCATGTCAACCTTTGATGCTTTTGGTGCGTATAACAATCAAATCCTCCTAGTGAGCAATGATCAGGGTGAATTTTATATCCCTTCTTACGGAGCAACCACTCTCACATATTTATATCCTGGGAAGGGCTATCGTATATTCCTAAACACTGATTCTGTGGTCGAATTTGCATTTCCTCAAACTGAATTAATTCGGGACTTCGGAAATGACATTGCCGAGATTGAATCCTATAAAGTAGAAAGTGTCTCACAGCAGTATGATATTATGAAAACGGGGCTATCCACGCCAATCGTTATCACTTCGGTTGTGGGAGAAGTTGTGCCTGGTGATGAACTTGTGGTGTATGCGCATGGGATAGTGGTAGGTGCAGCCCGAATCGTCGATCCGTCTAAACCCATATTGCTCACAGCCTGGGAAGGATTTCATAGTTTTGGTGTTGACATCCCGGGGTACGAAACAGGGGATGAGGTTGATATCCGATTGTGGAAAATGGATACAAACCGAGAAGTAAAAGTCATCGCCGACTTGGACAATTCCCAATTCGGGCAGTCGCCAATGAACACCGGTATTCTGATCATTACATCCACAGATGTCGTACCTCAGTCATGGTCATTGAATCGTGCATATCCTAATCCGTTTAACCCCGTGACCACCATTGGATATTCCATTCCGGTTGATGGATATGTGAGCATAATCGTTTATAATGTGACTGGCAGACAGATGACTCAACTCATATCTGAAAACACACCTGTGGTGGCGGGTCATTACTCCATTGAATTTCATGGCGACGATCTTCCATCGGGATTGTATTTTGTAGTGATGCGTGGGAAATCAGGATCGGAAGAATTCACTGCCCGGCAAAAGGTGGTATTGTTGAAATAAGAGAAATAACAGTATATATAATTTATATTTTCTAAAATCATGATACGTTATTTTTTAAACAGGGAGATAATAAAAATGAAATTTTTTATATTCCTATTCTTCATCATCTCTAGATTATTTACACAGGATGTATCTCTCTTCATCTCCGGGTGGAATGTTGATGAAGAGAATGGTTCCTGGCTGGATATTTATATGGAAAATTCAGAACCGGTTTATGGATTCCAATTGAACATAGACACCTCCGGTTTGATAGGTGATGTTAGCGAACTTTCATTCGGATCAGTATTTGGGGGTAGGGCAGAAGACGCCGGGTTTGCGCTAGCTTCCAACGGTTCTGGCTTGATTCTGTGTTTTTCATTAGAGGGAAATACAATCCCAAACGGTGTGGGCGTTTTAACGTCTGTTCACTGGAACGCAGATGAGTTAATGGTTTATGGCCCCTTATACTTAGAAGTTGTAAACGTACCTGGTGATGGAGGTGTACCCCTATCGTGGGTTGTTCCCAATATACCGATTGTCATGAATCCGATTTATGGCTGTCTCGATCCTGATGCAAATAATTATAATCCCGAAGCAGATTTCGATAGTGGAAGTTGTGAATACTTTCAACAGGGAGACCTAAACCAAGACAACCAATTGAATGTTCTTGATATTGTCAGAATGGTGAATATCATTATGGGAGATATTCCAAGCGAATATGAGCTATGGGCCGGGGATATGAATGAAGATGAGATTATTGATGTTCTGGATATTGTCATCATCGTTAATTGCATAATAACAGATTGCTGGTCTGTAAGTACCGTAACCGACTTCGATGGCAATGTCTACAACACGGTCATCATAGGTGATCAGGAATGGATGGCTGAAAACCTGAAAGTCACTCATTACCGGAATGGTGACGAAATACCAAATATAACGAATAACTCTGAATGGTCAAGTCTGTCAACGGGTGCTTATGGTATTTATAACAATGACCCAACCAATACTGAAGTGTACGGCAACCTTTACAATTGGTACGCCGTTGACGATACCCGGGGTGTCTGCCCAGAAGGATTTCATGCCCCGTCCGATGAGGAATGGATGGAGCTGGAGATGACTCTGGGAATGAGCTATGAAGAAGCTATTACTGAAGGTTATAGAGGTACCGATGAAGGCAGCCAACTGGCAGGTAATGTTGATTTGTGGGATAGTGGAGCATTAGAGAGCAATAGTGAATTTGGAGCATCAGGCTTTCTTGCCCTTCCCGGTGGTTCCCGCTACGACTACAATGGTTACTCCTACAGTATGGGTAACTACTGTTATTTCTGGTCCTCTACGGCCATCAGTAGTGGCAGTGCCTGGTGCCGGTTCGTGGGTTACAATGGTTCAGGAGTCGGCCGGTACAGCGCCTATCTACGCGTAGGTTTTTCAGTCCGTTGCATCGGAGATTAAATGTGTTTAATAATTACAACAGTCAGAGATGGTAGCCAAATTGAAACCATGACAAAGTTCAGAACTCTGGCAGGGATGGGTTCACCAAATATATCTCACATGCTCGTGAACATAGAAAATATCATTACCTCACATGTGATAAAACCGAAGAAGAAAGGATTATGAGTTTGCTTATCTTAATATACAGAATTCAACCAGACGAGAATTTTGTCATAATTGTTAGTTAGAATGCAAGATTTATAATGAAATCATTTCTTTATTTCATATTCTCAATATTGATGATTGGTTGTGCAATAAATTCCAGGCAAGGAACTAATAGACCTATTGGGGGATCATCTGAAATAATTGAACCTCAAACTAATCTCATCATAAGTAAATTTGAACTCAGAGAAACTGATAGTCTATATTATGATGACATGGTCGCTGAAAATGAAGGTGATATTTCAATAAATGTGTTTCAGGTTTCAACACCGTTTTTTCACAGACCTATATTATATTTTGAAATTATTAAACCAGGTTTGTTTGAGGTTTCGGTTTCTGAGCTGAATGGTAGTGAGTTAGCTTTGATTCAAGAAAAACATCTCTTTGAAGGTAAATATGAGATTACATTAGCTGGTTCTTGGCCATCCGGTTTGTATATATGTGTAATTACCAAAGATGGAGTAACACAAGTAACACGGAAAATTTTGTTAGTGAAATGAGCTACGTTCTAACTTTCAATCGACCAAACGTGAAAAGTAAGAGTATGAATTTAACAGATTTAGATATTTCAACAGAACTTTCAGAAATGGGAATGACTGGCTGTGACAATTTTCACATCGGTTATTTCGTTTTTAGGTGGATGTGATATATTTAGGAGAAATAATGAAGAAACTAATAATATCAATCATACTTATTATCTCACCCATCCTTGCTCAGTGTGACTGGAATGAGGATGATACTATTGATATTATCGATATCACTTCTATGGTTGACTGTATACTTTTTGATTGTTTTGATGGTACTCAATGCGATTGGACTGGTGATGGTGCAATGAACATTGTGGATATTGTTGAAACTGTAGATTGTATCTTGAATGACTGCGCCGTTTTTGGTTGTATGGATATTGAGTCATTTAACTTTAATTCCGATGCAAACATACAATGTTTTGATTGTTGTGAATATGAAGCGATCCTGTATTTTGGTATGGTCGATCCTATCCCAGGCACTATAGAAATCTGGCTTGATGCACCCGGTCCGGTGGCTGGATTTCAATTTAATATTTCCGGATTAACAATTAATGGAGCTTCTGCTGGAGCTGCGGGCAGTACATCTGGATGGCAAGTCGCAACATCTTCAGGCATAGTAATCGGTTTTGTTTTTGGCGAGGATTATCTTCCAGCAGGTAATTATTTATTGACTATACTTACGTTTAGTGAAATTGTAGGTTTTGATGTGTGTATTTCGGATGTGATTATTAGTGCTCCTCCCGGGGGAGGTTCATATCCGGTGATAGATGAGAATTGTTTAATATATTGCTGTGAACCCGAACCGGCTTGTACAGATCCGGAAGCCTGTAACTTTAATCCAGATAGCATGTATGACGATGGTTCTTGCTATTATCCAGTTGGATGTAACGACTGGTGCCTTTACGATGAGGGAGAAGCACTTGAGAATGATTGTTTTGGAGAATGTGGTGGATCAGCTTCAATGAACGAATGTGGATGTGTTGGCGGCTCTACAGGTCTTGACTCGGATTGGTGTTATGGATGCACTGATCCTGACGCAAATAATTTTGATCCACTTGCTATTATCGATGATGGAAGTTGTGAGTAAACGGATATCGTTGGCGATATTTTGACTTTTGGAATAACAGGTGATCGACTTGGTCACGGTAAATATTGTGATAAAACCGAAGAAGTGAAGATAATGAGTTTACTTATCTCAACAAACAGAATTCAGCCGGATGAGAAATTCGGTATAATTGTTAGTTAGGTTTGTTGTGATTGTGGGAGTAGAAAATATGAAAACAATTAGAAAACTATTGATAGCTGGTGTCTTAATTCCTCTATTGATCATTTCCTGTACGGAAGAAGATGATGAATATAATTATCAGTATGATGGCGAGATTTATTTTACTGTAAGATATGATAGTATATTGTATGATTTGGATGATTATGTTGGTTTTAATTTGTACATGGTGACAGAAGAACAATTCCCAGCAACTCTGAATTATATTGAAATAGAAGAAGAATATCATACAGATGAAATAGGAATACATATATTGGATATAATTGAGTGTGAAGTGTGTTTCATGATGCCTGGACCGGCAGTTAGAAAAATCCCCATATCCTTCGAATCAAATTCTTATAAGTTAGTATTCTATAACGCAGAATATACTGACACATATCAGTTAAATGTATTAGAAGACTCGGTGATAGTTACTACTAGTGGGACTAGTTTTACCATATATGATCATGAAAGAGCAATATATCCTTGAAGGAAAACCTAAAAAACCGCTCAACTGGACGCGTAATTCGCTTGATTCTTACAGCTATAATGACGCCCGGCCCAGCGCTTATATTTGTGCGAAGTGTCAGATGTTCGGTAAGAGGGATTAAATAGTCAGTAGGGTTGTTAGTAGATACATAGGAGGGAATATTTATGCTTTATAAAAATGAAAACATAATACGTATAATATTATTGTCGATTGGAGCAATTTTAGGTACAGCGTTGATGTTAATTTTCGGCAACACAAATATAACGTTACCAGTCACAGCAATAGTTGGGATGATTTTTGGATCAACGTTGACGTTCATTTTCAACAGGTTTCTTTCAAGACAATCGTTTAAACAACAACTTTTGCTCACAAATATCAGCACTAAATTGAATGCACATCAGCAGGCATTCTCAATTTGGTGGGATATAAGGAGCAATATTAATCAAGGAGAGAAAATTTATGAGATTGTTGTTAAAGCTCATGACTGGTGGCAAAATAACTGTCTTTACTTATACCCAAAGTCAAGAAAAGCATTTTACAATTGCTTATTATTCGCCACAAGTCACAGAGACCTTATGATAGTACAAAATCCAAATTATGACTATAGAAAAGATATTAAAGAAAGTTGGGACACAATTATTGCACCAGGACTTATCATTCCTGAGGAAGTTGAGTTAGAATCTTTTGAGGATCAAGATCAACTTTTTAAGTTTAAATCACCAAGTGTTTAGTCAGTGATTAGTTAACTATCAATAGGGAGATTCAAATACAGAAAAAATGAAGAATATTCCCAAAACATGTAGAATAAAGTTGTTGGTAAGGTATAAAGTTGAATTACGATTTTAATACAGGTATAGACAATGTAAATAAAAAGAGAATAAAAAGATGGAACCAAAAACCAAAGATGTTTTTTTTTAAACTATTTTAGTGATAATTGTGTTTGGCATTTGGGGATTTTACTTCAAAATTCTAGTATATTTTCATGCCGATTATATCAGGTGTTATGAAATTTTATAACAATATAGAGATAAAGTATGGTAAAATTAAAAACTGTTTTAAAAAATAGAATTGTTCATATTTTCGTTTCCTTCCTATCTGGTGTTTATTTCCTTGTCTCGTCATACGAGCCAGCCAAAAGTGGAGTAGCCGATTTTAGCGATCATTCTTGGTCAAAAGGGATGTCTTTTGACCCAATATTATTCTGTATTGGTGCAGCTTTAATTTTGGCTTCTTGGATTTCATATAAGAAATGGGCTTTCGAATCTACCAGGAAAGAAGAATAACTAAATTGTTTATGATCCATATAATTACGAACAAAAAAAGTATGAGATACTGAAAAATACGGTATTAGCATAATAAAAGGTTGCAGAGGGACGGCAGTAAGCTCGCTTCCTCTCTTAGAATACTTATTGACGTATAATTTGTTCAGGAGTGGCAGTGTTTCCCGTACCGCCCCTGAACCTTGGCGGTTACATGCTACCAATCCAAGCACAAGATTCTCTGTTTTTGAAATAGTTCACACTTTATAGCGTTTTCCCGTGGAGATCCTAAAAGCTTTCCCCCACATAAATCTTCGGAATCGCCGCATACATGGCGGCGCATTTCACCAGTTCGTCTTTCCAGGTAAGTTCGTTAGGAGCGTGTGCCTGATCTTCATGACCGGGACCGAATCCGATACAGGGTATGCCATACCGCCCCATTATGGAGACGCCATTCGTTGAAAATGTCCATTTGTCCACCAACGGTTCGCTGTTGAATAGTCCACGGAATGCCGTTACCAGTGTCTGGGTGGCGGGGTGGTCTTCTTCAATCAACCAGGTGGGGAAGTACGCTTCACCGGGGTAGGTCAATCCTTTATACGACGGTCGGGCATAGTCGTACATTTCTACAGTGGCTTTGGCTGCTTGAACAGACGGAAGGTCGAGTATTTCTTTGATGGCGGAATCAGCAGTTTCACCCACGGTCAAACGACGGTCCACGGAAATATAACAACCGTCAGCAACGGCACATCGAGATGGTGAACTGAAATAAATCTGTGAAACGGTGAGACTTCCTTTACCCAGAAAATCGTGATGGGTCAGTCGGTGGTTCAGTTCGGATAATTCGTGAATGATATCCGCCATTTTATAAATAGCATTGTCGCCTCTTTCGGGAGCGCTCCCATGAGCGCTCAAACCGGTAGTGCTGATTTTGATTTCCATCCGACCGCGATGTCCGCGATAAATATTGCAGGATGTGGGTTCAGTGATGACTACAAATTCAGGACGGATATTTCGTTCTTCGATCATATACTGCCAGCACAATCCGTCGCAGTCTTCTTCCTGAATCGTGCCGGTAACCAACAGGGTATAATCGTCCATTAAATCCAGGTCTTTGATGATCCGTGCCGCGTACACCATGGATGCCATGCCGCCTTCCTGATCCGATGCGCCCCGACCGCCAACCACTTCATCGTTTTCCATGCCGATGAACGGGTCGAACTTCCACGACGCAGGATTTCCCACACCAACCGTATCGATGTGGGCGTCCATTGCAATCAGATGTGAGCCCTTCCCAAGATAGCCTAGAATATTTCCCATAGGATCAATCTCGATGCGATCGAACCCTACTTTTTCCATTTCCTGTTTGATCCGCAGGACCACTTTTTCTTCCTGGCAGCTCTCGCTGGGGATGGCGATCATATCCCGCAGAAATGTGGAAATGTCATTGCGATAGTATTCAGCGCGGTTCACAATTTTTTGAAAATCAATCATTCATGTTTTCCTTTATGTCACGTTTTTCATGCTCTGCCAAAGTCGACGGGACTCACTTTGTGCGTTATTAAAAATTCCATTTTCGTCAATCCCTGCCAGTTTGCCATTCTTAATTCTGAACAATCCTCTGGTCATCACGTCGGTGGGGGATTCAAATCCAAAGAGCGCATGGCCTTGCCAATTGGTGTCATTCAGTTCGGTCACGGGACAATAATCGTAAAACACCAAATCAGCGGGATATCCCGATTCGATTTTCCCTAATTTTTGATTAAACATTTTTTCAGCAATGGTTCGGTTATTTTGAAAAAGAAGCTGTAGATAATTCACAGACTCCACGCCTCCTGGTAAGGATGCGCTTCTGATCAACGTCCCTTCCTTGGCCTCTTTCAGCATGTTGGATTGCATTCCGTCTGTGCCCAGACCTGCATTCAGTTTTCTGACCACCAACGGAGATAGATTTCCCACCCGGTTATTGGCATTGGAGGTGGGGCAGTGTACCAATTGTGCTCCTCTTTTGAGGATGAGATCGATATCTGTTTGTTCCATGTGTATCCCATGGATGATGAGGCTGTGTTCGTTGAGTAGATTAAATTTATCTAATCGCTGGATGACTGAATGATACCCTTTCATTTTCGCATCCCGCTCGTCCGCCAGATCTTCTGCCACATGAATGTGGATACCGGTGCCAGTCAGGTTTTCCAGTTCTTTTCCAATGGCCTTCAAAGATTTATCGGATAAGGTAAATGATGCATGCAATCCCAACATAGGATGAATATGTTCACGATTGGCGAATTCGTGGATAGCTGTCAGATTCTCATCCAAACCGCTGGCGAAAGTATCATCACCGTTTCGGTCGGATGTTTCAAATGCGGTGGCAATTCGAATGCCAAAAGCGTCTGCTAATTCCACCAATTGACGAGTAGATCCATCAATAAAATTCTGGCTGGAATGGTGATCGACGAGGGTGGTGACGCCATTTTTAAGAGCGTTCAATAATCCCACTTGAAAAGATGCCCGTGTAGAATCTTCATCCAGTGCACGGTCCAGTTTCCACCATACCTGTTTCAGAATTTCAGTGAAGTTAACAGGATTATTTTGTGAAGGCGGCATCCCAAGAGCAAGAGAAGAATACAGATGGGTATGGGCATTGATCATCCCCGGGAGTACGGTTTTTCCACCCATGTCAATCTTTTGAATATCAGGTGCAGAATCAGTCAGTTCAGCGCCAACGGACACAATCGATCCGTCAGAAATTTCTATCGATCCATTTTCAATGAACTCCACATCACCAAATGGATTGATTATTCGAAGATTGGTTAAAAGTATCTGGCTCATGGTGCTTTCCTTTGTATCAGATTCAACACATTTTCTGGTGTGATGGGGAGATCATTGATGGGCGCACCCAACGCATGGCTGACGGCATTGGCAATAGCTGCCGCTGTGGGAATGATAGACGGTTCACCGATCCCTTTGGCTCCCCAAGGTCCATCCGGAGCAGGATTTTCAATAATGATAGTCTTAATCTCCGGGATATCACCTGCGGTTGGGAGCAAATAAGTTGTTAGTCCCGGCGTGATCACTTTGCCCTGATCGTAGCGAAAATTTTCTGTGAGTGCCCATCCGATACCCTGCGCAATACCGCCTTCCACCTGACCTTCAATTCCTGCCGGATTAATGGCTTTACCCACATCGTGAGCCGCCCAGATCTTGTCCACGAAAACCAGTCCGGTTACTGTATCAACCCTCACTTTCGCCAGATGAGTGGCGTAGGAATAGGTAAAATAGGCTTCACCCAGTCCGGTCTGTGGATCGAACTTCAGAGGGGGAACATGCCACCATCCTTCGGATTGAGTGGGAATGTTATGGGTAAACATGTACTGTAAAACATCGTCGAACGAAATCGAATTTCCGGTTTGGCCATCAATAATTTGGTCATTCTTCAGCTCTAACAATCCAGTTGGGAAGTCCATCATATCGGATGCAGCTTTTAAAATTGGCGGAGTCAGTTTGGAAACGGCATCCTGAATAGCACGACCAGTCATGACGACATTCCTGCTGGCAACCGAAGGACCGCTATCGGGGAGACGATCACTGCGAGTGGGCAGAACGTTGATTCGGGAGATATCCACGCCTAGGGCTTCAGCAGTCATTTGTGCCACCGCTGTGAGTGCACCCTGTCCCATCTCCACTAAACCGAATGCCACGTCGATCTGTCCATCTTCACGAATACGAACGGATGCGCCACTTCCATCCATGTGCCAACCTGCAGCGCCAAGACAATTACCGTAATGAGTTACGGCGATTCCCATACCCGTTATGTACCGTGAATCCGGTGTCGATTTGGAACGAATATCCGTCCAATATGCCGCATCACGAGCTTGCACGATGGTTTCCTCTGCACTTACACTAGTCACCAACTCCTGTCCCGTAATGGTGGAATCTCCGGATCGGATAATATTTATTAATCTAAACTCAATGGGATCCATTCCCAATTTATTTGCAACGATATCCATCATTCGTTCATGACCAAATGCAGCTTGTGGGGAACCGAATCCCCGAAATGCGCCGTTGGGTGGTAAATTTGTGTAATATGAAGTTGATTCCATTTTCACATTGGGGATCCGGTAAGGACCCAATCCCTGGATGGATGCACGATATGAAACCACACTGGACAACGTTGCATAGGCACCGGCATTTTCTTCCAACCGGACTTCTGCTGCCAGAATTTCCCCGCTATTTGAAACCCCGATTTTATAATGCATTTGAAATGGGTGGCGTTTGCTGGTGATCTGCATATCATCTTTTCTATCGTAAACCATTTTCACAGGACGCTTCACCATCAATGCTGCCAAAGCAGTTCGAGCACATACTTCTGAAGGAACATCTTCCTTCCCTCCAAACGCACCTCCAGTGGGTGCCTGCTCAACGATAATATTCTCCATGGCGTACGCGGTTATCGCCGCGACTGCCTTCTGAATATAATAGGGACATTGGAGAGACCCGATGATATAAATTTGATCTTCACCCGGAATAACGATACATCCTTGTGGTTCCAGATAATAGTGTTCCTGAACAGGTGTGGTAAAACTGGCTTCGATAATGTGGTGGGATGTTTCAAATCCTTTGGAAATATCTCCTTTTATAACTCGATGTGAGCAGGCGATATTGGTTTCATGTAATAATGGTCCGGATGAATTTTTACTGTCTTCAATCGTAAATACCGGTTCTAGAGTCTCATATGAAATGTCAATAAGGGAAGCGGCTTTTCGGGCATTTTCATGTGTGTCCGCTACCACGACACCGATGACATCACCCATGAACCGGACGGTCTTTTCAACAAGTAGTGGTTGGTCGGGCAGGATTACGCCCACTTGATTTTTCCCGGGAATATCTTTATGAGTGTAAAAACCGATGAATCCGGTGAGTGATTCTGCAGCAGCGCTATTTATATCAGTGATGTGACCGAACGGGATTGATGAATAGATGGGATAGGCGTAAACCATCCCCGGCACAGACATGTCTGTTAGGAATTTGGTTTTTCCGGTGACCTTATCCGCAGCATCGATTCTAGAAATTCTGCTTCCTAGCGGAGATTTAATCATCGTGTCTGATTGAGCATTTTAGGATAACAACCCATCCCTTGTTATAATTTAATGGCTTCATTTGGTTAAAATTGGTTTTACAGTCAAATAGATTTACCTCAAATTTACAGGCAATATTTACAAAATTATAGGGAGTGTTTTCATAGTCCAAGCGATGATTTCGGGCTTATTTACGAAGTACAATTATGACAGATCACCATCATAATCTTTCACACCAACCATTTATTCATATTTTGGGATACAACTCAAAAGATGGTCCTTCTCCATGTATCGCATTTTTAGGTGGAGGCGGAAAATCCTCGCTGATCAGCCAGATGGGTGAAGAATTCAGCCGGATATATTCGAAGGTAGCACTCACGTCTCTCACAAAATCAGGAATTGATCATCGAGAAACGGTTTGTTTCCCTGATAAATTCGCAGGGTGTGATTTATCAGTACATTTCACGTTGGCAAATCCATTGAAAATTTTGCGGCAGTCCAATCTTCCTGATAAACTCAATGGTGTGTCAGTTGATGAATTAAATGATATTTGGCGACAAAGCGATGTGTGTCTCTTTGAATGTGATGGCGCTCGCAAGCTGCCGTTAAAAGTCCATCTGGATCACGATCCTGAAGTACCAAATTTCGCAACTCATGTGGTGATTATTGTTGGCGCAGATGTAGTTGGGACGACACCTGCTGAGGGTTTGGTTCATCGAGCGGATAGGTTCTGCAACACCTGGGAAATCTCGCCTAACTCGGTGTTGATACCAGATTTTATTGCCACCGTCATTTCCTCTCAAAAAGGATATAGCCAAAAGATTCCCAAAGGTATAAAAAGGGTGTACTATGTGAACAAAGCGGATGCCCATCCCAAGAACGCGGAAGAACTGGCGACCATAATTTGGGAAAAAACGAAATGTCCCACGTATTTTGGTAGTGTTCAACAGAAATTCTGGAAAGCGATTTCATGACCATAAAAATTTCAATGATCATTACTGCGGGCGGAATGTCCACCCGGCATCCACCGAATAAATTGCTTACCCAAATCGATGGTGAAACCGTCATTGAAAAGACTGTAAAATCGTTTATTCAATTTCCAGTTGACGTTTTCGTAGTCACGGGAAATGATGAAAAAAATATTTCCACCGCATTAAAAGGTCTATCGGAAAATATCACCCTTATACACAATCTCGATTATCAATCCGGAATATCTAGCTCAGTTAGAGCAGGAGTATCGGTAATCGATAATTGCGATTACTTTGGATTCTGCACCGGTGATAAACCATTCATTCAACAATCTACGATTCAATATTTGTTGGGTATCCTCGAAATGCGATCTCCTGAAATTCTGGTACCAGAATATGAGTCCATCCCAGGGCACCCCGTGTTTTTCTCATATCATTATAAATCCAGACTACTTGCGTTATCCGGTGATGAAGGTGGGAGACAGATCATTCGACACCTTCCTCATGAAACTGAAATCGTATCCGTCGGTGACAAAGGTGTAATTTTGGATATGGACAAATTTTTAAAAGAGGGAAAAATTGAGTAATCGATTAATCATAATCAGAGGAGCGGGTGAATTGGGGAGCGCTATTGCGGTAACATTGTACCGAACGGGATTTCGGGTCATGTTGGTTGAACTTCCGGGACCATTAGCTATCCGCAGGACAGTAACTTTCAGCGATGTGATGTTTACAGGTTCCACAAGTGTAGAGGGAATTCGTGCCATGAAAGCAGATCCCATTGATCAGTTGCAAGACATCTCCAGCGACATCATCCCCATTGTAAATAATTCCATTCTAGATTTGTCCCAGATGAATCGCATGCCTGGTTGGATCATTGATGCACGAATGCAAAAGGATTTAAACACAATCGATGAATTCACTGTTATACCTACCATTGGATTGGGACCAGGATTTACCGTTGGGCAAAACTGTCTGATCGCAATCGAAACCAAAAGAGGGCATGATTTGGGAAGGATCATCCGAGAAGGATCCACCTCTCAAAACACAGGCGTGCCCGGTGAAATAGGAGGTGAATCGTCTCACAGAGTTATCTATTCAACCACCGAAGGCATTGCAGAATGGGATGTGGAAATCGGAGCGATTGTGAATGAAAAACAAACGATTGGTAATATTAATAATCGGCCGATTATTTCGAAAATTGCAGGTAAAGTGCGGGGACTTATCTCTCCAAGAGTCAACACCCCAGCTGGAGTGAAAATTGCGGATATCGATCCGCGTGGTCATGAGATCAATCATCTATTAATATCTGATAAAGCTAATGCCATCGCCAGAGCTGTACTGGAGGTTGTAGTCACAATGGAAAGAAATGACTAAATGATAGAATTGGTTTGTGAAATTGAGAAAAGAATCGAGGTGATTTAATAGCATTATGGAAAAGAAAATCCTAAACTATCTGAATCAGGTTAAATCTGATGAATCACTGGTGATTTGTTCAATTGTGCATCAGTCCGGATCTGTACCCAGGAAGGATTACCCCATTATGGTAGTCACTGATTCAGGAGATGCTTTAGGGACGATTGGTGGTGGCAAACTGGAGTATAATGTCATCACTACTGCAAAATCAGTATTTTTGGAAAACCGTCCGATCCTCCTTCACCATCTTATGACTGGGAAAGATGTTCTGGGTGATTCGGGTATTTGTGGGGGAGAAGTTTCTGTACTAATCGAGCCATTTTCTTCACAGTCTCATCTGGTGTTTTTAAAAGCTGCCGCTATGGCTAAAACCCAGTCACTGTGGATCAGCACTATCATCCGCCAAGATGAGTCTAATCTATCCGTCAATTGGGAAGTTCAATCTACTTTTTCTGATTTCGATAGTATAGTTGTCGATTCAAAGGATCGTTTGCTCAAATCGTTTTCAAAACGAGATAATATTGTTATAGAAGTTTACCGTCATCTTCCGGCAATATCACGATTACATATTTTTGGCGCTGGCCATGTGGGAATGGCGTTGGCAGAATTGGCACATTTCTTGGATTATTCCGTAAATGTTTACGATGATCGATCAGCTTTATTGACAGAAGCCAGATATCCAAAAGTTGAGAATCGAGTTGTGGGAACGATATCTGATCTCTTGAAAACCATAGAGTTACGTCCTTCGGATGCTATTATTGTGACCACCAGAAACCATGCACAGGATATGGAGATCATGAGACGACTAGTTGCAGATAAATTCGGTTACCTTGGATTGGTGAGCAGTCGCAGAAAATGGGCGTTAATTCGCAGAGCATTGGAAAATGAAGGTGTTCCAACGGGTGTACTACAATCAATTTATGCTCCAACGGGTTTGGATATTGGGGCGGACACCGTCCCGGAAATCGCATTGAGCATCATGAGTGAAATTGTACATCACCAAAAACATGCAAAACCATCGAAAGCATCATTGATCCTGAAACGAGAAGGAAAGGGATCAGTCAGCTAATACCTACATCTGAACACCTCATTATGCAGAAAGTAACTCTCGAATTGAGTATTTGATCAACGTAGTAAAAACAAAAAAGGGACAGCTTTTGCCGTCCCTTTTATTGTTGAAATTTAACGAATTCTAGTACAGATGAATCCGGTTGTCTTCGATCTCAATCTGTTTTTTATATTCAGAAAGCCAGGTGCTAAATACTGCATTGCTCTTTTGGAGCATCAAACGATCTCTGATAGTATCAAATTCAGCATCAAATATTTCCTGGTCAAACTCATCCTTCTCAAGCAATTCAATGATAGCAACGGCGCTGTAAGTAGTGACCGGCGTTGAAATATCTCCCGCTTCCATAGCTCGTAATGTTCCTGATAATTCGTTACTTCTTCCGATGCTTTTGAAAGTACTGCCTAGCGCTTTAAGAGAATCTGTATCGAATTTTATAAATTCGTTACTTTCAGCGATTTGTGAGAAATCACTATTTTCATTTATAAAATCGTTCTGTAGAATGGTTTTTGCGTAATCTTTTTTATTCTCACGGATCAGAGTTTTTTGTATGGATTCCTCAACTTCTGAAAAAGGTTTATAGCCAGTTGGTTTTTCACCGATAATATGAAAGACCACATACCCATCGTCCGCTACCATCGGGTCAGAGATAGTACCAATTGGACTATCAAAAGCAAATCTTACTGCGTTTCTCATGACACCCATGGTATAAGGAAAACCGGAATTATTTTTGTTATCTTCAATAATATCAAGAGTATCACTGTTCAATCCAAAAACTTCTACCGCTTCATTAAATGTAGAAAAGTCTGCTTCACCAGCGAATCTTAAAGATGAACTATTAATTGAATCCAGGTACGTGCTGTGAAGAGAAGAGTCAACGTCACTAACATTATCGGACCAAAGAACATATTCTACGGTTCGAGACGCATCCAATTTATATAATTTTTCCTTGTCTTCTTCATAACGAGATTTTACTTCATCATCCGTTACAGTAATCAGACTATCGTTAATGTCATTAATGGGAACGTAAATGTATTTAACTGTGCAATTGATATTCTTTTTATAAAATTCAGTTTTGATCTCCATATCTGAAACGGATGAGGTTTGAGAATAGAGATTTTGTAATTTACGAATAGGTAACCAATCTGTAAGGTAGTTCTCCCAAACCAACCAATAATTTTCAAGGTTATTTGGATACGTACCTGTTTTTAAAGCACTTTGATAAGCATCAAGAATAAATGCTCCGCTACTGTCAGCAAAGTAATTGCTTTGAGTAAGTTGTTGTTGTAGTTGAGCGGGAGGAAAATTAACTAAAAAATTGTAAATCTCTTCACCAGAAGAAGAAAGGTCAAATTCATTGATAAGTTGGTCTTGGATGATTTTATCAACTAATGTGTTCCAGGCTGAATTTCTGGCATTTTGAACTCCTCGGCTGTCAATTGTTTGATTTTGCGATCGTGAATTTTGCAATTGAGTATTAAATTCTTTTTGAAAATCCTGATGAGTGATATTTACTCCCTCAACTGAGCCAACGTATAGATTTGACTGGTTTCGACCGAATATCCGATCGACTATGTTTGCACCACCGACCAAGCCACCTACTGTCATACTCATCACAAAGAAGGCTAGAAGGGTCCACAGAATGATAGATGAATTTTCACGTATTTTACTCATGTTGAACATGAATTGTACTCCATTAAATTTTTTTGTTAACCAGTATAAAGATCGTTGTGGAGATAAACGGGATCGAACCGTTGACCTCTTGAATGCCATTCAAGAGTACAAAGATTCGATTCCGTTTCGCTCCACTCATGGAAGGTCCTGATTCGTCAGGGCCTTCTCTCG
>JABMOW010000145.1 GCA_013204025.1 Fidelibacterota bacterium | reverse complement strand
GCAGTGAACCCCTTGTTCCGGTAGCAGGGGGTAAGCCAAATGTTTAAACACGGTCTTCCGGATCTCCATTTCTTACAAAAAGGCCGGTAAACTGATACCAATTGACCCTGGTCTCGCGCGGCTAAAAGTTTTTTTCGTTTCCCAGAGTAAAAACGGTCTCTGTTATATTTTTTGGGAATTTTTGAAAAGTGCTATATGGGTCAAAAAAATTATCATTTATACATAGCTGCAAATTAATAGTGTTATGAAAATTATTTGTATTATCTAAAAACAATTTGTAATATTAATCTAGAATCATAGGAGTATTGGGTAGAAATTGAAACTTGATTTATTCAAACCATGCGTGTATAAACCACTGACTTTCCTCGGATACTTGTTATTTTGCATTATATCGATCTTGAATGCCAATCCACGAGAATATTTGGGGGACGTAAATCAAGATGGAGAAATCAATGTACTTGATATCATTAGAGTGATAAATGTTATTTTAGAAAACGAACCACCACCTTCGGATTATGAACTCTGGGCAGGAGATGTGAACAGCGACATCAACATGGATGTAATGGACATTGTTATTCTTGTGAATTATATCATCGGTGAACCCCTGGAATGCCCTGACACCTATTTTATATGTGAAGATGATTTATCACAATGCTGTCAACAGATTAGTAGTCATTCTTTCTCTTCAGTAATCGATACCATTGGATCTTATGGAAGTTACTTACTTGATGTATCTGTAGTGAGTGCCACAGAATTCTGGGCAGTTGGGAATATTGAAACAGACACATCGCTTCATATTAAAAACCTAGTTCATTACAATAATTCTGAATGGTCTTTTCTTGAAGTCAGAACAGAATTTGGGCAAACGATACCATTAAATGCTATTGAAATATTTAACGATCAAATATGGGTAGCAGCTACGAACGTATATCAGTTCAATGGAACAGAATGGCATCAATTCCACGATTACAATAGTAATTGGGATTTTGATGGATATGTTCACGATATTTGGATAGAAAATACAAACAGTGTATATTTTTCAGGTGATAATGGTTCCATCTCCCACTTTAACGGCGAAACATTTGAGTTTATTAGTACAAACTCAGCAATGGTCCAAGTAAATATTAAAGGTAATCCCTGGGTGAATAACAGTATAATAACAGTGGGCACGATTACCGTAGGCTGGTTAGGGAATTCGGTTTTCAGGAGAATGTCGGATTACTGGGCTTTTCTCTATTTTTCCTCGCATATTAATCCAACAAATAATTTTGGATTTATCAGTGCTGTGGATGTTCATGGTACCGTTGCTTACCTTGCTTCAAGAGCTGGTGTCATTCAGTTTCAATATTTAGATTCAATTTTCCTTGATGAAGACGTCATTACCCTTTTGGAGTCACCCTACTTTCTTCCGGTCAATACGATCGATATATCTGTCAATCATCCTCAGGATATCATGGCATTCACAAGCGATGGAACTATCCATTATAATGGATTGGACTGGGATTTAGACGACACTATTTTCGATGAGATTGATTGTGGAATTGTCACATTAAAAGGTGGGGAGTTGGTGGATAACTTTTATGTCACTGTAGGATATTATTGTGGATTTCATGGAGCTATAGTGATCCGGGGATACCGGGAATAAAAAATATAAATTAATAAACTACACTATATAACGTATGGAGATAATAATGAAACAAAGAAGTAATAGATTATATTTTATTTTACTAATCTTGTCATTTGCTGCAATTCCCATTTGGAGCCAAACAGAGCCTTGTTACAATTATCCTGAAACAAGAGAATGCAGTATACCAAATGACCCAAATAACCCTGGGTGGCCTTGGATTAGAGATGCTTATATACCAGACCAAGACGATCCAATAAAAATGGTAAAAATTAGGTTTGTTGGATATGCAGAAGAAGATGGAAGTAACCCAACTGCTAGTATAGGTGATGTTATTGACAATTTAAATCAATTAAATATTGGTTATGAACCAAATAAAATACAATTTCACTTGGAAGAATTCGAGATAATTAACGATCCTGAATTAATGTCATGGGAATTAAGTTATTCCAATTGGCCTTACATCTTTGTTTCAAACTATAATGCTCTTACTGTGTATATTATTAATATATTAGGACCCGCAGTCGGAGTTGGAGGAACTCCCAACTTACTTTCAGGAGACGTATATATGCATTCAGCTGGAGTGGATAGCGAACATTTTGCTTCAGAAGATGGTTATGTGACGCTTATTCATGAAGTTGGACATGTTCTTGGTTTGCGCCATACTCACCTAGGTACGGAATTGAGTTGTGATAACGATTGCTATCCTTATGCGAGTGGATTTGAAGCAGATTTAAGGGGTGATTTAAGTTCAGATACACCTCCGGTACCCATTACCTGGGAATGTGGCGACCCCGGTGGAACTGATTGCCAAGGTACACCTTGGGGGGACGTCGATGAACACAATTACATGGGGTATTCAACTTGTCGGTCTGAATTTACACCTCAACAAACTGGTAGGATGCATGCATGGCTAGATTTGTTTTATAATGATTATTGGGTGATGAGTCCAAATGATTTTCAAGCTATTTACAATGTAAATATAAATAATCGTTACCTTGACAATAATGAAAATTTAGGAGGGACATTATCAGTTTACAATATGATGACACCATACATCGAATGGCAAGGTTTACAATCTTCAGACACCCAACAAACATTTAGAATTTTACAGAATGTGCCATATATTTTAAATACGCTTGGAATATCTAATCCCTCATATGAAAATGTGAAACATTTGATATGGGATGATAATAGACAAAATTATAAAAAGAAATTTGATTATAAATATTTTAGTCAGGATGGTGAAACAAAGGCATTTTTTAAAGAGAAATATGAGATCAATATAACAACATCTATTCCTGGAATCAGCATACCAATACAGATATTAGATCCTTGGTATATCGAGCCTGAAGGAACTGAATTTGAAGGACAACAGCTTGAAGAATATCATTTAGTCGATGATATTGTTGGAGTAAATAATGAATATTTAGTATTCCTTGAGCAAGGTGAAATTTCCGATATTCAAAGTTATCCTTACTATAAAATTAAAACACCTCTGTATTATTATAATGAATCAAGTGGGACGTGGTATTCTTTTGTTGAATGGCAGGTTACCAATACTATCATCAAGGAAATGGGTGATTTATATAATAGAGAGATTATTGCTGTATTTCAATCGGAAGTTGAAACATTGGGGGGAACTATAACTGCTGTATACCAGACAACTAACACCTTGACACAGAACATAGAATTATATCCGAACTACGAAAACATGGTATCACTAAATGTTGTCCCGCTGACTTTGGAGAATGAATTTGATAATTTAGATATAGAATATTTATTTGGTGAATATGACGTTCTAAAAGTATCTGAAAACGAGTTTTTAATGTTCTGGATTCCCGGCGGCATCAATTGGATTGGAGATTTATCTTTCACGAATGGTTATAAAATAAGTATGGGATCACCTGGACAGACGATGAATATTTTAGGTGTTCCGCTTTACCCCAAATTACCTATAACCCTAAAGGGTAGTGGATGGGAAAACTATCTTCCTTATTTACATCAAACACCGATGCCTATTGAAACAGCATTAGAAAGCATTGCAGAAGATATTTTTGTGGTTCAATCTGACCTAGGAGGATTTTATGTACCATTATATAATTTAAACAGTATTTATAATCTTGAGCCCGGAGAAGCGTACTACCTGACATCAAACGGATCTGATGATATCACTTTTTCGTATCCAGACATGCCGCTTGCGAGACCATCTTGTGATGAGATGAATTCATCAGAATCACAGCTGACTCACTTTGAATTAAATAAAACTGCACGATCTATTCCTTTTTTAATTGATGAACTCAATGCAGATTATCAAATTGGAGATGAATTAGCATTGTTTTGTGAGAATGATTTGGTGGGTGCACTTAAAATAAATAATACTAATGACAAATTACTTCTTATAGCATGGTCTCAAACAACTCAAGATGAATTATATCGTTCCATCGAGAATTTAGATTATATCTTTAAACTATGGCGAAGCAATGATAATACAGTACATAATTTATTTAGTGCTATTACTAAAATATCATATGGAGAATCAAATCTATATAAATGTACTGTTTCAGAAAGCAATAATGGCATACCCATATCGTTTATTTTACACAAACCTGTACCAAACCCGTTCAATCCCGTCACAACTATTAGCTATGATCTGCCACAAACAGGTGTTGTAAACATTATAATCTTTGATGTACTAGGTAGGCAAATCACGCAGCTAGTAAATGCAGTAGAAGATCCCGGCTATCATTCTGTTACGTGGGATGCAACACAATTCGCTTCCGGCACCTATTTCGTGAAGTTGACTTCTGGTGACTTTACTCAGACTCAAAAGGTGATGCTAGTGAAATAAACCATTTAACAACTTTCAAAACTTGCACACATTCAGGGAGCTTTCGGGCTCCCTGTTTTACTTTCAACCTAAAGAAAAGCCAGCCCGCGCCAGCTTTTCCATTTTCAAAAGAGACTTCCAACCAGATCCCGTATGGCAGCATAGCCACCATAGATGACACAGAATCGCAGAAATGTTTCAAAGAAGTACTCACCCATACCGTCAGTCCAGTGCTCGGTATTCTCTTCCGTCGAAATCTCTTCTGCCACCCCCAGCTCCATCTCCGCTTCGGTCACTTCTTCTTTGTCACTAACTTCAAACCCAAACTGCTTCATCGCAATGTCCTTTCTTTCTTTGGTCCATAATGTGTGTAGTCTGTATCGTGATACCCACTTCCTTTCAGGATAAATCCTGAACTTTTAATTTCACGTTTCATGGGTATCTCACAGTTACAGCATTCCGGTGGATTATGCATGATTGGAAACAACCGTTTTACGGTGTACCCGCAAAGTTCACAGACATATGAATACACCGGCATCACATAAGTCCCTGATCTGCCATAGATGTATACCCGCCACCAGGCGTAATAATCACATGGTCGTGAAGATTTACGTCAATAGTTTGACATGCCTCTTTGATCTTTTTCGTGATCTTGATGTCATCTGCACTTGCCGTGAGATTACCGGACGGATGATTATGAGATATTATTATGGCTGCAGCGTTTAATTCCACAATCCGTTTTATGATCTCCCGAGGATACACTGCAGATGAAGTGAGTGTACCTTCAAACAAAACCTCTGTTGATAGGATCTGATTCCGGTTGTTCAGAAACACCACCAAAAAACATTCCCGTGTCAGCCTTCCACCAAGATACGTCATCAGATGTTTTGCCACGTTTTCACTGCCCTTTATGGCTTCTCCCACACTGATCCGAAACCGTTTTTGGAATGCCGATTCCAGCATCTCGTCGGAGACCTGATCAAGACTTGTCATACGACCTCCTTTACTCCGTTACTGTTTACTAATCCTCGAACCTGTTCATAGATGGTCTTTTTCAGATCCCGATCTTTAACATTAGATGTGATCTTCACAAGCTCACGTATGAACGGATCTTGAGGCACGGGTCTTAAGAACCCTTTCTGTCCTGCCTGAATGAATATGGTTGTTGCAACAGCAGTAAGCAGTTCATCCTTGATCTTATTCTCTTCGAGACTCTCATTCTGCTTCAAGACCTGTTTATAAATATCAAACCAGACTGCTACCAAAAACTCATTTGAAAACATCAAATCGTACCTGCTTTATTCTTTCTGGTAGTTTTATCTTTGTTGATGTTTCACGTATGACTTCAGTGTTCACTTCACCTATTCTTCCATTTACAGTTTTGATC
>JABMOW010000144.1 GCA_013204025.1 Fidelibacterota bacterium | reverse complement strand
TCAATAATAGCCGTTCCACCCCAGAGTCCGGTACAATCTTCAATACAGTCATTATCTGGATTATCATCACAGGTGTTACAGTTATCGATGGTGGATAAACCATCCCAAATACCTGAACAATCCTGTACATATTCAGTGATTTCTCCATTAGAATTCCAATAGACGATTGTGCCATCTTCTGCCCAAACAAAGGCTTCTTGTAAGTCTGCAAAATATCCGTAGAGAAGTGGTAAATCTGGGAATATAAGAGTTGCTCTGGCGAAGTCTGGAAATCCAGAAGATGAAACAAGTGTGGTTTCATCATGAATTGCGAAAATATTCACATCCTGAAAAGTATTTTGTTGAGAAGTTCCAGTTGTGGATATCAAATAAAATCCAATTCCCGTATTTAGTATATTATTTTGAAGAAATTGAACATTCGAAGAATTAACACACTGAATACCAATAGGATAAGGTGAATTCACCAAAACGGGGTTTGGTTGTGCCAAGTTTTGAATGACATTTTGTTCCAACACACTTTGATGGCTATTGGTATTCAATTTTATCCCAATATTCACGTTTTCAATCGTGTTATTCTGAATTACATAGTCACCGAGGTCAGGAGCTTCTTCATGCCCATTTATGGTAATTCCTGAAAGATTTACAGGATTTGTAAGGGTTAGCTCTATTGAGCTTCGAATTGTGTTATTCAGGATGGAAATGCGTCGGTACCCATTATTCACTCGAATCCCTGTAGTAACAGACTCTTCTGTTTCAATTATCAGATTTTGTACGGTAACATCGTTACTTTGAATGCTGACAATAGAAGTCACATCTGATTTTGTCAAAGTTGCGCCTGGTAAACCTGTTATGGTGAGTGGTTTATTAATTATAATGGATTCACTATAAATATCGGCCGGAACAGTAATTGTCGCGCCAGGTTCTGATGAATCAATTGCTCCCTGGAGGGTATTATCACCTCCACAAATTCCAAATTCATCATATAAATTGACGTTACAATTCGGATAAAGATCATCAGGGTTACTTACATAATTCTCGGGTTCATTACATGCATACAGAGTATTATCCGGGTCTCCCAATCCATCAAAATCTCCATCAAAATACCATTGTATCAGTCCCGGGCCGAAACAAATCCCACATTCGTCTATGTCGCTGTTCGGGATAATTCCCGAATTACCTCCAGAACACACATTGCACTCGTCCAATGCAGCAATCCCAAAACACTCTCCGGTACAATCCATGCCTTCGTTCACAATTAGTCCTGTGCTTCCACCCGAACAAACTCCACAGTCATCGATCACTGCTTCACCACCACAGACACCAGCACAATCCATGAGATAATTAGCTGTTAATCCTGTATTTCCCCCCGTGCAAACATTGCAATCATCTAATAGAGCGGATCCGAAACAGTCTCCGTTGCAATCCATGTCGGCATTCTCACCAAAGCAAACACCACATTCATCTTCATCTTGTCCGGGTTGAACACCAGTTGTCCCTCCCGCACACACAGCACATTGATCCAGAGATGCCAGGCCAAAGCAGACTCCTGCACAATCCATTTCAGAATCGTTTCCAAAGCAGACTCCGCAGTTGTCAATATCGATATTGGCCTCATGTCCGCTATTTCCGCCAGAACAGATTTCGCAAAAATCAGTGGATGCAGTCCCAAAACAATCGCCATTGCAATCCATATCGGAATTGAATAAATGCCCTGTATTGCCACCGGAACACTCACCACAATCGTCTGTTATCGCACTACCGTCACAAGTCCCTTCACAGTCTTGGTCACTATTAGCAATGTGAGAAGTTGTTCCTTCAGAACAAATTCCACAATCATCAATGAATGCCGATCCATTGCAAATACCTGCACAGTCGTAGATGTTACCTGTGCAATTATCATCGGTATCGGTACAATCCAGCACATAATCAATTGGTACATCTGCTTCACAAAAAACTTCCGGCGTACCTGCACCTAATCCATCGTCATCTATATCAACGCAATAACTGTTTGGTCCTGCAATTTCGCAACCACATCCCAGGTCAGCATAATTTGGAGTCAATCCGGTGGTTCCACCGGTACAGTAACCACAATCATCTACAACCGCTTCTCCCCCACAATCACCTGCACAATCGATCACATTTGCAGCGCAATCAGGATAGGGATCATCCCAATTCAACAAACCATCGTCATCATTATCACTGTCGTTAATAGAAATCTGATAGTTGTTACCATTATCATTCAACCACCATTCTGTGCATGACACAATATGGATGACATATTGAAGGTTTGTCCCTGCTGTAAAAGTCCCTACGTTTGCATAATAATGTACATTGTTTGGCCAGTCCGGACCTGTCTCGCTATTCATGGGAATATCCACGAATGACGTCCAATCATCTATGGATAATCTTACAACAACGTCTGCATCCAGAATCGGATAACTTTCCGCATTAATCCAGATTTCCTGAAAGTCGTAAGGCTCATTCTCACCACTTGGATAATAATATTCATTACCCGCCCATAAAATCGTTCCATGATTCCCGAAACAGTACCCGGCACAATCCATATCCAAATCGTTGCAACAAACTCCTAATGGATCTTCACCAGCGCTACCAAAACACTCTCCAAAACAATCCATATTTGAGTTTGGGATATGACCGGTTAAGCCACCTGAACAAATTCCACAGTCATCCAAAAATGCTGACCCGTTTGGGATGCCCTGGCAATCTGCGCAAGAACTCCCGTTACCGTTACAGTCACCGCAAACGTCTAAAGAAGCAGAACCATCGCATACGCCCAGGCAATCCACAATATTTGAGCTACAAGCGGGATACAAATCATCTGCGTTATCGATATACCCACTGGGTTGATTGCAGGATTCTACATGTACATCGGGATTTCCAAGTCCATCCCCATCTGAATCTGAATACCATGTGGTGAGTTCAGCGCAACAGTTTCCGTAAATATCCAATAGGAATATACCGTCACAGGTTCCTGCACAATCCACAAGGTTGGATTGGCAATTTGGATAATTATCATCTGAATTTCCCACATATCCAGTGGGTACAGTGCAAGCTTCAATATAATAAAGGATATACCCAAGTCCATCACCGTCTGAATCCAGAAACCATGTTGGCGGAGATTCACAACATTCACTGAATTCATCGAGTATATTGGGACCAAAGCAGATTCCCATGCAATCCATGTCACTATCTGGTAGATGCCCCGTGTTCCCTGAAGAACAAATACCACAATTATCGATGAATGCTGTGCCACCATACACGCCATTACAGTCGGGAATTTGATCAGAAGATGAGTTTAATACTAAAGGGTTGGAGTAATCCCCGAGGATCATATTTGGGGAGAAATCTGCTGTTTCTGTTATAGGATAGATAAGATCAATGGCTGCATCATAGTATTTAAAATCGAGGATTTCGCCGTATTCGCCGTAGACCGTTAGAAAAAAATAATAACCTGACGGAGTTGATGTGCCCTCTGTGAATCCTCTACAAATCTCTCCTGAAAATGCACCAAGAAGATCACTAGGACCACCTACCTGAGTATCATTTATGTTAACGATGGAGGTAATGCTTCCGGTATCCCCGAAGTCATTGGGATTATAAGTCCAATTCGGTTGGGAAAACAGGAGCGCACAAAAGATGGTCAATATTAAAATTCTAACACGAGCCATGAGATAAGTTACTATTATTTGGGTATATTTATTTGACAGAACAAGAATTGTATTTAGAATTGTCAGGACATGATCCAGCCGACAATAGTTACAATATCAATCACATCCAATGCCAAGTCGCCATTGGTATCACCAACTGAATATTGGTATTCCGTCCCTGAAACCTGTCCCAGGATAATTGCTACCAATTGAATGATATCTAAAATATCCAAATCTCCATCGTGGTTTAGATCACCCATCAACTGATTAATTCCATAAAGTGGAAACGGATCAATTACCGAACCCAGAATCAGGTTGGGTAAAAATGTCACTTGTTCTGCGAGAGTGATATTGATATTTTCATCGGCATCATAAAATGTGAATGATATGGTTTCGTTTGATGTATTACTGTAAATGACCAGAAAATAAATGTCAAATCCGTTGAAGTTTAGCGGATTGATAACACCTCTGCATTCACTATCAACAAATGCACCTAACAGATTATTTGCATTGTTTGTCAGGCTATCATCAATGCTCACTGAAGCGATAATATTCATGGAGTACTCGTAGGCGGATGGTTCCACCTGGCAATCACCCGGATCCTGCGCAAACACCACGATAATTGACAAAGATACAAGGATCATGTAATACAAATATTTCATCATCGGATTAGTGTCTGATTGAAAAAGTTCAATTTATTTCATTAGTGTGATTTTACGGGTTACCAGTTTGTCTGGCGTACTAATCTTAATGAAATAGATCCCGCTGGGCTCCATTTTGGCATCCCAATGTACAGAATGACTACCCACAGATGTTTCGCCATCCCAAAATGTATCAATAAGCCGACCATTCAGATCGTAAATCGAAACCGTGATTTTTGTATCTTCAGGAAGTGTAAACCGGATATTCGTTTCAGCGTTGAATGGATTTGGATAAATCTCTGTGATCTCAAACTCTTCAGGGACTTCAATAATATTTGCCTGAATCGTGTGATTGTCCCAATCATATAGTGTAGCGCTAACCACCGACAATTCACCAGTATAATGAAGAATATTCAAATTCTGCAAGTCCACCCCATCCACTGCAATAATCAGAAGTCGGTTATCCGTTCTGAAAATTCCTGCAGTGTGATCCTGTACTGTGCTGATTTGATATTCACCCATCGTTTGGATATCCAAAGCTGCGACGGAACCCGTACCCAGCAGTCTAATATTGCCAGGCAAAAGCTGAAGATTCCCTTCTTGAAGTGATTGTTTCAATCCAAGACCATCATCACCTAATATGGCTGCGATCAGTAATACAATATCGTGAATATCAATGTAAGCATCACCAGATAGATCTCCAACCAAAAGTTGATACTCATCCGGTATAAGTCCAAAAATAATAATATTGACCATGTCGATCACATCCCCGACATTCACGAGCTGGTCAGCATTTAAATCCCCCATGAAGACACATGATCCGTCGTCGACAATATTTCCATCTTCATAATTGATAGCAGAAAGATCTGTACATCCGGTACATGTTGAATTATCATTTAATGGATCATCGTCGCAGATACCACACAAATCGAGTGCGGAAGACCCATAACATACGCCTGCACAGTCCAAAGCAATGAAGTCGGTACCAAAACAAACACCTTCACAATCCATTGAATAATTAAAAGCGAGACCAGTTGTTCCCTCAACACATTCGCCGCAATCGTCGATAACTGCCGAGCCATTGTATTCGTCAGCACAGTCGATCTGAATGACAGTAATAATGAACGATTGTGAGGCAGTGAGACTACCATCATCAGTCACTATAACATTTACGGTTCCAGAGTTGAATACACCAAGAGGTGGCGTCCAACTGATTAGACCTGTTGAAGAAATGGACATCCCTGTAGGATATGTATTTAACTGGAAGTTGAATGGATCGATACCTTGATCCACATCTTGGACCTGAAGCTGATATGAGTAAGGCATAAATACATACGCGATAGTATTTGCTGTAGAGGTAATAACTGGTGTGTCATTGACCGGTGTTATGATTACGTTGAAACTGGCTGTGCTAAACGTTTGTCCATCACTTGCTGCCAAAGTAAAATATTCTGTCCCTGTCCAGTCGATTTCAGGTGTAAAACTGATAACATCTCCATCGATCAAAGAAGATATGTGAACTCCGCCAATCAACGAGTAGATCAGAGAACTCCCCTCCACATCAGTGGCATTGATCGTCAGGCTACCAATTGCATCTTCTAATATCGAAAGATCACTGATCGGTGCAATTACTGGCGTATCATTAACAGGTAGGACGGTAACCTGAATCTGTGAACTGATACTGGCATTCCCATCGGATATGGTGAGTAGTACCGTCGCCTCACCTGATTTATTCAACGCAGGTTGAAGTGATACCGTTCGCTGAACCTGACTCCCTGCGGTCATCGGTGTTATCGTCGCAGATCCTGGAGGGAATAATTGAGAATTGGTCACTGAAATGGTAGCTGTGAGCATGTCTCCTTCATCTACATCGACAGGAATCATTGTGAATTCAATCGGTCCTCCATCTTCATTTACAGGATCTGGTACAACCAATGAAGTGATCACTGGTGCATCATTCACATTGGTGACATTTACTGTAAACACTGCGGGGTCTGATAACTCACCTACGTCTCGTCCATCATCAACCCAGACAGAAATCTCGCTCTCTCCGGTCATATCCTGCACTGGTGTGATTGTCAAAATATCACCAGCAAAGCTGATCTGTAATAATTCCGGATTTGAGGTAACTGAACCAGAATATTCAAAATTTTCGACTCCGTCAATATCATTTGCACTCATAGTAATGGTTGTACTTTGTTCTTCAAGAAGCTCCACATTTGAAATAGGATTCATCAGCGGTAGATCGTTCACACTATTGACAGTTAGAGAAAATGTTCTTGCTACCTGTAATCCGTCTCCGGATGCTTCTGTCACTGTTACAATCACGGACAAAACCCCATTGTAATCTGCCACTGGCTGAAGCGTCAATTGGTTTTCGGAATTGCTTATATTCAGCTTTGCAGGATTGGAAGAGGTATAACTGAGGAGAAGTTCGTTGTCAGGATCAGAATAGTCCAAGGGTAGAGTCATTTGGGTATCTTCATCTACGAATTGAGCGGGAATCGTTGTAAATACCGGTACATCATTGACAGCACTAACATGAATTATAATTGTACCTTCGCCAGAAAGAGCACCATCCAAATTATTCGGATTGTTGACAGTATATTTCAGACTGTCATCGCCATAGAAATTTAATTCCGGTGTGTATAAGGTCAACCAAGTCACATAGTCTGAAGAGATGGTATCAACTACAAGCTCTGACACCATGCCATGAATTGGGTATTGAGTGATTTGAACGGTTGCGTTTTCATCCATAATATTTTCAATATCCGCACCAATGAGTGAAAGTTGCGCAGGCACATCTTCATTTAGATTTACAAGTTGGTTTACTGCGATGGGCACATTACGAGAAACACTAAATGTACCTTCTGGGATGTTAAAGGTGATCAAGCCAATTTCGGAAGATTCCTCGTTATCATTGGCCACATAGAATATGAAATCAGTCATCGTAGAAATGAATCCCAGATGATAAACGAAGGAACCATCTGGTAATGGTTCAACCAGTCCACCATAAAAACTTTGTCCCCAGCCTTCATCAGCATCAGGAATAAATTCGATGGACATTTCGTCTCCATCAACATCAATTGGCATAATTTCGAAAACGAATCCTTCTGTCACATCAAAGAATTCAAGATCTTCAACAGTGGGAAGATCATTTACAGGAATAACGGTAATGCTTACCATCGCCGGAGTAGAATAATATTCTCCGTCAAACGCCTGATATTCAACCGTATCGGGACCAAAATAATTGAGATCAGGTGTATAGATCAATAAATCACCATTGGTTGAGGCATTCCCATGCAGTGGATCGGTAAAGATGGTGAAAATGAGATCATCATCATCTGGGTCATCTGCTGAAAGACCGATTTCAACATCTACCTCATCCTCTGACACAGTTGTTGTAACATGGAATGCAACAGGGGCATCATTCACATTGACAATGGTGAGGTTAACAGTAAACTGCGAAGACATCAGTTGCTGTGGAGTACTGATTTCTCTGGCACGGATGATAAATTGGTCGGTTCCGGTGTATCCGTCCTCTGGTTCGTAGGTCATTGTAATTGATCCTTCAAAATCGGATAATTCCCCATGATTCGGGCCCGAAATGAGCAGGATCTCTGTGTCATTTTCTTCTACATCGTTTACATCGATGGTAATTTGGACGGATGCATTTTCCGCGATTTCATTACTGCCGCCAGAGAAAATGGCTCCCTGAATGACCGGTTGGTCATTTACAGCTGTCACATTAAATGTGATTACAGCTGGTTCTGATATACCTTCTCCATCGCCCACTTCATAAATCAATTCGTCTGGTCCAAAGTAATTTTCAACAGGTGTAAATGTATAGGACTCTACCGCACGTCCTTCTGATATGGACCCGTGATCCGGCATTTGAATAATGGTAAATGTAAGCATTTCATCGGAGGTATCATCGTCTATCCCGCTTAAATCGAATCCGATAGAGTTATCTTCTAATAAATTGACAACGTATGATGAACCTATCGGTGGGTCATTGACTTCGAGTACATTTATTGTCACTGTTGCAAGGTTGGATTCCCATTCATCATCTGATACACGATAGGTAAAGCCATCTGTACCGAAATAACCCGTATCAGGGGTGTAGTCCCAAACCATTGGATCTGCAGTTGCATCAAGTTGTCCTTCTGATACTCCAGTAACAATCATTGTCGCCAACTCATCATCATTAGGATCCTCGGCGATGAGAGTGAATTGGACTGATATGCTTTCATTCGTATTTACGGTTAGATCATATGCAATCGGTTGGTTGCATGAAGAATTATCTCCACCACATACTCCACATTCATCTTCTTCTGCTGCCCCATCGCAAAAACCAAAGCAGTCAGCATTGGGTCCGGTGACAAATCCAAATTCATCCACTGCATTTTCGCCTCCGCAGTAGCCGCAGATATCTTCATCATTTGTGTAACAATCCGGCTGAAGATCATCATTGTTTGGAACCCAACTCTCGGGAATTTGATTAGGACAGAATTCCAGACCGTCTCCTGCACCAAGTCCATCACCATCCAAGTCATAATAGAATACCTGAAGCGGATTAATAGTATAAATAACATTCATACTGGAAGATAAACCTTCATCTGTCAAATCTGTAATGATAAATGTTATTGTCTCACTGCCCGTCCAATAGGGTTGCGGAACCAATACGTTTACATCTCCGCTTCCGTTGACAGTAACAACTAATTGTGTATTCCCGGTATAGCTGAATTCCACTTCATCCTCGTCAACTTCGTATACGAATTCAGACCAATTAAAGGATTGGAAAGATGAACATCCTTCGACCGTCTGATCTGGTATTTCAGATATCAGAGGAGGATCATCGACTGATGCAACGATCACATTCATTGTTTCCGTATGAGATATGAACTGACCATTTGATTGTTCAGTCGAGATCGCTGTCAGATTTAGTATGAATTCACCGTTGTAGTTTTCAGGTGTCTGAATCTGGAAAGTATAATTATCTATACGAGACACATCAGGAAAATCAGATATGATTGTTCCATCCGGATAACCAGAAAGATCCAATTGGAGTATTTCAGAGCCATCATCATCTGTGAGACCAGATTGGAAGAATATATCTGTAGGTACGTCCTCATCAAAGTTGACATCCTCAACCAATAAATCAGGTAAATCCGGTACAGCAGCTACAGAAACTAAAATATCCGAACTCACTTGATGAACACTGTTATTCTCTGATTCTGAACTTTCTGAAATTACGGTAATGATAATATCCGAATCATCGTTTATAAACGGGGTGACACTAAATGAAAATAGTCCATCACCCAATGCATTTATGTCGGTAACAATTGCGTTTTCAGGTTCAATATTTGAAATATTAACGGATAAGCTTTCAGAACCGTCCAAGTCCTGTACAACAGAACTAAACATTAGTTCAACAGTGACATCTTCTAAAGTTGATCCATTTTCAGTTGAAAGTATCGGTGGGTCTGCAACCGCAATTACATTGATATGGAATGCCTGTAACTCCCCTTCTGCAATTGAGTCATTTGAACTTTCAGTCGAATATACCTGAGTGTAAATCAGGAAGTTTTCACTACCGTTCTCAGGTGGAGTAAAATATAATTGAGAAAGCTCTGTGTCATCAAACAGATAGCTTCCATCTTCCTGTAAAGTACCTTGGGATAATTCTCCATTTACGGGAAATCCGTTGGCAACTACGAAAGCCGTTTCAGAACCATCAGTATCCGTCAAAATTGGAGTGATATGTAATTGAATTGCTTCATCTTCATTACCAGCCACGTTCAGGACACTGATATCAGAACTGTCAGCCACGGCATTAACTAAAAGAGTAAAGCTACCGGTATCAATGGCTCTGCCAAAATTATCATTCACCGTAACAGTAATCTCTGAACTGCCATGACGGTTTTCCTGTACATCCAGATTTAATTGGGCACTCGTTTCTCCACGAATTTCATTAACTGAACATAGAACTAATACGTCATCGCCGCTTGAACAACTAAATGTAAGTACCTGGCCGTCTGTCTCAATATCCACATCAAAACCGGATATGTCAACCGTTACACTCACATCTTCATCTGTGGTGAGATCACTCAAATCGCCCAAAATAGGATCGTCATTTACCGGTAACACTTCAATAAAGATGTTAGAACTGATATCGGCACTGTCATCATTCTCATCTTCAGTAGATGTTGAAGTGACTGTCAGGGTAAAGTCATCATGCTGGTTCAATGGCGGAGTTACTGTAAAGATATGGGTACCATCTCCGATTGATGTAATAGCTGTAATCGTTCCGCCTTCAGGAAGTCCTGTTATCACAAGCTCAAGGTTTTCACTTCCATCGGTATCTGTCAATGCTGAACTGAAGGTAACCTCAAGTGGTATGTCCTCATCTGTCACATCATCAGCTGTGGTCAGTGTAGGTACATCTACAACTGCATAGACGGTGACTGAAAGAGTTAGAGGAGCCGTAGTATTGAAATCGCCATTTTCTGATTCTGTACTGGTTGCAGTGACCGTTAAATCAAAGTCATCATCATTGTTATTCGGAGGAGTAATGGTAAGGTCAGTTAATTGACCTGGGGTGAGTTCATAATGTCCTTCACCCAGATCTGTACCTGCAGACAATGATGCTCCTACTGGAACACCGGTAACATCAATCAAGAGTGATTCAGATCCATCAACGTCTATCAATGAAGAGGTAATATCAAGTGAGATCGCTGTGTCTTCATCACCACTGGCAGGAGATACTGCAAGGTTCGGTACATCTGCACCAGCAGTTACCGTG
>JABMOW010000143.1 GCA_013204025.1 Fidelibacterota bacterium | reverse complement strand
GTTTTCGGACTTTTCCACGGCTTTGGTCTAGCCACCAAGATATTAGAATTTGAAATTGCTCCCGAAGGACTACTATCCAATTTAATTGCTTTTAATCTTGGTGTTGAAGCAGGGCAGCTATTAGCGCTATCTGCAATCCTGATAATAATCAGCTACTGGCGAAAAAAAGGAAAGTTTATCAACCATGCCTATTCTGCAAATGTCGCCTTGATGACAGCGGGTTTCATTCTCACCGGTTACCAGATCGCCGGATACATTATTAACTAACAGGAGATAAAATGTTTAATGCTCAACAACCATCTATTGACGATTTGCCAACAACTAAACAACTGGTTCGGTCAACAGTGATTGCACTAATAGCCGCAACGGCTATCCTTTTTTTAATCGTACTACCAGCCGAGTATGGATTGGATCCTACGGGTGTAGGTGAATTTCTGGGGCTAAAATCAATGGGGGAGATCAAGGTCAGTCTTGAAGAGGAATCGCTGGAAGAAGTTGATGTCGATAATAGTTTGTCGGAGGTAACCGATAAAAATCTGAGTGATACAACTACCATCCCTAAGAACGATGTAATCGAGTGTACAATCGCACCCGGTGAAGCAATCGAGATCAAGATGGAAATGCAAGAGGGCACCATTATCCAATATTCATGGTCTGCTGTCAATGGTAAGCTAAACTTTAATGCTCATGGCGACGGCTACAAAGGAACAAAGATGTCTACTACATATAATAAAGGCCGAATGATTGCTGCCGACTCTGGAGAATTACTAGCAGCCTTCAATGGTTATCATGGTTGGTTCTGGCGTAATCGGAATGATAATCCAGTAACACTTAGACTTGAAACCTGGGGTAATTATCTTCAAATTAAGCAGGTCTTGTGATGTTCAAAGCATGGACAGTATCATTTGAGAGAAAGTTTTATTGTATGCTTTTACAGAGTATTTGATTACAAAGACAATGAATTTTTGATAATGAAACCATATTACTTCGCCTGTATTTTGAGTTTGGGAGTTTGCTTTGCTATCGAAACCAAACACCATCAATTAGTAACAAAAACCACACACACTATTTTTCTGGGCAAAGAAAAAGTGTGGGTTGATATTTACGAACGCCCCGGTATAAATGTTACACTTTTAAATCTTCATGATAACGAGAATACTTCTGCTGAGGCAGGTAATGTGTTCATCCAAAAGTATGGTGGTAGGCTAGTTGAACTACGACACGGCCGAGGACGTGAAGTGGTGGTGCGCCTTGATAGTATACTTCATCGATTTGATCCAAACCGAATGTTTAGCGATGTAGGATTACGGGCGTCCCTTGATTATTACCACAGTAAAAACGAGAAAGTCGATTCTACTGCAATTGACTTCCGAGAAAAAGTACTTAACATATTTGATGTTCACGAAGGTATGACGGTCATTTCACTACACAACAACACGTCTGATAAGATGACGATCAACGATTACCGACCTGGAGAATGGTATGGAGAATACACTAAAGAATTGTTTATCAATCCCGAGAAAGATCCTGATAATTTTTTTGTTGTAACTCAAGACAATCATTTTGCTGCCTTATCATTATTGGATTATAATGTGGCGTTAAGAACTCAGAATCCAATAGATAGTGGAATGCTAATCGACTATCTTAAATGTGTAGATGTAATATGCGTGACCATTGAAACAGAGCATGGTAAATTGGCTGAACAAATAGAGATGCTCGAAGCATTTAGGGACATTCTATTAGAATAGCAAATTGTCCTGATTATATCTGGTCCAATGATTGGGGGCAGGGCAATTTGTGCCATTGCCCAAAGAGAGCTGGAAAATTCTTGGAGGGTGGGTATTGATGAAAATCATAAAACTCCACTAGTCACTTCCGGAATATTCCGTTTCAGTTGGGTTATTCATTGTCATAATTACATAAAATAAAGGAAATAAGTATGAGCCAAGATATTATCCATAGCGTTCTGCTTGCTTTTCATAATATTGCTTTGGTAGGTTGTGCAGCAGCCCCTTTTTACAACCGTAACCTAGTCACAAACCGGGGACAATATGGACCAAAACTCCATTATGAGTTAGATAAGGTAGTAGAAGATACACTGCAGGGGAATGCTCCTTACTGCATTGTTTTTATTGTCACTTTAATTATTACAGGTATTGGAATACCCCTAAATCATTATGTTTTTGCAGGTGCATTCATGGAGCTTCATATAGTGGCTTGGGCAGCAGTTATTTTAAAATTGGCCTGTGTTTTTGGAATGATTGTGATTATGTTTATCATCTTTTTCAAGATTAATCCAAGGTTAAGGGAAATTTTTGCTTATTTCATACTAGGAGAGCAACCAGACTCAAATTGTGAAAAAGAGTTCTTTGCCTTGCGAGCCCGTCGGAAAGCGCTTTGTGACACCTGCCTGAAGTTTGCAGTAGGTGTTTTGGTCTTCAGTGCTTTTATGAAATTTGCCTCCTGATTACAGATAAAGGAATCAACAATGATTACATTCGTATTAAATCACGCTCCCTATGGAACCGAAAAGTCGTACAATGCTCTTCGATTGGCTTTGGCGATAGTGAAGCAGAAAGAACCGGTCAGAATTTTCATGCTAGACGACGGCATTTTTAATGCGGTTAAAAACCAGAAAACACCGGACGGCTATTATAATATAGAACGAATGCTCAAAAGCCTTGTCAGACGCGGATATGATGTCCACACTTGAGGGACCTGCTGCGATGCCCGGGGGGTATCTGATGATATGCTTATTGATGGGGTTGTAAGAAGTGGTATGGATACCATCGCCAAATGGATAATTGAAAGTGAAAAAGTACTTACTTTTTGAATCGATCGAACAAACTATTATTGGTTACGGAACAATAATTAGTGCAACTAGAATTGATCCATTTAAATAAACTGTTATTAACTGTAATAAACGAGTAGAATGCATTCCATAAAGATATATTCAAAATAGCGCTGTATTATTTTATGTCATATTGCTTTGATTAAAAACCGTTCAATCATTTACCCCCCGATAGTTTGAACCTGCGGACATCAAAAACCTTCCTTTTTAAGACTTTACCAATTTAAATCAAAAACCCGTCTCATATGGTAATTCCGGAAGTTTCGGACAGTGATTCCGGTAATCTTTCGGACACTTATATTAGCTTCCTAAAACTTCATTTTAAGTTACTCTAAAAGTCAGAAAG
>JABMOW010000162.1 GCA_013204025.1 Fidelibacterota bacterium | reverse complement strand
TTATCGTCGAGTCCTAATCTATAGACATATCCATCAACTTATGAAAGTTGTAGACACCTTTGTTTCCCATTCCTCGGGATTGGCAGCTACTACAAAAAAGAAATGGTAATCCGGCATCGTTGATCTTAATTACAGCGTTATGCCCATCGCCAGTTCTATCCTCAGACAATCCGCAGAATGGGCAGTAAATAGGTTTATCGGGAAGAATGTCCTTTACTTTGATTGTTTTTTTATCAGCATCCAGAATTTGATCAGAGAGTTTGATCAGCTTTTCCGTCTTTCTTTTCCACGATCGTTTTGGAATAGCTTGGCGAAATTGATCCAATCCTGGAAGCTCTCGCCATTTTAGAGGTCCCTGACTGTTCTGAAAACTCGATATTTCAGTGGTACCATGAGCGAAATACCGTGATCGCCCCATGAAAGTTTGGTCGATGGTGGGATACTTGGTTCTAAAATATCCTTCCACAGCTTTCAAATCCGTGATTTCAGTAATGGGTTCTTTTAAAGGGATTAGCACCCGTAAACGGTCACATTTTGAAACTACTTTCCCATTCTTTTCTTTTGGCTTCTGGTGATTTTGACTTGAGTAAATATAGCTGTCAAATGACCAGTTCTTCTGGTCGGTTAATAGCTGAGATGTGGTAACCTTTCCGTCATCAAAATCTAACATGACGATATGGGTCGCTACCCAGTTCTCGGTTGTCTTATGATTGCTTGAGTACTCGTTACAGCTGATGCCGTGTTGAGTGGTGATGTTGCGGACAGAATCCTCTGTCCAGATGTAATCCTGTAAAGTCCAGCCGTTGGCTACTCTACTATTGTTGTAATCCTTTCCTTTTGTTGGATCATAGTGCCCATTGACACTGATCCGCGTTTTGTAATTTTCCATAATTTTTTATAATTGGTTGTACCATAGCTTTATCCTCGTATGGTGAGGGCTTTAAGTTCGCGGATGGCTTTCTTGAATTTCAACGGATCCACCTGGCCCTTGTGCCAGTAGTAGTCACGTTTCAAAAGCTGAAATTCTTCGCTATCCTCGAACACAAATAATTTCCGTTCTCCAAGTTTGCGGAGATCGAATAGTTCATATCCTTTATGGCAGGCGAACGCCGCCAGCCATATGTCTTGAGTTGTCGTTTCGGTTGTTGTCATATTTATTATTTCCATTGGTTCACCACACTGAGGTGGTGGAGTTAGCCAGAACCTGGCTAACGGTAATTGCTACAAAAAGCACCCTTCCGGGGCTGTTTCGTGTCTCAATTTTCGG
>JABMOW010000008.1 GCA_013204025.1 Fidelibacterota bacterium | reverse complement strand
GTAGTGCTCTAACCAGGCTGAGCTACATGTCCATCAGTTGCGAGGGCGGGAATCGAACCCGCGTAGTTTGGCTTATGAGACCAAACGGGAAGCCAACATCCACCGCGCATTATTGAGCCTGTCGAGGGAGTCGAACCCCCGACCCGCTGATTACAAATCAGCCGCTCTGGCCAGCTGAGCTACAATGGCATCAAATGACACCAATACAAATGGATGAATCTCTACCAATGCAGAGCCGGATAAAATAGGATTCTTTACCTAAAATATCCAATGAGGTTTTGTGTAATAAAATAAAAAAATATTTTCTCTCTCGTTGATCAAAAATAATCGTGAAATCAAAACGGGAATGAACTATTGATAATAAATATTACATTGAGAATGTTAACGATACCGATTCAAAGTTAAAATAGGATTTGGGACGGCTAATGGATTTCAATTACCCAGTATCATGTTGATTAACATGACAATATCCAGTAGATCGATTGATAAATCCCCGTTCAAATCCCCTGCACAGATTTGATTTTCCGAAAATTCATAATTCCCAAGTATATTATTCACAATCTGGATTACATCCAGAACGTTGACTGTATCGTCTAGGTTCACATCACCAGTTGGCGCACATGAAGAAAATTGATCTTCAATGGCACCCCACAATTCGGTGGTTCCCGCATCATACCCTAGCGCCCACATGCCCACACCTGCGAATTCTGCCTCCATAGCTGCCTGGTATTTTAATGACAGACTTAAGCTGTCATCGTACCAGCACTGTCGCCAAGTATCTGAATTATATGAAATCCAATGAGTGGAAGATGCTTCATCCCACGATTGCCCATATGCTTCTGCAAGGTTGGAAGCGACAGAATAAATTCGGGCAGTTCCCGTTCCCGTCGTTGGAGTATAAATCTGATTGTCTGCTACAGGCCAATCATACCCGTAATATGGCAAACCAAGTATCAATTTTTCAGAATTCCCACCAGAATAGAACAGATAATCGTCAATGGTCCAACCAACATCGTAGAAGAATCCGTCTAATGGAGCAACCGGACCAGCGGTTACGCTACCAGACCAATGATAATTATAGGCCATGATGAATAATCCATCGGAGATATTTGCCAACGCTTCGTAATCCCAAGATCCGTTCCAATCCACTGCAGGGGTTGCCATAGTGACAATGGAATTGGGAATTGCTGCATGAAATACAGCGGTAAGATCTGTGATGAATTGCACCATATTTTCCCGCTGACTGTACGGTAGCAACTCGAAATCGATATCCACACCATCTGCACCGGCGTCGAGAACAGCGTCCAACAGATTGTTGATAGCGTTCTGTCGATAAATGGGGTTTCCAAGTAATGTTGTCAATTCTGTATTACCGAATAGAGTGGCGCATAGCTTGACGACGACGCCTTGTGATTGGGCATAATCGATCATATCCAGGTTGGGCCAGTTATGGAGGTTCTCAATCGTACCTGTAGAGCTCATCTCTGCTGAAAAATAATTAATTTGCGTCAACAAATCGTACCGCAAGTTTGGATATTCTTCATACTCCCAGTAAGGCAGATAACCGATCACTTCTGCCGAAAGAGTTCGGTTTCGTTCAGGAATCTGCAAGGTTAATCCCCCTATGCTGTCGATTCCGGTAAAATCAATCACATCGTAACGGTGTTGCAGTAATTCCTGAATGTGGATGGATAGTTCCGCTTGTGAGAAGAGAACGGATGGGTTCAGCCCCGTGATTACCAGAAATGCAATGAGAATATATCTTTTCATTTTTGTTTTTTGTGTTAATAAACCAACGACGATCCCTGTAAACTGCAGCACTTCTCGCTATTCGTCAATTTATTATTTTTCACTTTTCAAGTACCCCTAACTCAACCTCACTGCACTTATTTTTTACTCAGGATGGTGAGCTTGTCGAACCATAAGTCAAGTCCGGAATTTTTAATTGTATCAGCTCCCCTTCTTCCAAATGGTGCCGTCAGGTGTGTCTTCGATGATGATGTTCATAGATTGTAGCTTGTTCCGAATCTCGTCTGCAAGTGCCCAGTTTTTATCTTTTCGGGCTTGTGTTCGTTGTTGGATGAGTGCATCTATTTCAGAAGAATCTTCATTTCCCTGTAAATCTAATACACCAAGCACTTCATCAATTTTTGTCAGAGCATTTAATGCTTTTTTCGCAGATTCAGCGGATATTCGGTTTACATCGAGTGCTGCAAATATGCCATTCACCCAGGTAAATAGAGCGCCTAATGCACCGGAGATGTTCAGATCATCGGATAAAAACTCAATGAATTTTTTCAGCATATCATCCGTTTTCAATAATTCAGTTTCACCGGTAGTGGATTTCACACTTTCCAAGCGGCGTTTAAGTTCTCTCAAGCGGTTAATGGCTTTTTGGGAGACCTTTATTTTTTCAAAAGTAAAATTCAGTTTCTGCCGATAATGAGTGGAAATCAGCGTATATCTAATGGCTTCTGGAGAAAATCCTTTATCCAACAAATCGCGGAGTGTGTAAAAATTATTGGCGGATTTGCTCATCTTTTCCCCATCCACCAGTAAATGTTCATTGTGCAACCAGTAGTTCACAAAGGGCTCACCAGTGGCTGCCTGACTTTGGGCAATCTCATTTTCATGATGAGGGAAAATATTATCCACACCACCGCAATGGATATCGAAATGTGCGCCTAAATAATGCATGGCCATGACAGAACACTCGATATGCCAGCCGGGTCTTCCTTTTCCCCATGGCGAATCCCAGTGGATATCTCCCTCGCCTTCTTTTTTGCCCTTCCACAGGGCGAAATCACGCGCTTCTTCCTTCTCATATTCATCGTTTACCACCCGGGTACCGATACGCATCTGATCAGGATTCAGATTCGCAAGTTTTCCGTATTCTGCAAAACTGGAAACTTTGAAAAAGACGGATCCATCTTCCACCCGATACGCAAATCCCTTATCCACTAAGGTTTGGATCACTTCGATCATGTGCGAAATAAATTCCGTGGCTTTCGGATAATGATGCGCCCGCTGAATGTTTAGTGTATCCAGATCATCGTAAAAAGAATTCGTATATCGCTGGGTAAAAACCTCCAGTGTTTCACCGGACTCCATTGATCGTCTAATGGTTTTATCGTCGATATCAGTGATGTTCATCACCTGAGTCACCGAGATTTTCTCGAAAGTGAGGAACCTCCGTAACAGGTCCTCGAACATGTACGCCCGTAGATTGCCGATATGAGCAAAATTATACACGGTGGGTCCGCAGGTATACATTTTCACTTCGCCGGGCATTATAGGTGTAAATTCTTCAGATTTCCGATGAAGCGTGTTATAAAAGCGGATCATGATCTTCCTTTGCTAAAGTTATAATTTGATTAACCAATTGTCGGTATGATAGTCCAACTTTGGCAGCGGATTTTGGCAACAGACTTGTACCGGTAAACCCGGGAAGTGTATTTATTTCAAGCAGATAAAAATGATTATCTGGATCCAGTCGAAAGTCAATACGTGCATAATGGCGGCAACCCATGGCTCGATAAATATCCAGCGCATTGGCTTGGATCTCACTAGTTAGCTGGTTGTCAAGTTCTGCAGGACAAACATACTCACTCAACCCTTTGGTGTATTTACATTCATAGTCAAACAACCCGTGACTAGGGATAATTTCCACTACGGGTAGTGGCGTATTGTTCAATATTCCAACAGTAAGTTCGCGCCCGGGGATGAATGCCTCAATTAATATTTTAGATGAGAACTCGGATGCCAGCCGTAGCGCTGGTTGAAGATCAGTAGCAGAATTCACAATGGTGAGTCCGAACGTAGAACCTTCATCATTGGGCTTTACCACCACGGGAAAAGGAAAAGGGAGATCAATTTCGGTTTGGGATTCTGCGGTTTCAATGGTGACTTCCACCCAATCCGACGTTGGGATCCCTTTAAGATTTGCAATTTTTTTGGTGGCTGATTTATCCATCGCCAGTTGAGATGCTTTTGCACCAGAGCCTGTGTATAAAATTTGATGGTCGTCTAAAATATGTTGGATTTTCCCATTCTCACCTTCACCACCGTGCAAGGCAATGAACACCAGGTCATAGGACTTCAACTCATCAATGATGGACAGGATATCCCCGTCCAGAAGCACTAATTCTGCTTCATATTCAAATTGGATCGCATCGTACACTGCTTGTCCGGTAGTAAGTGACACTTCACGTTCTGCAGCATTCCCTCCGTATAAAATTCCTAATCTCATTCTGCTTCCGGTTTCTTTTCCATAATTGAGGATATGGCTCCGTGGTGGAATTGGCTCTTCATAAAGTACCAGCCTCCCAGAACTGTGAATAATATGTATCCGTATGCATGTAGGATGATGCCAAAAGTCACGCCTTGATCAGGTGAATATCCTCCGATCATCGTGATCAAAACATATTTAACGGCGGCATGGTATGTGCCGATAGTACCAGGAGCAGAAGGAATTGAATATGCAAGGGATGAAATGATCAGCACCAAGAGTGAACCGGACATACTTAAATTGAGACCCAGAGCTAAATTGATCAAATGGACATCAAACCAGTAAATTGCCCAAAGCAGCAAAGTGATAAATAACGTATAGCCACTTAATTTTCCACCAAGCACATGAAATCCGGAGAAAAAGATTTTTATCTTTTCCACAATGTAATTATCAGTCTTGATCCGGTGCACTTTCAGTACTACAAACACCAATACCGCTGCCAAGACAATAATCACGATGGTTGCAATTTGGATAAACCACTTGATATCCGCCGGAATCGGTGCGATGAATAACATCAGCAACGAGAAAGTCAGCAGCCCAACAGTATCCAGTAATCGTTCCAAAACCACTGTCCCCAAAACGAAAGATCCGGTGACCTGATGTTCTTGCTTCACGATGTACACACGAAGAAGTTCACCCAAGCGCAATGGCAAAACACTATTCCCGAAATACCCGATCATCTCAGCTTTAAACAAGGAGTACAGTGGTAACTTTTTCTCATGACGGAAGAAAAACTCCCAGCGGATTGCCCTAATCCAAACACTGAGGAGGAGCAACGCCATTGCTAAAATAATGAAAATGAATCTTGAGTGCCGTATCGAATTAATTAGATCATTAAAGTCATACCCTCTGAAAGCCCAGTAAATACCTGCAAAACTAAGCAGTACGCCTAAAATTGTTTTAGGATTTGAAATCAGTGAAATAATATTTTGAAAGGATTTTTTCAATTGTTACTTGCTACAAAAAATGATATGTTTATTCTCTTAAATCAAGGATGTATTTCCCAGTCGTATCCATGAAGAACCAATCCGTGTCACGATCAGGAACAGTCAAAAGGATGTCTGTAATCCATACTTCAGACATTTCATATTTAAACGTAATTTTTTCCAATGAACTGTCCGCTTGGGAAAATTGGACGATCACACTGTCAGAAACTTCCGGAAGATAAATCATACATTCCATTGGCGAACTTCCGGGAGATCGGTTGAGGGTTTTCACTGAATCGGGGACGACCCATTGCGGAATCATCATCATCGGTCTTCCGTTTCCACTTTCGATTATAACTTGGTTCGTCCGGTCATCAAAAAGGAGCCAATCCGTACCGTCAAACAAGGTGGTTTTGGGACCCAATGTATAGCGAAACTTGCTCCTGTTTTCGCCGACAATCAAACTTCCGGGAAGATTATATTCTGAAAAATCATTGACTACCCGGTATAAAAATTGGACGGAGATTTGTGTGGAATCCAGAGGTGTCAGATAGTGATCTGCCCAATGGTCAACAGCGTCACCGGAAATTAACTGACTCATGAAAATGATAGGCAGTAGGATAATTAAACGGGTGGCTTTTTGCATAAAACTTTAGGTCATTCCGTGGTATCGGAAATTACTTCATCAGGTTTTCTAAATAGGATTCATCCACCAGTACATCGCGAGCCTTACTACCGCTATAACCGGAGATGATCCCCAACGATTCCAGTTCATCGATAAGTCGTCCTGCACGACTGTATCCGATGCGAAACCTGCGCTGTAAAAGTGAAACTGACGCCTGCTCATATTGAATCACCATTTTTGCAGCATCCCATAATAGTTCGTCTCTGTCACCATTTACAATAAATTCTGTGGCCGTTGAACCGGTCCCTGCACTGGGAAGAACCATCTCTTCCGGTTTTGGCTGACTGGCAATATGTGTCATAACCCTTTCAATCTCTTCTAGTGTGATGAAGGCGTTATGCAGACGAAGCGGAGAAGATGCACCTGCCGGTAAATACAACATATCACCTTTGCCCAATAATTTTTCAGCACCATTTTGATCGATGATCGTTCGACTGTCAACTTTTTGACTCACTTGAAAGGCAATCCGAGTGGGGAAATTCGCTTTAATGAGACCCGTAATTACATCCACTGATGGACGCTGTGTGGCAACGATGAGATGGATACCCACTGCCCGTGCCATTTGTGCGAGACGGGTAATGGGTTCTTCGATCCCTTTGCCAGTAGTCAGCATCAAATCTGCCAATTCATCAATGAGCACCAGCAAATATGGAATGTTCTCCATGTCCGAATTTTGCCTCTGCTTTTCGTGATATTCGTTAATATTTCGAACGGTCGCCTCTGCAAACAAAGTGTAACGGCGTTCCATTTCTATTAATGAAGCGTTCAATACGGCAACTGCATTTTCAGGGGAAGTCATCACATATTCGTCGAGGTCAGGAGACGTGGTGAGGTGATACCCGATAAGCGATCGGTAGGACGATAGCTCCAACTTTTTCGGATCGATCATGATAAACTTCACTTCATCGGGTTTTGCTTTGTACAAGATGGACATAATAATAGTATTAATACAGACAGACTTTCCTGAACCCGTCGCGCCGGCAATGAGCAGATGCGGCATTTTGGCGATGTCCATGATAAACGCATCACCAGTGGTGGTTTTTCCGATAGCAATAGAGAGTTTTGATGAGCTGCCAATAAATTTTTCAGAATTGATGATATTCCGTAAATACACGGTGGAAGGATTATCGTTGGGCAATTCGATCCCAACCGTTTTTGATCCGGGGATAGGTGCGATAATTCTAATCCTTTGAGCTTTCATGATCCGTGCTAGGTCATCAGACAAATTCACGAATTTATTCACCCGGATGCCTTCCGCCGGTTCCATCTCAAAAAGGGTAATCACAGGTCCGGGACTGATGCGAACCACTTTTGCATGGACGTTAAACGTGCTCAGTGCATGTTTCAGTCGGTCTGCTTTTTCTCGAAGGATATCTTCAGATAATACACTGGTGATTTCATGAGGCGAATGGAGTAATTCGATGGACGGTAATTTATATTGGAGATATCGTGCTCTGCGTTCTTTTAGTGCATCCAGATCGCCTTCCTGTATTTCGTCCATTTCCTCAATGCGGATGTTTTTTAGTTCATCATCCTCACCGGACGGTTCTGGTTTCCATTCGATTTCCTTTTCCATATGGATGTGCACTTCATCCTCAAATTCTTCTTCGGTTTCTTCAATAAAATCTAAATCTTCCTGTTCTTCCTGAGGTGTGTCGACAAGTGGTGAAGATTCTGTCTCAACGGGTTTTTCGAGTGCTTCACTTTTAATAATAACAGGGGCAGCTTCTTGTTTCTGTTGTTTTTTCTTTGCCCGATTCTCCTTCAAAGTCAGCCACCATGTTTTCAGGCTTTTAATCATTTTATGCCAGGATGCACATATCCAAGCCCAAATTGCTCTGAGTGCATCAGGGATTGACCAATTGAATAAGCCTGATAACAGCAGGAGCAGTACTACCGGAAGGATCAATAATAGTCCTGTAGTTCCAGTAAAATCGTGGATAAAATTGCAGATGGCGAGTCCCATCAGACTGGAATCAACCCACGGCGATCCATCAGAAAAATAGCGAGGGAGTTCCAATGCTGTTCCCATCCAGATACCCAACCCGAGGATGTATCCTCCCAGTTTGATAAATGACATCAGAGGTTTCTTCACGATGAGCCAGAACCCACCAAAAGCCAGGATCAGTGGGAAGGCAAATGCACCCCATCCGATGGTCATTTTAATGAGGTAGTGTGAAACATAAACACCGAATATCCCCATGAAGTTTTTCAAAACCACCTGACTTGATACGCTGGGCTCTTCCGTGGGGTCGTAGGTAAACAGACTCAGGAATATGAGCAACGATAGCAGCAGCATGAGAATGCCGATGACCTCCCAACGACGGGATTCATGTTTAGGTTGACTGGATTTAGTTTTTGCCATACTTAATATAAGAAATTCACTTTAATAGTTTCAACTTAAGAGAGATGTATCTTTGATGAAGGGTGGCTTCACAATATGAGCTGTCACAGGTTTGTTTCGGATTATGATTTGAACGGGCGTGCCCACTTTAGCAAATTCTCTTTTGATATACGCCAATCCGATCCCCGCATTTAAGCCCAGAGATTGAGTCCCACTGGTGACGATCCCTGCTTCTTCTCCGTTCACCTGTACGGTATAATCTTTACGGGGGATTCCCCTTTCGTCCATGATAAAAGGAACCAGACGTCGTGCGGGTTTGGCAGTCTTTACAGATTCCAGTGTGGCTTTTCCTGAAAAATCCGATCTCGCTAGATCGGTGATCCAACCCAGACCTGCTTCGATGGGATTTGTGGTTTCGTCAATGTCGTTTCCATACAGGCAATACTTCATTTCCATACGGAGGATATCACGAACCGCCAATCCTGCGGGAGTCACTTTTCCAGTGGCTAGCAACTTGTCCCAAATGGCAACAATTGCCTGCGAGGATCCGTAAATTTCAAATCCCAGTTCACCAGTGTACCCCGTACGACTTAACATAACGGAAAACCCTTCAACCGTGGCATGGGTAAACGTATAAAATTTCAGAGGCAGGTGTGCAGATGTTAATTCCTGTAAGATCATTCGGCTATCAGGTCCCTGCAGAGCGATGAGAGAAGTGGAATCTGACTCATCGGATAGAGTCACATCCACTGGCATATTTTCCCGCAGCCATTTCATATTTTTGTCGATGTTTGACGCATTCACCACCATAAGAAAATCGGACTCATCCCTATAAATAATAACGTCGTCAATAATTCCGCCGTTTGGGTAGCACATAGCCGAATACTGGGCATCCCCTGGGTTCAAAGTTGCAATATTATTAATCGTAACGAACTGCAGAAAATCCAGAGCGCCTTCTCCTGAAAATCGAAGCTGTCCCATATGCGAAACATCAAACAACCCCGCCTGATTCCGCACAGCGTTGTATTCCTTTTGCATTCCACCGGGATAGGTTACTGGCATGTCATAGCCGGCAAAGGGGATGAGCTTGGCTCCTAATGCCATGTGTCTATTGTATAATGCGGTCTTTTTCACATCTCACCTTAATTTTGCCAACACCATTTTAATGATCTGCTCGGTCGTATAATCCGTTCCCTGTTTACTGATCTCTTTCAACATGGGATAAATATCTGTAGGACGAAATCCCAGAGTTACCAGAGCGTCATGGGCTTCCCTCATCTCTGGCAAAATCACTGAATCGCCTTCGATGGGGAGTTCCTCATCCGATAATTTTACAAATTTGTCTTTCAATTCCACGATGATTCGACGGGCAGTTTTCGGTCCGATGCCAGGTAACGCTGTCATCATTTTAACTTCACCTGCCACAAGCCGACGTTTAAATTCTTCCGGGGATACCGCTGACAACAGAGCGATGGCAGTCCGTGGACCTATCCCTGACACGGAGATCAGCATAGTAAACAGAGATTTCTCCGTGGTATCGAAAAATCCATACAGCCAATGTCCGTTTTCTGTTACGTGATGGTACGTAAGCAGGGACACCTCTTCCCCCACTTTGGGGAGCCGGTCATAGGTGTTCACCGAAATCAGGCATTCGTAGCCCAGCCCGGAAATATCCACTACCAACGCTTCAGGTCGTTTTTCAAGAATTTTACCGCGAATGGATACGATCATATTATTGACTCAAAGTCGAGAAGTGCATAGTTATATATCTCCTTGTCTGAATTGCTGGGTGTGACACAAGCACAACGCCAACGCATCCGAGGCATCTTGCGGTTGTGGGATATCAGCCAGTTGTAAAACAGATTTGACCATAAACTGTACCTGTTGTTTGTGCGCATTACCATTCCCGGTAAGCGCTTGTTTCACCTTTCGAGGTGAATACTCGTAAATCGGGATTTTCTGTTGTGCAGCTGCTAAAAGCGCTGCCCCCCTGGCATGACCCAGCATCAACGTCGATCGGATATTCTTTCCATAGAAAATGTCCTCAATAGCCATTACCGATGGAGTGTATTTTTCAATGATCTCCGCCACATCATTGAAGATAGTGATCAACCGTTGAGGGAGGGTTTCTTTTGCATTGGGTTTGATGATGCCGTAGTCTACCATTGTAGTTTGTGTACCTGTCACTTGGATGATCCCATACCCGGTCTGGGTCAATCCGGGGTCAATTCCCAGGATGTTCATAGATCAAGGTAGCTCAGTTTCATCAATATCACAATTGGAGTAGAGTTTCTGAACATCGTCGTGGTCTTCCAACACCTCTATCAGTTTCATCAGGGTTTCTGCTTCACCTCCGCTCACACTTACAGTATTGATAGGTTCCAGACTCACGCTACCGGACTCAATATTGAAACCTGCGTTTTCAAGGGCGGTACTGATCGCATTAAAATTTTCAGGACTGGTGATTACTTCAAATACGTCATCATCTTCACTGATAATATCCTCTGCATCATTCTCCAATGCCACTTCCATCAATCTCTCTTCTTCCGTACCTTCTTGCGGGATGGTGATGGTGCCCTTTTTTTCAAACATCCAGTTCACACAACCGAACTCACCCAGACTACAATTGAATTTGCCCATGATGTGGCGGATTTCAGGTAGGGTTCGGTTTTTGTTATCTGTCATGATGGACATCATAATGGCCACACCACCGGGACCGTACCCTTCATAAATGGAATCTTCATATCGGACACCAGGCAGATCGCCTGTCCCTTTTTTGATGGCACGCTCGATGTTAGCTGCAGGCATATTGGCAAGCTTTGCTGCTTTTATCGCCAACCGCAGGGATGGGTTCATATCAGAATTTCCCCCGCCATCCCGGGCAGCAATAGTAATATCTTTGGATATTCGGGTAAAGACCACTCCTCGCTTGGCATCGATGGCGCCTTTTTTACGTTTTATGGTTGACCATTTACTGTGTCCTGACATAATCTCTCCAAATATTGATGAAAAACAGAATGTTAATTTAGGAATCTTCCCTGTGCAAGTCACTCAGTGATTCAGGGGAATTTGGGGGGATGACCTTTTGCTCTATGCTACCCGCCTGCCGGTAGGCATGGCAAGGTAAAATGTCGTTTTTACATCTCGCAAAAGCCACCACCTCACCCTCTACATGGACCAGTGGCAGAAGAAATTCTGTTAATAGCTTATTCTGACACACCAGAAGGAACTTTCTGACTGACTTAGTACTATAATCGATACATGTAGCACAAATTGACGTAGTTAGTACTTGTCAATGAGAAGTTGGTTAAATCTTACGGTTTTCGTAATTTATCTAAGTAGTTAAGTATGGATACACAGGAAGAACTAAGTAACACTCATCTAATACTCACCTAATACTCAATCATACTTAATTACAATCACGCTAAGCAATAAGTAAACAAGGAGCAACGACATGGCAATATCAGTATTTTCTGTTGCCAACTATTTTATAAAAAAATCCGAAGAAGATAGTATTAGTATCACAAATATGAAATTGCAGAAGTTGGTTTATTTTGCAAATGCTTTTTATCTAGCTATGAAAGAAGAATGTGAACCATTATTTAGAGAACGCATTCAAGCATGGAAATGGGGACCGGTTGTTGAAGATCTATATCATGAATTCAAAGAATTTGGCGGAAGTGGAATTCAAAGACCTGCAGTTAGAAAACTATATTTAACGGAAGAATCGGATTTGATCAGTGAATATTATCCAATTCCTGAAGATGAATTTAGTATTTCGGTACTCGATATTATTTGGACTATTTTTAAAGATGTCTCTGCTTCTGACCTATCAAATATGACTCACGTAGAAGGGTCACCATGGGATATCGTGTTCAAAAAAGGTGAGAAATATATTGATTCAGAGTTAATACAAAAATTTTATACTCCCATATTCAATGGAGCTATCGAGAATTAGCCTTAAAATACCATCCAAACCTATAAGTACTGAAGAGTACCAACGTCGGCTGAAAATATATGCCGAGAAATTCAAGATATCCCCGACACATAGTCCCCCAAGTAGTCAACAAATTACGAGTGCAGTCGTTCAGGAAGAGAGGGTAATAAAAAGCCAAGAAGAAGAATAATTAAAATATATAATTGAACTGAATGAACATGATTCTGCAAAAATAGATACAGATATTAAAAAAACTAAATTAGGTATTATAAAAGACGATCAAGAATTAAGAAAACAATATGGAAAACAAATAGTAGACCTTCTTTATATGACCCTCATTTGTTTATTGATACTTCTACTGCTACAAGGGTTTCGGGTTATCCATTTTTCTGATACTGTTATGGTGTCAGTTATCGGTACCACCACTTTGCAAGTATTTTACTCATTCAGAATTGTTGCTAAATATTTCTTTATTCACACAGAAGATTCCAAAAAAAAACAATAATCACCAGACTTAAGGTTTTTTTTGCCGCATTTTGAAATAAATAAAAGCCCCCGAACTTCGGAGGCTTTTTAATTCTAGCTATCTTCCCACCTATAATTTCACACCCAATTTGAAATTTTTTAACAGTAATTTTTGAGATTATTTTAACACTCTGACTATTTTCGCAGCTATTTATACACCATTAATACACCGTTTAAATGCCATTGACGTAACTTATCACTTAGTTTAATATTTATTTCCATTTACTTTTTCAACTTGCATTTGTCAATTTGGCAGTTGTATTTGTTTTGGCACAATAGTTGATCTTTTCTATGTATTGTATAAATTTAAATTAGGAGTAAATTATGCAAAATGAAAGAGATACTTATAAATATCAGTTCAAAGTTGGTAATAAAATCAAACATGGTGGAATAACCAATGATTTAGAACGACGGGAACAAGAACACAAACAAAACTGGTCTAAAGGACACATCGTCCAAGTTGGTCGTAAAACTACTCGAGAGGCTGGTCTAAAGTGGGAAAAAGAAAAGGGATATTAGAACACCATTAAAGAGACCCCTACAGTTACCTGCAGGGGCTTTTTGCTTTCCGGTCAGGATGCTGCGCGGGTGTAGAATGGTTATACGGTTGCCAATACCACTGGTGGTGACAACTTAATCGTGTTAGATCCATCGCCTTTGAGGCTGATCTGGATGTAATGCGCAACATCATTAGCTAATGCGCTAATATCGAATGTCCGACCGTAGCGCCGTCGCCAATACCATCCAGAGCGAACGTATCAGAAAGCCGTTTCGCCCGTGCCGGTGTTTGATCTATGTCTCTCGCCCAACGTGAATTCAGCATTTCATCCGCAGCTTTCTTCCACCGGCGATTTTCAAAATGACCGATGGTTAATTTGAATTCCGAAAAACTCTTTGCGCCCATTTGGTAAACCATCTGCACGATCACATACTGGATAGAATTCTGGCACCCGTCACATAGAGTTCCTGTGATAAATTTCAGAGTTCAAAACATTCAGGAAAGATCGATTTCCCAATTTAATCACAGCATCATGGTAATTAAACAAAAAAAAACAATCCGGGTATTTCATGAAAAACATTCACGTCGTATCTCACCCTTTGCTCCACCATTCTTTAACGATTATCCGCAATAAAGACACGGATACTGAAAATTTTCGACGGCACACCGCCATCGTTTCACAGATCATGATTATGGAAGCCACCCGGAATATTTCTCTTCTCGATGAGGAAATTCAGACCCCCCTTGCCACCATGACTGGGCATAAGATCCGGGAAAACATCATATTTGTGCCTGTGCTCCGGGCGGGGCTTTCCATGCTTTTCCCATCCCGGGATTTTCTCCCCTGGGCACCGGTAGGGTTCATCGGTTTAAAACGCGACGAACAAACCGCCATTGCGCATGAGTATTATCAGAAATTCCCCTTCGATTTGAAGGACAAACACATCATGGTGCTGGACCCCATGCTGGCAACAGGCGGATCATTAGTGGATACTATCTCTGCCCTGAAAAAGAAAGGCGCAGAAACTATTACGGCAGTGTGTATTGTGGCTGCACCCGAGGGAGTCAAAAATTTATCCGAGCAATTTCCTGAAGTGAATGTATTCGTGGCTGCCATTGATTCTCATCTTAATGCTGATAAATATATCTACCCCGGATTGGGAGACTACGGCGACCGGTATTTTAATACCTAATCTGTGATCAGAGACCAGGTCAGTAAATATTTTGAAAATATCTGCCTGATTGTAAATTTTTATACCAACCATTTTCATCCTTCCCTATTCATAACGGGAGTTTTGTCACTTTTACAATATTATATACCCATTATTAAATATGTTTGATGCTTTGTATCTTATGTTTATAATTTTCACCCCATTATTTAGGAACATCGTATGAGATTCATTCTGTTTTTTATTATTTTCTCTTCTCATATTCTCGCCGGAGATCTGTTGACAGCTCGTGGAGCCGTTGAAACAGCGCTGGAAAAGAATCCTGAATATTTGCGATCAAAATTAAATGTGGATATCGCCCGATTTCAAAAATGGGAAGCAACCTCAAACATGTTCCCCACCTTTTCCGCTGGTATTACACAGATCAGAAATGATAAGGCAATCCTATTCCCGATTGATTCCACTACAAGTGCCACGATTCAACCCCTGAATATGGGACAATTTAGCTTTGATGCCAGCGTGCCATTGTACACGGGAGGAGCGTTACGAAGTGCTCAAAAGATAGCCTCCACCTCTTATGACATTTCGGGTCTCATGCTGAATGAGAACCGTGAAAATATCAAACTAAAAGTCCTGCGTGCATATTATAATGTTATCAAGATGGATGGCATCCTCTCTATCAGCCTGGCAGCCGGAGAATTAGTAAACGAAAATGTCAAAATGGTAAACCGCATGTTCGACCTTGGGATGATGCAAAAACGAGATATCCTTCGCGCAAAAGTGAGCTCATCTGAAATCCGTCAACAGATTCAACAAGCAGAACAGGGTCTGCGCTTGTCAAACATCAGTTTGAATCTCGTGCTGGGTGAATCCTTCGAAAAAAATTATGAGCTGGAAAAGGATATTCCTTCTCCAATCCTTAAACAGAATTTGGATGAATTGATGCAATATGCCATGTCCAATCGTCCGGCATTAGTTTCAGCCAGAAAGGGGATCGATGCTGCCGAATATGGAGTAAAAGCTGCCAAAGGATTCTATATGCCAAATGTAGCCGCGGTCTGGCATTGGCAACAGGATACGGAAGCATCATTGATGGGGAGTGACCAATCGTGGAGAGCAATCCTAAATGTTTCATACGAACTACCCTTCGGTTCTCCCAAAGTTGCCAGACTGGAATCTGCAAAAGCAATGGTTAGACAAAGCAAATACTCTGAGATGGAAGCAGAAAATGGTATCCGTCTTGAGATTGAGGCAAATTATTTGCAGTACCAATTGATGGAAAATACGCTGGCGCTGGCAGATGAACAAGTTGGAGCAGCCAAAGAGAATTATGAAGCAGTCGTGTCAGGGATGGAATTAGGAGAGAGCAGTCAAATCGAACTTATTGATGCAAGAAATACACTGTTTAACTCCCAAATCAATCAGATCAATATTAAAATAGACCATTATTTATCATACCAGCAACTCCTTGTCAGTTGCGGATATCCAGTGGACCTTTAACAAAGTACATGGATGGTCATTTGTCAGAAATTTTTAAGATATGAGGTAAATGTGATAAAAAAATTAATTATACCGGTATTTGTATTACTCCTAGTTGCCTGTCAGGGTGATAATGTAGAGGAAGAAAACAATAGCGGAACTCAAGTTGAAGTAGTGAAAGCCGAGATAGAATCTGCTCGTTCGTTTCTTGAATTTTCAGGTTTGCTTCAACCCGTATCCCAAGTGGATGTTTTCCCTGAAGTCATGGGAAAAATCGAATCTGTCATAAAATTTGAAGGTGATGAGGTTCATAAAGGAGATATTCTCGCCCTGATTGATCAAATCGATTATAAACTTGGATACCAACAAGCAAAGGCAGCATTTGATTTAGCACAAGCAAATCTGACGAATGCCGAGTCCAATTACAAACGACAGGTTAAATTAAATAAGGATGGTTTCAGTTCACAGGCAGCCCTTGATGGAATTGAAACAGCGTATAAAATTGCAACAGCACAATTTGACCAGACAAAAGCCGCCAAAAATATGGCAGCGCGACAACTTGAACGCACAAAGATTACCTCCCCTATCGACGGATACATTGCCAGCCGATCTATCGACACTGGCCAACAGGTATCCGGTACCGGACCTGCATTTACCATCCAGAATTTACGTCAATTGAAAGTCAATCTATCCGTCAGCGAATCTGGTTTAACTTCGATCAGTACGAAGTCCAAAGTGATCATATATTCTGATAATTCGCCAGGAAAAACGTATTCCGGCAAAGTGGTATTTATCAGCCGTTCCGCATCACAAGATGGTGCGTTCCCAATAAAAGTCGAATTGGATAACTCCAATTTATCCCTTCTTTCAGGGTGGACAGCTACCATTGAAATATACCAACCCGAAGCCAGAAAGCTGATCACAGTACCCGGAAAAGCAATCATGAAAAAGAGCGGCCGATGGGTTGCATTTATCATCGAGGAAGATCATGCTGTAGAAAAACAAGTGGAACTCAAAACTCAAATCCGGGATAAAGTTTATATCAGATCAGGAATAGAAGCAGGAGATGTAATCATTGTGAGAGGGCAAGAATATTGCAACTCTGGTGATGCTGTAAATGTGAGCAAGGAATGGAAAGGCATCAATGAATTTTTACAAGAAAACCGTCATTAATCAACCTGTAGCTACAACCAATCATTAAGGCATAATTCATGAATTTGATTCGTATATTTTTGAACAATTGGAGAGTCGTCATTCTCCTGTTGATCGTTCTACCCATTTTATCAGGGATATTTGCATTATATACAATGCCAAAGGAACTGAATCCAGATATTTCTATACCCGTCGTTTTGGTCATCGTTCCTTATCCTGGTGCTCCACCCAATCAGGTGGAATCACTCATTACTAATAAATTAGAAGACAAACTCAAAGGTTTGACGGATGTAGATTTTATAACATCCACCAGTAGTACCGGATCAGCGAGTATTGGCGTTAATTTCGATGTCGGAACCGATATTGAAAAAAAATTGAGGGATGTCCGTGAAGCCGTAGCAGATGTTGAAAGCGAACTCCCCGCTGATATCATCGACCCAATGATCCTGGAACTGAATTTCAGTGACACGCCCATCCTTGTCGTTTCCTTTAATGGAGATGACTATGTTGAGCTGACTCGAATGGCCAAACAGCTGAAGTCCGATATTGAAAATATCCCAGACGTTTTGAGCTGTGATGTGGTGGGTGGAATAGATCGACAGTTTGATGTAAATGTTGATCCTGCGTCCCTTGAAAAATATCGTTTGACACTGAATGCTATCGTTGGATTAATTGCCAGTGAAAACCTGGAAATACCCGGTGGGACTCTTGAGTTAGGGGGTAAGAAATTTATTACCCAGGTGAAAGGGAATATTCAGGATACTTACGATCTCGGAGAACTTTCCATCGCCGGTCTGGATGGCAGAGTCATCAAATTGCGGGATATTGCTGAGGTTGTGGACAGCCACATGGATCCCCAAAGTTATGCCCGATTAGAACTCGAACCTGCAGTCACTCTCGCCATAAAGAAACGGGGCGGGAGCAATACAATCACGATTACCGAAAACGTGCTGGAATATCTGGAAAACGCCAAAAGTATGCTGCCTGCAGGAACCGAATATGCAATTACCGGCGATCAAGCGAAATGGATTAATGACTCCTTAAACCAGTTAAGCCGTAGCGGTTTTCAAGGTCTTATTCTAGTTGTGTTTACCTTATTTATTTTTCTCGGATTTCGAAATTCGCTTATTGCAGCTATCGTCCTCCCGATGACAATTCTTATTACTTTTACTCTGCTTTGGTTATTTGATATTTCTATGAACAGCCTCACATTATTCTCAATGGTATTGGTTGTGGGAATGATCGTTGACAATGCTATTGTGGTTGTGGAAAATATCTATCGCCACCATGGTATGTGGAAAAAACGGTACATTGGCGCAATTGCATTGGGACTCCCCACGGATTGGCAATCCATAAAAGATAACCGTGACAAGCTGGATTCTGTAACAGATGAACAACTTGTTTCTGTTGATAAAAGCCTAGTCCCAGGTTATCACATCCGTTCATTTGCGGCTGCTTTCGGTACCAACGAAGTCGCACTACCGATCCTCACATCTACACTCACTACGGTAGCCGCTTTCATGCCTATGCTGATCATGCCCGGTACAATGGGCGATTTTCTGAAATACATTCCCATAACGGTATCAATGGCGCTCGCTGCTTCATTCCTTGTGGGTATTGTCGTGAATCCCACAATTAGTTCGCTTGTTATGCGGTCTCCCATGACATTGGCAAGTCGACAAAAGAAAAATTTCGGTGTCCAACTGACTCTAAAACTGCAAAGATTTTATGAGCCTATCCTCCGTTTGGGGCTCAAACACAAAAAATTATTTCTGCTGGGCACTATCCCTTATGTTATAGGTGCCATGGCATTGATGGGATTCGGTATTGTTGAAGTGGAGCTATTTCCTCCTGATGATATCGGTCAATTATGGATTAATGTAGAGACCCCTGTTGGCTCACCCTTGAGCGAAACCGACCGTGTCAGCCTTGAAGTTGAAAAACTCCTTCTCGATGAAAAGTACGCTCCATATTTCATAGATTTCGTTGCCAATATCGGTGGTGGCGGAGCGTCTTCATTTGACTTCAGTTCTGGAACATCTGACAATTATTCTCAAATTATTATTGATCTTGTAGATGAAAAAGACCGGGATATCACCGCAGCTGAGTTACAAACTATGCTCCGAGAAGATGTGAAACAAATCTCCGGTGCGGAAGTCCGCGTACCTGCTATACAAGGTGGACCACCATCAGATTCACCCGTGGGGTTAAAAATTATCGGTAAGGATTATACCATCCTCAGAACCATTTCAGATGCTGTACAGGATTCGTTAAAGACCATTGAAGGTACAACAGATGTGGATGACGATCTCACTGAAGGTTTTCCACAGATCAGTTTCATCATTGACCGCCAGAACGCTGCCAGGTTGATGGTGAGTACTGCAGAAATCATTGGAACCGTGCGCACTGCCATCAATGGCACCGAAGCCACTACTATCCGGATGGATGACGAAGATGTAAAAGTAATGGTTCGCTTGAAGGAGAAATGGCGGGATTCTATTGAGGATATTGAAAATATTAAAATTTTAAATCGGGTAGGTCAACCAATTTTGCTTAGACAAGTCACTCATTTTGATGTGGGAAAAGGGATGGCCTCCATTCGACATTATGATGGTGACAGGGTGGTTCGAGTATCCGCAAATAACAAATCAGGATATTCATCAGTCGAAATCGCCAAGGAGCTAAAAGCCAAATTAGATATAATGCCACTGCCCGCAGGATATCACTTTGACTATACTGGGGATTTTGAACAGTTCGCAGAATCTTTTGTAGCCCTTGGAAAAGCATTCATTCTGGCGATCCTGCTTATCTATGTGTTAATGGTAGCACAATTTCAATCATTTACACAGCCGCTCACCATTATGCTGACAATCCCTCTGGGTATTTTCGGTGCTATTTATGGGTTATTCATCGGTGGCCAACCCTTTGCTCTGGTGGCACTCATTGCTATTGTTGGTCTTGCAGGAGTAGTAGTGAATATTTCCATTATTCTCGTCGACTATATTAATAAATTGGTAGATGAAGGATTACCTTTGTATGAAGCCATTGTTCAGGCTGGGATGACGCGAATCCGTCCTATTTTACTCACTACAGTTACTACCATCATCGGATTGCTCCCTCTCACTTATGCTGAAAAAGGGTGGCAGCCTATGGGATTTTCGTTCATCTTCGGATTGGGTTTTGCTATGCCTATCACTCTAGTGATCATCCCCATTGTTCACTCTATGATCGAAGGAAAAAAGTTGAAAATCAAGGGAAATAATTCACACTCATATAATAAAGTAAACTAAAATTTCTAACTTAATCCACCGACACGTTCCACTAAAGCGGACGAGGTGGTCTTAGGTGGTCTTGCTTAATTCGCCGAGCCTGCTCTGGTATTTTGGGGACTAGGTAGTACTTGGGGTTAAAACCAATCTATTATTAGGTCACATTTCTGACCGTATACTGTGGCCATTATTTGTCAACTATCTAAATATCAAATCGTGATTTTTTCTGTGCGGTTATTTTAGCAGAGTTTGAGGAATCCGGAAATACTTGTTTAAACATTCGATTCTTTAAAGAATCCATATTCAGGAACATATCCCCCATTTGTTCGAAATGCTCATTCCACATTTTCATAAATTCATCGTTGGGAAATTGCCCAAAGTGTTTCAGTGAATCGTTCGGGAAAGCGCTATGAAATTTTCGATTCCATTGAGTAGTGAATTGCTTGTTGAATGCCTTGGTGAAAGATTCTTTCAGGCTATCCATATTGGTACTGGTAGAATCATCTTTGGCGTAGGAATTTGACCATGTATAGGTGGAATCGTACCGGACGATATTCCCGTTTTCGTCTATTTCCGTGTGCACTTCCCATTTCACATCAGGTTTAATACCTGCCTGATCTTCAGTTTGTTGTTGCACCTGGCTGGTAATAGTTGAAGATTTATTTTCCCGGACTGAACAGGATATCGTGAGCAGGGTCACGATGATCAAATACATAATTTTCTTCACGGTGACTTACCTCATTTAGTGAATTTTGCGATCTTCAACTTAAAGGAAGATCATCTTCAAATAATTATTCCCGAAACAGCCGCACATCCTTTTCGGGTATCCAGCCAGATTTATCATCAATCAGTCGGATTTCTACCCAATCCTTCATTTGATCAATGACTGTCACTTTTAATCCTTCGTGAACCTGAAACAGAGTAGTTGAATATTCGTTGGGTTCTGAAGTAGCTGTCACCGTATCGGAATAGATTATCCCCTCCTCGATTCGCATAACATCATTGATTGCATGAGCGCCTACAAGAACTGACATGATCAAAAGAATTATGAAAACATGTTCGGTAATTTTCAACGGTTTGATATGATCCCACCTCTTGACCAACCTTACCATTCTAAAGAGCGTAAACAGGACCAACCACAAGCTGCAGATGGATATCCACACTTCCGGAGTGAATTGCTGTTTGAGATGACGATAAAACTGCAGGTATATGGGTGGCGTGGGGACATCTACCCGGTCTTTCACTTTCAGGTTTACCAAACTCAAATTATAGATGACATCTTGAAATCCCGGGTCTAGTTTCAGGCATTTTTCATATGCCCACACTGCGCCTGCAATATTATTTTCTCTAAAGTAGGCATTACCCAGATTGTACAGTAGCGGAGCTGATTCCCACCCGGATTGTAATATTCTCTCGAATTCCTGCACCGCAAGATTGAACTGTCCTGCTTCTACGGCTTCCATGCCCTGGGAATAACGTTCACTGACTTCATCGGCCGTTACCATCCCGGTAACAGCGATGAAAATCAGAATCAACATTTGGATTGCCTTCATTTTACACTCCAATGGTGATCTAATTCCTCTAATGCGGTACTCATAGTTTGAAAGTCCGTTTTGGATTCCTCACGTGACACAGGTGCAAACCGAACGGCATCTCCCCGGATTAAAATATTCTCAATTTGTGATATAATATCATCCGATACGCCATGTGCCTTCATCGCTTCGACGATGTCGCTTGTGGAGCGTTCTTTCCGTGTACTTTGTTTCAGATTGAGAAAGACAGTTAATGCAGACTGCATGTTTCGGTAATCTGTTGACGGATCGCCCGTATAATTTTTTAAAGATTCCAATGCTGACTTCAACGCTTTTCTAGCTTGCCGTGAGCCTGCAGTTGCAGCGACTCGTGCCTGATTATAGGAAAGAAACCAGGGTATAAAATACAAGAATACCGCTGCAAATAGAAAAGTAACCGTCCATGGCGAAACCATCCCCGCATCGCTTCTTCTCCACGTTGGGGTGCGATGGTCGGCAAAGCGGATATCCCGACCCATGAGAGAGACTTCTTTTTTTGTAAATCCAATTTCGGTGGAGTAATTTCGATCTCCGGGTGTTACTTTGAGGACAATGGGTCGCGTCGCCTTGGCCCGCCATTGTTTCGTTCGGAGATCAAAATATGAAAGTTCAATTGATGGTAATTTTATATTCCCTGTTCCCCGGGGGATCAGTACATACTCAATGGTTTTCGTCCCGGCGACTACATCTCCCTGCGGATGTTCATCCACATTGATGGTGGGATCAAATACTTCGATTTCGTCTGGGAAGTTAATATCCTGGATATCCACAGCCTGTAGATTCCCTTTTCCCCGAAGTCGGATGGTCAAAGTCACAGCCTCATTCTGTTTGACGTCATTTGCAGTTATCCTACTTGTGATAGCCCAGTCTCCCACTGCGGCAGATACCTTCCCGGAGTTGGGTGGTAAAGATTGGACATCAAGTTGAACCGAGTTTGAGGAAATCGAATAGTTTTTTGTGGTGGCAAACATATTTGAAAATAATCCCCTCTGCGACCTGTCTTCCACCCTGAGGCCAATCACTGCTGTGAGGGGTTCGATATCAATAATGCCCGATTGCGTCGGAAAAAGTGCGATCTTTTTCACTGTCCCTGCATACCACTTTGCTCCGCCACGCACCACTTCACGTAACTGTAAATTCCGCGGAGTGTTCAGCTCATGCGTCCAGAATCCCTGATAGCGAGGAATTATCTTTTTTTCAAATTTAGAAATATCCACTTTGGTATAAATCGTGTAGGTTAGAGTGACCTGCTCTCCTCTGTAAGGATTTGGTTTATCAACGGATGCTTCAATAAAGTACCGACTCTCAGGAGGGTTACCCTGTGTACCAGTAGTAAATTGGTCCTTCCGTTTATATACAGTGACAGAGATGGGTTTGGATTTATATGTCTTACCCTCTGCCTTGATGGTCAATTCCGGGATGAATAATTCGCCCCTGTTTTTAGGAACCATGACGTAAACTAATGAATGCGTGGATGTGACTTCACCGTTGACCCATTGCATATTGGATGATTGATTAGGCCCTGTTACAGTTCGGAAATCTTCAATATCAGAAATATTCAACTGCGGATAACCATTTCCGTTTTCCACACTCACGGTGAGCGTAACGGAATCTCCTTCGTAAATTTTATTCCGATCTACTGTGACCCGGATCTGTGGATCTGCAGCAAAACATAGTGTTAGGCTGATCAATAGAAATATGAACACACGGATCACTTACCAGTCCTTCTCTGCTTTTACCTGTTTGGCGCTCACGTACTTCTTCTTCATCATATTGTCTTCATCTGCTTTCAGTGAATTCAGTATGGCTTCTGCTTCTTCTTTTCCCAATTTTTTTTCTTCATTTTCGGCTGAAGGTGTCAGCGGTGGTGGAGATTCATCTTCTTTTTTTTCTTCTTCTTTTGCTTGTTCTTCCGATGGCTTATCCTGTTCTTCGCCTTCCTCTTTATCCTGTTCTTCTGAATCTTTTTTCTGCTGGGATTCGTCCTTCTGCTGTTCGTCTGATTGATTTTCTTGCTGCTGTTTCTGCTCTTCTTGTTGCTGTTCCTGTTCTTTTTTCTCGTCGGAATCCTGGTTTTCCTGTTGCTGCTGTTGTTGCTGCTGGAGCATCAGTTTACTTAATTCGTAATTGTACTTTAGGTCCTCATCTTCAGGATTCAACAGCATAGCATTTTTATACAAAGAGATGGCTTCTTGTAAATTTTCCTGCTGAACCATGGCATTGCCTGCATTATAATACGCATGTGACCGGGAAATATTGTCCGGTACTCCTTCTGCTTTCTGGTATTCAGAAACCGCAGACTCCAAATCGCCCATGAGGTACTTGATGTTGCCCATATTATAATTCAATTCTTTTTTATCCGGGTGCTCTTTTAATAATTGTTCATATTCAAGAAGCGCTTTTTCCAATTTTGGATCAGGTGGCATTTGAGGTTGTTGAGTGCTGGGAAGCAAATCTGCTGGTTGCTGACTTAATGCAAAAGTAAATATCATGATGAAAAAAAGTAATCTCATGTGTGTTCCTGTACTCCTCATCTACTGAACCTACCTTGCCAGGTGATTTCTTTGCTGCTCCGTGTAGTAATTAAAAATTCGATCAAAAAGCACAAACCTGCTAATAATAAAAATACGCCATACCGGTCCTCATATTGAGAGAACACATGGGTTTTCATGTCGCGCTTCTCCATATTATCCAGCTCATCCAATAACGGACCAATAGCATTGGCTTGATTTTCGATTCGAATATACTTCCCTCCCGTGGTAACCGCAATCTCATTTAATACGGCATCATTCAATTGAGTGGTGATGATCCTCCCGGAGCCATCCTTTTTAAAAACTTGGTTTCCTTGAGCATCAGATACAGGGATAGGTCCGCCACCAGTTGTACCAACACCTAAAGTGTGGATAATAATCTGATTTTGTCGGGCATCCTCAGCCAGATCAGAAATTCCACCTTGGTGATCCTCACCGTCAGAGACCAAAACCACTACTTTATATTTGTTATCTTCTGCGTCTACATTGTCCAGTGCCAGTTTAATAGCATCCTGGAAATTTGTGCCTTGGCTGGAAACCGTTTTAGTATCAATAGAATTGAGGAATAACCGAGCTGCGCCATAATCGGTTGTCAGTGGCATATGCAGATGAGCCGTGCCTGCAAAAACCACAAGTCCCACCCGGTCACCTTTGAGGTTGTTGATCAGTCGGGATAATTCATATTTTGCTTTTTCCATTCGACTGGGTTTTACATCTACTGCATCCATGCTCGTTGATGTATCCAATACAATGACTACATCCACACCTTTCCGTTTCAGCTCTGTCAAACGAGTGCCAATCTGTGGTCCCACACTTGAAAGAATTAGAAAGGTTGTTCCTAAAAATATGAGAATGTATTTCAGGTTTATCCGGTTGAATAAAATGCGGTTAAATAGAAACTGCCGAATGCTGGGAGTCCCAATCTGTTCAATTCGTTTATTTTGATTTCGTCGGGTGATCCAGTTCCAAATCAGAAATACCGCAAACGGGATAAACAGGTAAAACAAGTGAGGATGCGTAAATCTGACCATCAGAATGGTCTCCTGAAAATACTTCTGAAAGTCACAACAAATCCCAATGCAAGTAATGCAGCAGGTATGGTGAAGAAACTGTAGAGATCAGTAATATTTTCATATTCATGGACTTCAACCTCTGTTCGTTCAAGTGCATTGATTTCATCGTATATTTTTACCAAAGATTCATTATCCGTAGCGCGGTAAAATTTTCCACCCGTGATCCTGGCAATTTCTGCCAGAGTTACTTCGTCAACCTCGACTTCAATATTTCTCATAACCGTCCGACCCCAGGCATCCTGCACCGGATATGGAGCGAATCCACGGGTACCGGCTCCGATAGTATAAATCTTTATATCAAATTTGGCGGTGAGATCTGCTGCTGTCAAAGGATCAAGTTCGCCCTGATTGTTAGATCCATCTGATAACAGAATCATAATCTTTGATTTGGTTTCAGAATCCCGTAACCGGTTGAGTGCATTTGCGATAGCCATTCCGATAGCGGTTCCATCGTGATCCCGATCAACAATATCGATCTGATCTGCAAACTGAATAAGTACATCCGTATCTGTTGTTAAGGGACACTGGATAAATGACTCACCTGCGAATACGATAATCCCTAACCGATCACCTTCGCGGTCTTTTATAAATTTTTTCGCTACTTCTTTTGCTGCGCCCAGACGATTTGGCTCAAAGTCCTGCGCCAACATGGATGAGGATTGATCGATCACCAACATCACATCGATAATATCAGTTTTGGTTTCCTGGATGCTGTCTTTTTTAACCGGACGTGCAAGCCCCAAAATGATCAGAAGGAGAATAACATATTTGAAGGATTGAAGCGTAATGGATTTCCACTTTCCAGCATGGAGTAGGGGCGTGGGGATCAGATCAAGTGAAGAGTACCGAAGTGTCGCTTCACGGTGCCTGCCTGCTCGTTGATACCAAATGAACATCAACGGCAGAGCCAGCAATAACAAGAGAAATAGTGGATTTTGAAATTCTATCATAAGCTTTAAATTATCAACAGGTGTGACTAATTACGCAACCCTATAAATGCAAATATTTGGAGAAAGTTTCGAGACAATTGAGGATTTTTTTATGCCAATCTAATAATGACAGATTGCCGGATATTGATCATAGAATAAAATTAATTAGATATAATATATTATAATTACAATTGTAATACGAATTAACCTACCGGTATAACTGTATTATAATGGAACTGAAATGAGTACACAGTGAGGTTTGGATGCATTGAAAATATTTTGATAATATCCAAATGTCACATTAATCTTCTTTTTTCACGTCACTAGACTCTTTTGTGGCGTTCTCCACTTCTTCCTTAATTTCGTGGGTAGCTTTTTTAAATTCTCTTAACCCCTGTCCTAACCCTCTGGCGAGTTCCGGTATTTTTTTTCCGCCAAATATTACTAGGACCACCACTAAAATGATTATGACTTCCCATGGTCCGACTGACATGATTATCTCCTTTAATTAACTCAAATTTGTAACGGACAAAATTTAAGGCGTTTTCTGTGACTATTTATCTATGGAATTCACAATAAATTTTAGCACTCAATTATATAAAAAAAATAAAGCGGAATACTTATAACAATGAAAAAAGCACTTCTAATTATCATCTCTGGATTGTTCTTCAGCTTTTCTATGGCAGCTGAAGGTACTATTTTTTTTGCAGATTTACGACAGCGATATGAAATAGACATAAGCCAATATGAGGACCATCCGCGTGATCGTGAACTTATCAGCTACTGAAGTGGGTTAACTTTAGCGATCCTGCCAGCCTACAAACAGATCTCAAAATTACTGCGATTATTGGTTACAGGTATGGATGTATCGTGTCAAAGCCTTCGGGAATTAAATAGATTAATCCTATGAGAGACTTCTGGTTAAATTTTAACAATAAGGGAAGTCTAATGATTCAACATTCACAAGCAAGAAAACAACAGCCGGTATTGTGGGAATGATTATGAGATTAAAAAGAGAAGGGCGAAAATCAAAAAGCTGACAACGTCCAAACGAGGAAATAGCAACTTAAGCAAGTTAGCTTAATTTTGTAAATTATGATAACAATAAAACCTAAAGTATTCTCTTTATATTATCCTATTCGTGTCCAATCGTTTTTTTAACAATGGACAATTGTGTACAAGAATGACTATACGTTTTCACATTTTAGGTTTTAGATTAAACTATGATTGTCTTATAACAATCTGGTTGATGCTTGTCACGAATGTTGAAACAACATGATAATCAATCGTTTATGCTGAGAAAATACTTTCAGTGCGACTATTTGAGCCCGTTCTAAAGAAGAGATATCAAAAGATATATGTTACTAGATAAACGTTATACATCATGGATTATGAAGATTACTTGTTTTGCTACAATGGGGATGGTCTCAAGTTATTTTTTTTACTCCTGTGATCAATCAGCTACCACTGATCAAATTAAAACGGAAACAAAAACCTCCATTAATGTAATGATTGAACCTTTAGATACTGTGTATTTTGGGTTTATCACGCGATATAATCCCAGGATCATGTACGAAGAGTATCAACCTATAATGGATTATCTATCCCGAGAAACACCCTATTTGTTTGAAATCAAATTAGGGAAAACCTATCAAGATGCAGTTAACTATCTAGAAAACGATATTATACAGATTGCCTCATTCGGTGCCGTAACGTACGTGGAGGCACATTCTAAATATGGTGCAATACCAATACTGAAACCGCTGAATTCGGAAGGTGAGCCCAATTATAGAAGTTTAATTGTTGTACGGAAGGATAGCGATATTCTGAATCTCAAGGATCTAAAAAACCGGACATTTGCTTTTGCTTCCGTCCATTCTACATCAGGTAATCTGGTACCAAGGTATACTCTTGCAGGAGTCGGTCTGACCTTAGAAAACTTATCCGACTACAAGAATTTGAAGCACCATGATTCCGTAGCTAAAGCAGTACTTTCCGGTGAGTATGATGCTGGCGCTATGAAGGATATAGTTGCTTATAAGTATCTTGAAAAAGGATTACGAATATTGGACATATCTGATGCAGTCCCGAGTGTACCATTCGTCATTAAGTCTGATTTAGATTCAACAATTGTCAAATATATTACAAAAGCATTATTGAAGATAGATGTCAACGTTCCTGAATACCAAACCCTTGTATCAAATTGGAATCCAGAATTCAGATATGGATTTACCGAAACTCAGGATGCCGACTATCAGATTGTTCGTGATATGTTAAACGCAATACCAGGTTCCTGTGGCAACACCTGTCACCCGGGATTATTCTTCAAGTAATGAAAAGAGTATCTTTCAATCTGGAGGTCAAGTTCATATCCCTGGCAGCCGTGATCGTGACTCTTATTTCTGTTTTTATGAACATGTATCTGTATCGGACGGAATTCAAATCCCACATGTTTGAAGCAGAACGGCGTGCTCAACTTGTTTCCATATCCACCGCCGTTTCTTTCACAAACACTTTGTTGTATGAGGAAATCGGACTTCTTGAAGAAGGAGGTTTACTTGAGAATCAGATGGCGGATCTTTTGAAGAATAAAGATGCTGCTGTACTTGAAATGGCGGTTGTTGATAGGGATTGCCATACTATTGCCGCAAGCAATTATACTTGGTACGACTATCAAGCGATGTCTGAATGTAGATTAGATAAATGTCAGACAGATGAGATGCAAACTACACATCTGAAGCGTGGCAAGATCCAGCAACTCGAGACTATCATTCCCCTGCATGTCCATGGAAAATCGTTTGGAGTATTGTTCATCTATTTCTCCCTGGAATCTGAGTTAGAATATCTCGCTGCGTGGCGTTTGAAATTACTGGTATTCACTGTTCTTGCGTTGTTTGGTGGAATTCTTGTAGCTGTAGCGGTTGCTAGGATTCTTGCAAAACCAATCAAGAAGTTGGCAGATGAAATGATAAAAGTATCGGATACAGACTTCCAGCCAGGATTCACCTCAAATAGAAGAGATGAGATCGGCCTCCTGGAACAAGGATTTTTAAATATGATGGGCAGACTTCACAGGTCAGGGCTGGAAAAGGAAAAATCGAAACTTGCTATGATTCGTACCGAAAAAATAGCCGCTATTGGTACTCTAACAGCCGGATTGGCTCATGAGATCTATAATCCGCTTGGTGGTGTGATAACCTGTTTAAAAAGAATTAAGGCTGATCAAGTAGATAAAGAACAAACTGCTCAGTATATCGGTCTGATGGAGAATTCACTGCACCAGATCAAGAACCTTGTTGGTGGATTACTGGATTATTCTCGTGCCAAGGATCCTCTTTTAAAGGCAGTTGATATCAACCAAGTCATACAGAATGCAACCCGTATTCTTGAAATTCAATTATCTGAGAAGCAGGTTGAATTACAGCTTAATTTAAGTGCCGAATCTCCTCATATACTGGGTGATCAGGAGCAACTTGAACAGGTTTTGATTAATCTTATTCTCAATGCCGTCCATGCTGTGTCTGTGAATGGTCAAATCAATATCCAAACATCTTACAATTCTAAAAATGTATTTGTATCAATCGAGGATAATGGTATCGGGATTGCACCGCATAATCTGGATCAAATATTTGATCCATTTTTTACCACAAAGACCCAGGGAGAGGGAACTGGTTTGGGGTTGGCAGTTTGTCAAAACATTATGTCTGGGCACGATGGGAGCATCCGTGTTGAGAGTAACCTTGGGAACGGTACTTTATTTTTTCTCGACTTTCCCCATGCATCGGCGGTCGATGATAACTGGGCAGTAACCTGCGGTGCAATATTAGCTGGTGGAAAATCCAGTAGAATGGGGGCAAACAAGGCTTTGAAGCAGGTAAATGGAATGGCTCTTATAGAATGGGTGTATCAGGTGATGTCAAGCTGTATTGAAAATCCCCTTCTCATTGCAGACAACACTGATGTATATAAATTCTTGGGCTTGTCGATGCACACCGATATTATTAAAAATATAGGTCCACTAGGTGGTATCTATACGGCCCTCAAAAACTGCCGTTCTACGCATTGTCTTATCGTAGCATGTGATCTGCCATTGATTTCATCCGAGATTCTACAGTTACTATGTCGGGAGGGTCCACGATATGATGTTTGTACTGTAGATGCCGGTCGAGGCATAGAACCATTGTGTGCTGTATACAGTTGTAAGTTGATCCCTCTGATTGAAAAGAGGATCAATGCGGGAAAATATAGTATCAACGACCTGATCACTGAATCCGGAGCCCATATAATCAACATCAGTAATTCTGATTTTCCAGAGACCGTATCACTATTGCATAATGTGAATACACCAGGGGACCTTTCATTAGCTGAAAAAATCGGTAAAAAATATCTAAATAGGATGAGATGAGAATACTGGTAATAGACGATGTAGAAATACAGCGTATAACAATTCGCGATGAATTAAAAGACTTCGGACATGAGGTTGAGATTTGTGCATCTGGGATTCAGGCACTTGATGTACTTAAAAGGAATCAGTTTGACGTAATTCTGACCGATTTAAAAATGTCAGGGATGAGTGGGATAGAACTCCTTAGTAAAATTAAGGAACACAGTATAGGCGGTGAAGTATTAATAATGACAGCCTACGCAACAATTAAAAATGCCGTAGAAGCAATTCATCTCGGTGCTTATGATTATTTGACTAAACCGATCGAATTTGATGAACTGAAAAAAATTCTTGATCATATTGAGGAACTAATTCAATTAAATAAAGAGAATAAATTTCTTCGATCTCAACTGAAAGAACGCTACTCGTTTGGCAAGATCATCGGAAAAAGTTCCGTGATGTTAAAAGTTTATAAACAGATTGTTGTCGTAGCACCTGAGAATGTGACAGTCTTGATTACAGGAAAGACCGGTACTGGAAAGGAAATCCTGGCGGATACTATTCATCATAATAGTCATAGATCAAAGAACCCATTGGTCAAGGTTAGCTGTGCAGCGCTCTCAAAAGATATATTGGAAAGTGAACTATTTGGGCATGAGCGTGGGGCTTTCACTGGTGCCCATCAGCGCAAAATCGGCCGTTTTGAGCTGGCGAGAGGTGGTACTATCTTTCTCGATGATGTAGATGATATTCCACTTGAATCACAAGTAAAATTGCTCCGTGTGTTGCAGGAAAAAGTCATTGAAAGAGTCGGCGGCACAGAAATAATTCCTGTTGATACACGAGTATTGGCATCCACTAAAGTCAATCTCTTAACGCTTGTAGAGGAAGGCCGTTTTCGCTCAGATCTGTACTACCGATTGAATGTGTTTCCACTTAAACTTCCACCTCTCATCGATCGACGGGAGGATATACCCTTACTTCTAACCCATTTTTTTAAAGAATATTCCATTGAGCCAATTCTAATTAGCGATAAAACTATGTCTATATTGATTGATTATAATTGGAAAGGTAATGTTAGAGAACTAAAGAATCTTGTTGAGCGTCTTTCTATTATTTGCAAATGCAATCCGATTGAGCCAGAGTGCTTGCCCCTCGAAATTTTGGAAGGAAATCCACGATTTTCTCGTACAACTGAGAAGCAATCAACGAATGTCAACATGACTGATAATGTCTCAAGATATGAATATGGTTTAATACAGGAAGCCCTCAATAAAGCCAATGGGAACAAAGCTGAAGCAGCCCGCATACTTGGCATCCCCGTCTCAACTCTCAAGAGTAAACTTACCAATACCAATAACGATTAGATAATTTCTGAATTCTTCTCAACAGCGACGATAATTCGTCGATCTGGATGATTTCTCGTCGATTCCATATCTCAATTCCACTCCTAATATTCCCCAAAGTAATGTAATTACAATAGTTTGCGATCACCTTGTACCAACGGTATGGAATTTGCTTAAGATCAGACCGTATGTAAGATTTGTATTTCCAAATAGCATTAACCCATTATAAAATATAAAAAAAGGAAAGAAGAATGTTTAAAAGAAATTTCATGGCAGCGCTCTTATTATGCTCATTAGTAATCGCTGGAACCCCCAACGTGAGTTCGGTGGTCTTTTTTGATTATATCTACGATTTTACGAGTGATGCTAATAATGATGCTGGATTCGCAATAAAGCGTGTTTATTTTACTGTTACAGATAATCTTGCCGATAATCTGAGTTATAAATTACAGACTGACATTGACTCCAATAATTCTCCTAAAAATGTCTACTTGAAAAATGCAAAGGTCGATTGGAAGACGGATCTGGGTAAAATCACTCTGGGGCTCCAAGGAATGAATGTATTCAGTGTTCAGGAGAAAACCTGGGGATATCGTTTTATTGAGAAATCCGCCATGGATCGCAAGAAGTTTTCCAGCTCAGCAGATATGGGAATTGGATATGCGAACAAATTCGCGCAGAATATCCTGTTCAGTATACTCTACACCAATGGAACTGGTTACAAAAAAAGTGAAGATGATTCTTATAAGAAGATTTCCGCTCAAGCCTTAATTGGACAACCAAAATTAAGTTCGAAAGAAGGTTTCAATGCAGGAGGAGTTTTCACCTTTGAACCCTATGAATCAGATGAAACCGTCACAGTTTTTGGTCTGTTTGGTGGATTTGCATCTGCAGCCTTACGGATTGGTGGTGAATTTGACATGCTTACCGATTCAGGACCTGATGTGACTGAACAGATTATCTCTGTTTATACAGTTTATAAACTTTCCGATAAGTTGCAGACCTATGGTCGTATAGATATATACGACCCAAATACTGACACAGATGAGGATTCTGAAAATTATATAATCGCAGGTATACATTATTCTCCTGTAACTGGGTTAATAATTGCGCCTAATTTGAGATTGGTTACTCCTGAAGAAGGCGACTCCGAAACCTTTTTTCAACTCAACTTTCAGTTTAAGCTAAAGTAGAGATGATATTAGATTTTAGCATGTTAAGTAGTATTTAGAACACGACACGAATAATCAAGGGGTCAACATGAGTAAAAGTGACACAAATACAGGAATCATCAAAGAGCCTGCAAGTACACCTGACGAAAATGAAAATATTCAAAAAGACGGTATTGTCCGTACAGATTTTCTAAAAAAAATAGGGGTGGGATTAGCGGCGACCAGCCTCCTACCGTTATGCACATCCAGCTTACTTGCCACATCTAATTCGCCCACCAACGATGGAGGGTTGAAACCTGCTGGCAGATGGGGCATGCTGGTAGACTTAAATCGTTGTTATGGCTGTAAAGCCTGTGCGATTGCATGTAAAGCTGAATTTGATGTCCGACTTGGTGTATATAATAGCAATGTGATCGAATATGAACATGGCAAATATCCAAAAACTACTCGTTCATTTCTACCCTGGCTATGCAACCATTGTTCCGATGCTCCTTGTGTGGATGTCTGCCCTGCTGATCCAGTCAAAAAGAATTTTAACGGAAAAACCTACGATGCCAAGGCAACCTACAAACGACCCGATGGTATGGTTCTATATGATCAAAATCGGTGCTTGGGTTGTCATGCTTGCGTAGAAGAATGTCCGTACAAGGCTCGTTATGTTGATCCATTGCTCCGGGCTGGTGAAGAGCCTGATAATCAGGCGATTGGCAAGTGTACATTCTGCCAGCACAGGGTAGATAGAGGTCTCGAACCCAGTTGTGTTAATACCTGCCCGGGCAATGCGAGGATTTTTGGTGATCTGGATGATCCAAACGCTGCTATTTCAAAGATCATTAAAAAGAATAAAAACAGAGTAAAAGGTTTGAAAGAAGGATATGGAACCCATCCAAATGTGTTCTATCTGAATTTATTTGAAGATACCTATACTCACGGTTCTGATATCAGAAATAATGCCCCGGCTTCCGGCGGACAAAACAGGAAAGCATAAGAGGATTATATTATGAATACAACCATTTCAAGAAGAGATTTTATTAAAGTAAGCGCAGTATTCGGGACATTGGCGGCTGGCAGCCAGATTCGTGGCGACATTTCAGCTGAAGGTGTGACTAAAGGATTTTCCCCCTCTGGTAAAGAAAGAAAAATAATACCTTCTGCCTGCTGGCAATGTGTATCGAGGGATGCGATAGAGTGCCAGGTTGAGGATGGAAGATTAGTAAAGATAGAAGGTAATCCACGCTCAATCCGTAACCGTGGCAAGATCTGTTCACGGGGACAGGCTGGTATAAACCAGGTCTATGATCCAGATCGAATTCTTTACCCCATGAAGAGGGTTGGCAAACGCGGAGAAGGAAATTGGAAACGCATTTCTTGGGACGATGCCCTGGGCGAATTGAGTTCTCGACTTGATACTCTGCGCAAGAAAAATGAGCCGGAAAAGTTCATGTTTCATTATGGTCGGATGAAGGCTTCTGACGGAAAAATAGTGAAGGATTTCCTCACTGGATTCGGAACGGGAACCTTGGGAAATCATACTTCAATTTGCGAAGGTGCAAAGTGGGTTGCACAGGAGCTGACCTGGGCAAAACATTATGATGTATGGGATTTTGATAATACCAACCTGATTGTGAACTTCGGATCAAACTTCTTTGAAGCACATACCTCTCATGTTCAGGCTGCCCAGCGGGCGACTGACGCTATGGATCGCGGTGTAAAAATGTATACTTTCGACGTAAGACTGTCGAATACTGCGGCAAAATCTACTCAGTGGATACCCGTGAAGCCCGGGACAGACTTGGCTGTTATGCTGGCGATGGGCAACGTAATCATGAAAAAGAGACTTTATGATAAAAGCTTCATCGAAAATTGGACAACCACAAGCGTTAAACAATTAAAAAAACACCTGAAGCAGTATACTCCGGAATGGGCGGAGCAGATATCTGGAGTTTCTGCGGATATGATTGAATCTGTTGCGATTCAGTTTGCTAAAGCAAAACCTGCAGTATTGGTAACTTATCGAGGTGCTGTTGCACACTACAATGGTGTAATGACTGAACGTGCTAAATTTATGCTGGAGTCAATGTGCGGTTATCTGAATCAACCCGGCGGAACTAACCAGGCCGTTGGACCGAAATGGAAATATCCTAAAGTCAGCGGTAGTACTAAAAAATTAGACCTGGCTAATGGCTTTCCTGGTGAGAGCGCCTTTCCCAATCATCATGTCAATCATCAGGTACTGAAGATGATCAAGGATGGAAGGAACGGCCGCCCTGATATCTACATGACCCACTGTTATAACCCAGCTTTTGTAAATGGTAATTGTGGTGAGAATATTGAGATACTCAAGGACGAATCTTTAATTCCTTACCATGTTGCTGTAGATGTGTTTATGAGTGAAACCACTGCTCTTGCTGATCTCATCTTGCCGGATGTGACATATCTTGAGCGCTGGTCCTGGGATGATATGATCTCATTTGCGATGATACCTGAGTTCTACTTGCGTCAGCCTGTTGTCGACCCTTTAGGAGAATCACGACAGTTCCAGGATGTTGTTATTGACCTTGCAAAGAAAATGGGATTTGGTCTTGGATATGATTCGACTTTGGATTTTATAAAGAAATCCTGCGAAAAGAGCCATGTTGATTTCGCCTTATTAAAGAAGAATGGTGTGTGGCATGACCCGAACGCGAAACCTAAATTCCTGCAGCATCTAAAAGAAATCAAGGCTGAGGCCTACAAAGCAGCCGATGTTATCCTGGACGAAGATACCGGCGTATACTGGAACTGGAAAAAGTCAAAAGCAAAATCAGCCGCTGAAGCCCAGAAAACGGGTTATAGAAAAATGAAATATGCCTACAAAGGCTATATCGGTCAGGATATCAATGGAAAAGTCATGGCTGGTTTTAAACCTGATAAGATAAATAAATCCGGTTTGGTTGAAATATCATCTCCCTTCCTAAAAGAAAAAGGATTCCCGGAACTCCCCAGTTGGATGCCTATCCCGGAACACCAGAATTTATCCAGGGATGAGCTCATCTTGACTACCTACAAAGTTGCAGTGCAGACACATTCGCGTACGCAAAATAGCCGGTGGCTTTCAGAACTCTTCCATGATAATCCTGGCTTGATGAATCCAAAAACTGCCAGCATGTTCGGCATTAAAGATGGTGATCAGATAAAGGTTAAATCAGGTATCGGTGAGATGACTACCAATGCGAAGGTTATTGAAGGGATTGTCCCAGGCGTTATTGCTATCAGCTTTCATCTGGGCCACTGGGAATATGGTGAATTTGCTAGTGGTAAGAAAGCGTCAACAGGACATGAATGTATTCCAGATTGTGATCATGTATGGTGGGATACACACGGTAAAAATCCGAATTGGATCATTCCCAATAGCCCGGATCCAATTGGAGGACAACAGCGATGGATGGATACAGTCGTTACAATACAGAAAGCGTAGCAATTCCAGTGTTGCGCTTCTTGCGCACACTGTTCTCTGAACCAGATGAAGAACTTTTCCAATTTGTTATCGGCAAACAGACGGAGTTAAGATCCATTGGAGTTCAGATTGACGATTCACTAACCCTTGATCAGATGCAAGCAGAATACACAAGATTATTTCTGGGACCTGCGGATCATCATCCTCCCTATCAGTCGGTATTCACTGAAGGTACATATTGGGGTGTGGATGCAAATGAGGTGAATCAGTTTATGAAACAATATGGATTGTCCAAAGTCCAAACCAATACCATGCCTCCGGATCATGCTGCGATGATATTTGAGTTGCTGGAGAAAATCCTAAAGAGTGATTTACCTAACAAACTGACTGTCTATAACGATTTCATGTCAAAACACACAAAGTGGCTGCTTGATTTCCTACTGGAAATCATTGGAATATCAAGACTTCAGATCTATAAATCTGGATTTTCTTTCACCCGTGTTTTCCTAAAAGAAGAATTGAATTCTATTCCATGATCAAAGCCACAAATACAATTGTCAAACTATAATTTGTTTTCTTATGTATATCGCTTTCAAAACAAAGCATTTTACTAATCGACATACTGTTCTTCAATTTGGGTACTATTAAAAACGAACATTTGCCAGACCATTAATTAATAAGTTTGTGTAAAATTGAGGCTATGATCAATCAGAAAAAAACATCCGGTCTGTCTTCAATAATTCTTGCCCACTTTTCAGTTACCGATATCAAGTTAAATCGCATGGTGACTTTTCGGTGACCAATTTTCTATAATTTCTATAAAATCATCAGGTTGTACTGTTCCTTGGACCAGCGTGTATCCGACTCATTTAATTTTGTGTATTTTCCCGTCACAACTCCCCCATTTCTCGATGAGCATTTAGCTTACTGCTAATCCGTCGTGCGGTTACGTTTGTGTCTCTATCGCAGATTCCAACCAAAGCGTTGGAACCGAAACATTGGGTTACTTTCCTTGATAACAACCCGTATTTTCTGGGTTATTTAGTTAACAGCTTCCTCTCCAAGATATTGTGAGTCTGATTGATTCGACCTGTTTTTAATAAACGGCAGATAAAGTAACGTAATGGAAAGTATTGCAAATATTTCGATCCCGATGATGTAAAATGGCCACGGTCCCAGATAATCAAGCAGGCTGGGTGTAAGAGGTTTGTGAGAGACAAACATATAATTGCTGCCAATCACCCGATTGATAAAAAACACGATTACCATGAATACATTCCCTGTCAAAAATACTCGAAGACCAGAATTACGATTCGGGCGGTATCCTTCCACAATAGTCATGAATAATCCGGCAAGAATGATGGAGCCATGAGATATAAAGAACTGAAAGTATAAAAAATGAGGAAATCCATAAGTGGTTAGATTTGGCGTAAATAACGACTGCATAGCTCCCGCAACACCCAATAGGTAGATTAGTTCATATATCCGATAAGACTTTCGGATCAATAATATGGGCGTCAGATAAACCATGATGCTGCAAAGATGTAAAGGAAGTGCAGTTTGTATATTCCATTCGCCGTGCAATATTGCCCATAAATGCCATCCCAGTTCGTTGAGGATAATCCCTAATGCCAACGTATACCGGATCACCTCAATACTCCTCGTATAACGAAACCGTTTGAATAGGATTATGAGACCCAATACGGCTATGATCATAGCAAATGCGCTGAAATGCTGGATGCCATAGAAATGAAAGGGATTACCCGTGTAATTCAAATCAAAAATATTATTCATCTAATTTTGCTATTACGGATCTAAAAAGAATCTGAAGCTCATTGACATTCCTGAAAAAGTGAACATGTATTTGCCTATGCTCGTGTAAAGTACTAATATTTCTAATGTTTTTCATCCCGCTAAATGAAATTTACCGATGATAATACGCGTTAATCAAACTGGAAAAACAGATGAACTGGCTAAATAGAGATCCACTCGCCAAACTAAAAATCCGTTACAAACTCCCATTGAGTTTTGTGGTGGTAAGTCTGATCGCATTTGGATTAGGTGGTTTTTTGATCATCAACACAGTTCACAGCAGTTTAATTCAGGAAATCCAAACTCGGTTAAAAAGCGAAACTATTGCACAGTCTTCAGTATTCGATCAACATCTGCTTATGTTAGGGAGACGTGCGCAGGATTTTGCTTCAGATGGATTTATTCGTACTCAAACCGAAATTATTGAGGATACCACCACATCTATCAATGATACAGAAACCAGACTCATTAATCATCTGAAAATCAATAAATTACCGATTGTTGACGAATTCATAAACCTCCATGTATTTGATATCCAGGCAAACAGGCTTGCATCCGTTTATCCAATGGAGACCGGACTCATTGACATTATCGCTGAAGGATTTCAAAAGGACACGCTCTGGTACAGTCCGCTGTTTCATTCAGGAACAAACCCTGTGAGCCCCCGATTTGCCGTTGTTACGCCTCTCACCAATATTAACCAGACCAAACTTATAGGCCACTTGGTTTGTGTTGTGGATTTCGCCCAAATACTCGCCTATCTTTCAGAACAATATCAGAACGCAATGTCATTTTCTGATGTTGAAAAGTATCTCACTTTTATCGACCAATCAGGCGGAATGCTTGACATTCCATGGTGGACCCTCAATCGACGAGAAAACGTAGATTTGCTTGATCTTACCATCCAACATATTGATTCAGACATTCACAATTCTATCGTATTACATGAAGGCCGCCATAACTGTCGAAATGATCAGGAAATGTTTGGATTCAGCTTTCCCATGAAATATGTGAACTGGACACTCCTCGTAGAGTTGGGTACTGCCAACGCTTTGAAAACTATTACTGCTTTAGAGGAAAGGTTATTTCTTGTTGGTTTGTTCATTGCTATCCTGATTCTGGTGGCCATGTATTTCCCTGTTCGCTTTCTTATCCGTCCACTGGGTGAACTGGAGACGATGGCTTTTGACATTAAAGAAGGAGACTATTCTGCTCGTGTCAAAACAGATTCGGAAGACGAAATCGGGGACCTCGCTTCCAGTTTCAATCAGATGGCAGAAGCTATGGAAGAAAGGACAGCAGTGCTGGAAAAAACTGCCGGGGACCTGGCAGAACGAGAGAAAGAGATCCGCATTCAGCACGATCGGTTAAAAACTGTGGTTAACTCAATGAATGACGGGTTAATCCTTTTAAATAGTAAGGGCGAAATTGTACTCCACAATGATGCTGGAAAACCTTTTGTCCAGCACCTGTTTGCCACAGATTCCAGCATGGAAAAATTCGAATGTATAAATCCTGAAAGTCTTAAATCAAAGCAATGCATAGATTGTTTGCTCGATCTCAATTCTATGCAAGCATGCACTATAAAATTGGAAAACCGGTATTTTGAGGTGTTATCCACCCAACTGCCGGGATTAAGTGGAGGAGCTGGAAAGATTCTTGTATCTCGCGATATTACGGACAGAATTCTGATGCACGAGAAACATTCCCGTCAGGAACGTTTGGCCGTTCTGGGAAATATGGCAGCGGTTGTCGCCCATGAAATGAACAGTCCGTTAGCAGCGATATCCATGTACAATCAGATGTTAGCAGATGATTTTGATCCTCAATCACCGTATGCAGAACATATTGATGTGATCAACAGAAATACTGAAACTTGCAGAGAGATCATAGCAAATCTTCTGGATTTTGCGCGAACTCCAACGCTCAACATGAGTATTGTTGATATTCATGAATTGATCAATCAGACCGTCCGACTTCTTGTACCATTACATGGTAAAACAAATATTACCATTAAACTTTTTTTAGAAGCGTCTGAATTTCGGATTGAAGGAGACCTAAGTCGATTGAAGCAGATTTTCGCAAACATTATTTTGAATGCAATTCAGGCGGTCAAAGAATCAAATGGCAAAGTGATGATCCGTACTCGAACCAATGATTCTGATAAATGTATGGTCGTTGATATAGAAGATTCCGGCGTCGGTATAGATCCGGGGATTGGAAAAGATATTTTCACTCCTTTCTTTACCACAAGAGACTCTGATATGGGCACGGGATTAGGTTTGTCAACTGCTAAACGAATCGCTGAAGCCCATGGCGGTTCGGTATTGCTTTACCAAAATCAACCTCAACCCACAATTTTCAGAATCACTCTACCATATACATATCGAGGGAATAGAGAATTCAGTTAGAATGGCATAAGTAATATTTTGGAATGGATTGAAGAAAACTAATCACATACGTAAATTCAGGTACCCATGCAGAAAAGTATACCGCATTTTACCCTAAATTTTCGCGAGATCAGAGTGTTGGTTGTTGATGACCAATTGGATGTACGCCGAGGATTGCAAAAACTAATTTCATCTTTGAAATGCCCTGTTGAAATTTCAGCGAGTGGAGAGGAAGCCATTACTCTTCTTCAAAATGATAAATACGATATTGTTTTCACTGACATCAAAATGACCGGCATGTCCGGAATTGACCTCTTAAATTGGATTACTCATCACCAAACTGGGATTGAAGTGATCATGGTTACCGGATTCGGAACAATAGAAACTGCTGTTCATTGTCTCCAAAACGGAGCGGCTCATTACATTACCAAACCATTCGACAATAAGGAAATTATCCGGTTTGTGGAACGCGCTGGATACAAAATACTATTACGAAATTATGCTTCTGAAAGATCAAAACGATTTGACAAACTCCCCGCGATCATAGCCGAAGATCTCCCCATGCAACAGGTTCTTCAAATAGTGGATCAAGTCGCGCCCACTTCTGTTCCGGTGTTGATCGAAGGTGCCAGCGGAACGGGAAAAGAACTTACTGCAAGGGCTATTCATGAAAAAAGTAACATACGCGATCTTCAATTTCTGGCAATTAATTGTGCCGCAATCCCGGATACATTGCTTGAATCCGAGTTATTTGGATATAAAAAAGGTGCTTTTACCGGCGCTCATGTGGATACAAAAGGAATCTTTGAACAAGCTTGTGGTGGAACTATTTTTTTAGACGAAATCTCTTCTATGTCATTGAATTTTCAGAGCAAACTGTTACGGGTATTGGAGGACAAATCCATCAGACCTCTGGGTTGCCAGGAATCCCGAAAAGTTGAATTCCGTCTGATTACAGCAACCAATAAAGATTTGAATCAATTGGTAGGTGAAGGACAATTCCGCGAAGACCTTTTATACCGTATCAAGGTAATGAAAATTAAATTACCGATACTGAATGACAGACGATCAAGTATTCCTGCACTTGCGGACTATTTTGTTCATCAATTTACCCGTGATTTATTTGGGACTAAAGTAAACACACCCAAATTGACTCAATCCGCTTTATCCTCACTTCTGAATCACGATTGGAGAGGTAATGTCCGCGAATTGGAAAATACCATTCAGAGAGCGCTGGTGATGTGCGACCGGGAAAAGATTATTCCATCTGACCTGGGGATCGGTGCCAGTGATCTGTCAAGAGATGAAATATTTAGTGAATTTCCTTCGTATGAAGAAGGGAAGCAACAAGCCATTTCTTCGTTTCAGCAGCAGTATATCCGCAACACACTTGAAAGGACCAATGGCAATATCACACATGCAGCAGAACTTTGTGGATTAACACGAGCAGCCTTTCAACGAATCATGAAAAAAATTGACATCCGATAAACGCTGATAATTCAATTCCCCCCAGCAATCTTTCTATCACCCAATTTTTCAAGTATCTAACAGTAACTTGCACAGTGTTATGCATACTGAAGTATGCGACATCATAACCTGAAATTCTACCCTCGTAAATACCTGATTTAACTGTTATCGGTGCATTACGCCGTATGCAGTTAGCCCTCACTAATAAATCTGATATTAGAATAATTACCACACACAAAATATCTCTTATCCACCTGTATTTATTGGAGTAATGGAAGTTATCCGTTATCTCCATCCCATTAAATTTTCGTTAGGGTATGAAAATTGCATAATATTAAAGCACTGTACTTAATTATAATTAAGGTCGAAGAAAATGAGAATACCATATTTTATTTCAGGATTGATATTTTTAACAAGCGCTGTGGGTTATGCACAAAACTCGCCCGAACAATACTTCCAAACCAACTGTCAAGCGTGTCATACCATCGGTGGAGGAAAGTTAATCGGACCGGATCTTAAGGACGTTGAAACACGCCAAACTCGTGAATGGCTAATCAATTGGATTACCGACCCTGCAAGTGTCCTGGCATCTGGTGACCCCTACGCAGCGAAGATTTTAATTGAAGCTAATAATGTTCCCATGGTACCCTCCCCTGGTATTAACGCTGAACTTGCAGCTAGATTACTGGATTATATTTTGGAAATAGCAACTTCCGGAACACCTGTAGTCGCGTATATCCCTCCCACTTTCACTCCTGAAGATATCGTAATAGGTAAAGCTATTTTTCTAGGGAAACAAAAACTTACCAATACCGGACCTCCCTGTGTTTCGTGTCACCAAGTGAACAGTCTTTCAGGCTTGGGTGGTGGGAAACTTGGAGTTAACCTCACAGATGTGTACTTCCGTCTCGGTGAAGCCAGAGGATTGACCAACTGGTTAAAGGCTCCTCCAACTGTAACCATGAGTCCTGTGTTCGCTGACCATCCTCTCACAGATGAGGAAATTGTTGAATTGATGGCATTCTTTAAGAATGAGGGCGAAACCACAAATGCACCAACGCTGGCATCAGTAGCAAACTTCATATTATACGGAATTTTAGGAACCATATTGTTATTTGTTCTCATTGGCAGCATCTGGAGCGGACGTTTCACCGCAGTGAGAAAACCGATGATAGCAGCAAGTAAACATACTAAATCCACAATACAAGGATAGATCAATGTCAGATAATTTAAAGAACAAGTGGATCAGAGATGACGTCGTCCCTCAACAGAGACAGTGGGAAGAATTTTACCGAAATCGCTGGCAGTATGATAAAATTGTTAGAAGCACACACGGCGTAAACTGTACTGGTAGTTGCACCTGGAACATCCACGTGAAAGATGGTATCGTCACGTGGGAAATGCAAGGGCTGGACTATCCCAAGCTGGAATCCACACTACCTGCGTATGAACCCCGTGGTTGTCAGAGAGGGATTTCCTACTCATGGTATTTGTATAGTCCGCTGAGAGTCAAGTACCCTTATATCAGAGGGACAATTCTGGATTTATGGGTAGAAGCCAGAAAAATCTACTCAGACCCCGTTGACGCATGGAAGTCTATGGTTGAAGACTCCGAAAAACGGAAACAGTGGCAAACTGCTCGTGGAAAAGGTGGATTCCGACGTGCCAATTGGGACACCGTGCTCGATATCATGGCTGCAGCAAATATTTATACGATCAAGAAACACGGTCCTGATAGAATCACCGGATTCTCCCCCATTCCCGCCATGTCAATGGTAAGTTATGCCGCGGGGTCGAGAATGCTTCAGCTTATGGGAGGTGTTTCGCTCTCTTTCTATGATTGGTACTGTGACCTGCCAAACGCGTCACCGGAAACCTGGGGCGAGCAGACGGATGTGAATGAATCCGCTGACTGGTATAATGCAAAAATGTTAGCGGTTATGGGATCCAACCTGAACATGACCCGTACACCGGATTGCCACTTTGCAGCAGAAGCGCGTCACAACGGGACCAAAATGGTAGTCTTTTCACCGGATTTCAATCAGGTGGCAAAATACGCTGATGAATGGATGTCAATCAATGCAGGACAAGACGGTGCCTGGTGGATGGCTGTCAATCACGTTCTGCTGAAGGAATTTCATCATGAGCAGAAAGTCCCCTATTTCATCAATTATTCAAAACAATTTACCGATTTGCCCATGTTGGTAGAGATCAAAAAAACAGACGACTCTTATTATTCCGGCCAACTTCTTCGTGCCAATCGCACATCCCCTTATAAAAACGAAAATAACGGCGAGTGGAAATTCCTCATGTGGGATTCTGTCACAGGAGCACCGAAAATGCCTAAAGGTTCTGTGGGACATCGTTGGGATACCACACAAGGCAAATGGAATCTGGAACTGAAAGACGGTATTGACGATTCTCCCATCGATCCGGCACTCACATTTCTAGAGCAAAATGATTCTGTCGTTCAAGTCAAATTTGATGATTTTGGCGGTGACACTACAAGAACCAGAGGCGTTCCAGTTAAAGAAGTGATAACCAATTCTGGTGAAACGGTTCTGATTGCAACCGTTTATGACATCATGATGGCACAATATGGTGTTGATCGTGGTTTGGGTGGCGAATATCCAAAAGATTATAATGACGAAGAATTACCTTATACTCCTGCCTGGTCTGAGAAGTACACTGGACTTTCCAAAGATAATCTTATCAAATTTGCTCGTGAATGGGGATCTACCGCTCTCCACACCAACGGGAAATGCACTATCATCATCGGTGCCGGTATCAACCATTGGTACCACGGAAATCTCATGTACCGGGCTGGTATTCATGCGTTGATGCTATGTGGATGCGTAGGTGTCAATGGTGGCGGTTTAGCCCATTATGTAGGTCAAGAAAAATTAGCTCCGGGAGAATCATGGGGAGCAGTAGCAATGGCCAAAGATTGGTACGATGGGCAGCGACTTCAAAACGCTCCCAGTTGGCATTATGTTCACACCGATCAGTGGCGTTACGAAAAAGAATTTACCGAGTACCAACCTGTGCCTGAAAGTTCAAAAAATAGTAAATTTGCCCAGGGACACACCATTGACCAGCAGATTAAAGCAGTTCGAAACGGCTGGTTACCATTTTATCCGCAGTTCAATAAAAATCCGCTTGATCTGGTGAAAGAAGCTGTCAGCGCTACCGGGTCCACCGATGAAAAAGATATCAAAACGTACATCGTAAATCAATTGAAGAATCGGGATCTGAAATTTTCTGTGGAAGATCCGGATTCTGAAAAGAACTGGCCACGCGTCTGGTATATCTGGCGCGGAAATGCACTCATGTCCAGTGCAAAAGGACATGAATATTTCCTGGACCATTATCTGGGTACCCATAAAAATCACATCGGGGATAGTAGTTTCGCAAAGGAATCTGCAAAAGAAGTCGTCTGGCATGACAAAGTTCCTCAGGGAAAAATGGACTTGGTGGTTGATTTGAACTTCCGAATGGATACTTCTGCCCTATACTCGGATATCGTCCTACCGGCAGCGACATGGTATGAAAAAAACGATTTGAATTCCACCGATATGCACAGTTTCATCCATCCGCTTTCGGAAGCAGTTCCACCCGTCTGGGAAACGAAAAGCGATTGGGATATCTTCAAAGCCATCTCAAAACGGTTTTCAAAATTGTCCGAAACTCATTTTCCAGAAACAGTGAGAGATGTAGTATCAGTTCCTTTACAACACGATACACCGGCTGAAATTGCACAGCCGCAGATGAGAGATTGGATCACTGGTGAAATAGAAGCAATACCGGGGAAAACCATGCCCGGTTTAAAAATTGTCAACCGGGATTACAAAAACCTTTACAACCAATATGTCTCCTTCGGACGTGGTGCACGGGATAACGGGATCGGCGCTCACGGCACCGGGTATCAGATTGATGATTACTATGACAAAATGCTGGATACACACCCAACCGTCGAATGGGATGGGATGAAATATCCGTCACTGAACAAAGATAAATACGTCTGCAATGTCATACTTAATTTGGCGACTGTGACCAATGGTGAATTGGCATACCGCTCTTATAAAAATATGGAGAAAAAAGTCGGACTTCCGCTGGCTGACCTTGTGGAAAAGAATCGTGACTTCCGTGTATCTTTTGATGACTTGATCGCACAGCCCCGGAGGTTTGTGAATAGCCCGATGTGGTCAGGACTTGTAACCGATGGACGTGCCTATTCGCCATTCACTTATAATACAGAAAAGCTGGTTCCCTGGCGAACGTTAACCGGGCGACAGCATTTCTACCTGGATCATCCCGGGTACATCGAGTTTGGTGAGCATGTTCCCACATACAAACCCAAACCCACATCTCAACAGTTTTCTGATCTCCATTTTAGTACGGAAGAGACCAAGACTAAAATGCTGAATTACCTTACACCTCATGGTAAGTGGCATATCCACTCTACATATGGCGATAATCACAGGATGAGTACACTCTCTCGCGGTGTTGAACCGTTATGGATGAACGATAAAGATGCAGTTGATATCGGTGTCAATGATAACGATTGGGTCGAAGTCTATAACGATAATGGCGTCGTGGTTACGCGAGCATGTGTCAGCGCAAGAATACCTACTGGGATTTGCATTCAGTATCACTCTCCTGAAAGAACACTGTCTGTGCCTAAATCTCCGATGCGCGGAAATCGTCGTGCGGGAGGCCATAACAGCTTGACTCGAACACGGTTAAAGCCCAATCTCATGGTGGGCGGGTATGGTCAGTTCACCTATCATTTCAATTACTGGGGTCCCGTAGGAAATAACCGCGATACCCATATTTTAGTTCGAAAACTGCCTGAACTCAAGTGGTAATATAAAGGAACTCAATAATGAATATTCGCAGTCAGATTTCAATGGTGTTTCACCTCGACAAATGCATCGGTTGCCATACGTGTAGTGTTGCTTGTAAGAACATCTGGACAGACAGAAAAGGCACCGAATACATGTGGTGGAATAATGTAGAAACCAAGCCCGGTACAGGGTTCCCTACAAGATGGGAAGACCAGGAAAAGTATCGTGGCGGTTGGGAAAAAGACGGTGACAGCGTGAGATTGAAATCCACGGGCAAGGCACGAATCATTCCCAATATTTTTCACAATCCCAGTCTCCCGTCTATGGATGACTACTACGAGCCTTGGACGTACGATTATCAGAATTTATTCAACGCCCCGGCAGGTGACGATCAACCCACCGCACTACCGAAATCCATGGTTACCGGTGAGTATATTGACATTGAATCAGGACCAAATTGGGACGATGATCTGGGAGGATCTTCCCTTTATGCGAAAAACGATCCCAATCTGGAATCATTGACAGAAGAGCAAAAACAGCAACTATTCGAAATTGAACGACTTGTACTTTTCTACTTTCCACGGATATGTAATCACTGTCTGAATCCCGCATGTGTGGCATCCTGCCCATCAGGTGCGTTATATAAACGGGGTGAAGACGGAATCGTTTTGGTGGATCAGGAAAGATGCCGTGGGTGGCGATCCTGTGTCGCCGCTTGCCCTTACAAAAAAACATATTACAACTGGACTTCTGGAAAATCTGAAAAATGCATTTTGTGCTTCCCACGATTAGAAACGGGTCAGGCACCTGCATGTTTTCATTCTTGTGTAGGAAGAATCCGCTACCTTGGTGTTTTGCTGTATGATGCAGACAAAATTGAAGAAATGGCAAGCAAAACCGATCGGGAACTGGTAAATGCGCAGAGGGAAATGATCCTCGATCCCTTTGATCCTAAGGTGATTGAAATGGCGAAAGCGAACGGCATTCACGAACACACGATCCAAGCCGCGCAGGAATCCCCTGTTTATAAATTTGTCAAAGTGTGGAAGATGGCACTCCCTCCTCATATCGAATATCGGACATTCCCTATGTTGTTTTATGTGCCGCCCATGTTACCGGTGATATCATCACTGGATGGTGAAGCACGTAAAAATATGGCAGAAGGGTTATTTCCTGAGTTCGATCAGGCACGAGTACCCATCGAATTCCTCAGTAGTCTTTTCACTGCCGGTGATGGTGAAAAAATGAGATATGTACTAAAAAAACAAATGGCAGTACGGACATGGCGCCGCGCAGTGACAGTTGGTGATATCAGTAAAGAGACAGCCGAAAAAATGCTGATCGCAGCAGATTGCACGATAGCAGAAGCGGAAGGAATTTATCACCTGACGTCAATAGCAACCCTTGAAGATAGATTCGTCATCCCCCCTGCTCATCGTGAAGAAGCCATTGAAATGATGGACGATCCATTAGAATACAAACAACATGCAGGATTCGGGTTCCGGGATAAACCGACGAGAGGACTGTAGGATTATGGAAACAGCAGCCACGCCACTTTCTGTTCATCACAGTTTTGCGACGATTTTTTCTTACCCTGGTGACCAGATTAAATCGGCTACCCGTCAATTATCCTGTACTCCGGGTCTATCGGAAGTAACATCTGCACATCTGACTGATTTTGTAGAGACAATTGAAGGTATGGCTTCTTGGAAGCTGGAAGAATCCTTCACCTATACGTTTGACATGAACCCATCTGCTTGTCTGGAATTAGGCTGGCATCTGTTTGGTGAAAGCTATGAACGAGGTGAATTTCTGGTGAAGATGAGACAATCTCTGAAAAAATACGGCATCCCGGAAACCACCGAATTGCCGGACCATATCAGCCATTGTTTACAGGTTCTGGAAAGGTTGGAGGAAAAAGAGGCAATGTCATTTGTTCAGTCATACCTGTTTCCGGCATTGAAGAAGATCACCGAATCCCTGCCCGAAGATAATGTATACCGACCCGCGATTCAGGCACTCAATACCTATCTGATTGAAAAATATCCAAATAATGAGGAAATGAAATGAAAACTTTCAATTTCGTATTGTACGGGATTTTCCCATACATCGCCATATTTATATTTATCTTTTTTTCCATTTACCGGTACACCCGTAGAGGATACTCCTATTCCAGTTTGTCGTCACAGTTTTTAGAGAATCGGATCCACTTTTGGGCGTTGGTACCTTTCCATTTTGGAATTATTTTTATCTTTCTTGGACATCTGGTAGCATTCCTGCTACCGACTTACATCTTATCCTGGAATAGCGACCTGACCCGGTTATACATCCTGGAGATCAGCGCATTTATGGGAGGACTCTTTACCCTGATGGGAATGTTAGCCATTTTCATTCGCCGGTGGACAAATCCCAGAGCTAAAATTGTCACTTCACGAATGGACTGGATCGTCTTGACCCTGATCATGATACAAGTATTATCCGGTTTGGGTACTGCAGTGTTCAATTCTTGGGGCAGTTCATGGTTTACCGCAGTTGCTAATCCCTATCTCATGTCATTATTACGGATGGATCCTCAAGTTGGCTTTATTGCACCGCTTCCGTGGATGATCCAACTGCACATCATGGGAGCTTGGCTGACCCTCTTTTTGTTTCCATTTTCACGTCTGGTTCATATCTTGGTTGTGCCCAACCCATATCTTTGGAGAAAACCACAAATGGTCAGATGGAATTGGAATCCGAAGAAACGGTTTATTTAAACTGCTATCAAATTAAAGAAATAATAAGGAAGATCATCTACAATGAAGAAACCTGAACTCATCGATTTTAACCAGGAGCGGATACGCGTTCTCCATTATACCTGGATTGCATTTTTCATTACCTTTTTCGTTTGGTTCAATATGGCGCCTGTTGCCACGACGATGCTCAAAAATGTCGCTTGGTTAACCAAAGAGCATATCAAAGTTCTGGCTATTTGTAATGTTGCGCTTACAATTCCTGCTCGTATCATTATTGGCGCACTGATTGATAGATACGGACCTCGTGTCGTGTTCTCCGGTTTGATGATCACCATGGCGGTTCCGGTATTCTTCTTTGCTTTTGGAAATACATTCACGCAGTTACTCATCTCTCGTTTGATTCTGGGTTCTATCGGTGCCGGATTTGTGGTGGGATTTAAAATGGTTGCCAACTGGTTCCCTCCAAAAATGATCGGCAGAGCAGAAGGATTTTATGCTGGGTGGGGCAATTTCGGTTCAGCATGGGCAGCAATGACGCTTCCCTGGTTGGCGATTCACTTTTTTAATGACTATCTTGGGCTGGGAGGAAACGCCTGGCGTTATGCGTTGGCAGTGAATGGTCTCGTGTCTCTGGTCTATGGAGTTATGTATTATTTTCTGGTTACTGATGGCCCCACCGGTAAACAGATCAACAAAACGAAAAAAACAGAACCCATGACGGTTTCCTCATATGGCGATCTGATTCAATACTTGGCTTGGTCATTCCCGCTGGTTGGTGCCATGGGTATCCTCGCGTGGCGGATTGGGAATGTGAACGTTGAAGGAATTTCATTGATATCACACAATGTTCTCATGGGTGTTTATGTTGTGCTGTCGTTGATTTATATCGCTCATGTGATCAAAGTTTTGCAAATAAATCTCCCTGTATTAAAGCAGGGCGTTCCTGACCATGAGAAATATCACTGGGGAAGTGTTGCAGCATTAAACAGCACTTACTTTGCCAATTTTGGTGCTGAACTTGCCGTGGTATCCATGCTGCCCATGTTCTTTGAAACCACATTTTCAAATGTGACCAATTCATCAGGAAACATGATCATGACCGCCACACTTGCGGGACTGATCGCAGCTTCCTTTGCCTTCGTGAACCTCTTTGCCAGACCTTTGGGTGGATTGATTTCCGACAGTATGCAAAATCGAAAGAGAACCATGCTCATCTACATGGTGGGTATCACTCTTGGGTTTTTGGGTATGGCACAGATCAGCAAATGGGGTCCCGTATTGGATGGTGTCCAGACTCTGGTACCCATGTTCGACGGGATTTGGTGGCTGGTGGTATCGGTGGTCATTACCGTTATATGTTCCATGTTTGTTCAGGGAGCTGAGGGCGCTACTTTCGCCGTAATACCCATGATCAAACGTAGTATGACAGGACAGATCGCAGGAATGGCTGGTGCTTATGGAAATGTTGGAGCTGTCTTTTATCTGGTACTGTTTTCATTGGTTGATTCAAAAACGTTTTTTCTGACAATCGCTGCTGGTGCCGCTATCAGTTTCATCATCTGTCTATTCTTGCTGGAAGAACCCAAAAATGCATTTGCTGAAGAATAAAATTCCCAAACTACTTAATTAAAGGATAAAAAATGTCTAAAGCCAATATCACCAAATGGGATGTGGAAAATCCTCAATTTTGGGAATCTACCGGAAAGAGAATCGCCAACCGAAATCTGTGGATATCCATCCCCAGTCTGTTGATCGGATTTGCTGTGTGGATCATGTGGGGAATTATCTCTGTTCAAATGCTGAACCTGGGATTTCCATTCACACAATCGGAGCTGTTTACCTTAACTGCTATCGCTGGTCTCACAGGTGCAACGCTCCGAATTCCCAGTACGTTCTTTATCCGGATAGCCGGAGGACGAAATACCATCTTTTTTACTACGGCACTACTGATGATACCTGCACTGGGAGCAGGGATTTTTCTGCAGGATAAAAGTACACCATTATGGATATTTCAGATCCTCGCGTTCTTATCAGGATTTGGAGGTGGAAATTTTGCTTCTTCCATGAGTAATATCAGTTTTTTCTACCCAAAAAAAGTACAGGGAATGTCACTTGGATTAAATGCAGGTCTGGGGAATTTCGGTGTGACCACAATGCAGATTCTCGTTCCATTGGTAATGACCTTTGCACTGCTTGGTGGGCTTTCAGGTGACTCTATGATCCTTGAAAATACCAGTGGTACTCTCATCGGAAAAATTCCCGCAGGAACGGATGCCTGGATTCAAAACGCTGGATTTGTCTGGCTTCTATTTCTTGTTCCTCTGGCTTATTTTGGATGGTCCAAAATGAACAATCTCGCTACTGAAGCGGTTACCCCGAATCCGGGACATCCGCTTGTTGCATTCGCCAAGATCAGTTACTTACTGCTCATCGGATTTTTTACTGCCGCTGTTGGCTTATATTTCATCCTCCCAGCCCCTACCGGCTTGGCAGGAGGTAGTTGGTTCACCGATAATATTTTGAAAAATAAATGGATTATTTTGCCCATCATTATCGGAATGACAGTTTTCTTAATGAAATTATTGTCCCCCGGGGAATTGAAAGAAAACCTCAAACGTCAGTACAAAATTTTCGATAACAAGCACACCTGGGCAATGACCATCATCTATACCATGACCTTCGGTTCTTTCATCGGATTTTCTGCTGCATTTCCCCTTGCGATTAAAGTGATCTTCGGATTCACTCATGTCCCCGGACCGGATGGTACGCTCATTCACAGCGCCATCAATCCTAACGGACCCAGCGCTCTCATGTTTGCCTGGATGGGTCCCTTTATCGGTGCGCTGATACGTCCTGTTGGTGGTTGGATTTCCGATAAAGTAGGCGGTGCTAAGATCACCCAACTTGTATCCGCCGTGATGATTGCTTCTGCTTTAGGCGTGGCTTATTACATGTCAGCAGCGTACCAATCTGCCACCCCTGAACAATACTTTTTACCGTTTTTTATCCTGTTCATAATCCTGTTTACGGCAACCGGTGTGGGCAATGGATCCACGTTCAGAACAATTGCTGTAGTCTTCAATCCTGAACAAGCAGGTCCAGTTCTGGGATGGACATCCGCTGTTGCGGCGTACGGTGCGTTTATCATCCCAAAGGTATTCGGAGAACAGATCAAAGCAACCACTCCCGAGTATGCCTTATATGGTTTCGCAATTTTTTATGCCGTGTGCTTGGTGTTGAACTGGTGGTTTTATATGCGTCCCAATGCGTACGTGAAGAATCCCTAATCAGGTGGTTCTTAATGTCTCCTGATCAATAAGAGAAATTATCAATTGAATTAGCCGTCGGATTCCCATTCTGGCGGCTTTTTTATTTTAGATACGATATCGAGTTACCCACCTTTCTCAATTTCCATTTTTCATCTGTTCGGGATTAAGTTACCCACCACAATAAAGAAGGAAATTAACTGAATGAGCCTGGATAGATTAAATACTCCCTGGCGGGTCATCTCCACCGCCATATACAAGCCACCCCGTGACGGGCGCACCCATGGTACGATGGAAATTGATGTGACAAATGCACTAGCATATATCGCTGAACAGCGAGCGATGAAAAACCGAATCACAATTACCCATCTGGCAACAGCAGCTTTGGCAAGAGCGATTGGATTTTATGTACCAGAGATGAACGCATATGTCTGTCGCGGTAGACTCATTGCACATAAAGATGTGATCGTGATGGTAGCTGTGAATGCAGGTGACGGTGGTGAAATGACCAGTATCAAAATCCGAAATGCCCATAAAAAGACAGTATTTCAGATTGCCGACGAAATTCGGGATCGGGCACAAAAAGCTAGAAAAGGATCTGAAAATAAATTGATGCAAAACAAACATATTTTGCTGAGCATTCCCTGGCCATTCAGAAACATATTATTCAATATTCTGAAATTTATGACCACTGGGCTTGGACTTGAAATCAGGTCTTTCGGTTTAACTCACGATGCATTTGGATCTGTATTATTGACCAATATCGGGTCCCATGGACTTACTACCGGTACCGCGGCATTATTCCCTGGATCGAACCTGCCTGCAGTGATCATCATGGGAAAAGCAGAAGAAAAACCAGTGGTTCGAGATGGTAAGATCGTCATCCGTACTATCATGCCAATATCAGGTACATTTGATCACCGTGTCGTGGATGGGTTCCATGGAGGGAAACTAGCGGCTGCAATCATTGAATTGCTTCAGCAACCTGAGAAAATGGGGCTACCCCCAGATCTAGAAGAAAATTAAACGGTCCTTTTAAATCTAAAATATCCGGACGCATACCAGACCACAGCCAGTATCACCCAATATGCCAGAAGAACACCAAGTGTGACCCAATATCCACGGATGGAATTCCCAAAATGAACGAAAGGAATGTTCAAGGCATAGAGCAATGGGAATCCCAGAAATAGGGTAATTCCGCTCCCCACTACCGCATCTTCAGCTACAGGGGTCTCAAACTCCGGGTCTGCAATACGTAACAGAACCAATGCTGAATTAATGGTGCCTGTCATCTCTCCAAATAGTTCAACGAACCGTTCAAAATGGTGATCGGTAAATGCGCGGTAAGATAAATAGTAAAGCATAACTAGGGTTGCGGGGCCGGCAATTACCGACATGAGGAGTATTGGCAGCCAGTATTTTGACATAATAGTAAAGCTGATCCCAGCAATAGCCCCCACTATCAGATAATCCAGAAATAGCCCGATTCCACGGGTCATTAGACCATGATCGATGAGGTAAGATTTATCCGTCATATCCATGATCTTTCGAATAAATAGCGACAGCATAAGTCCAACAACGAAATGAAAGGCCCATACCGTGGGAACAAATTGGTCTAATCCTACTGAGTACATCATGCCAGTCACCTTGCTCACAATCAGGTACGTAAGTAAGTAGATAAATCCCACGGCAGCCATGTGGAATGCCAACGGTTCGATGGCCTCTGTGTACATCGTGAGATTCCCGGCAGAGGGAAGCTCTCCTCGTTTATGAACGCCGATGCGAATTTCATGAGTAAGATGGTCAATATCTTTGATCACCGACATCTTTTTCTTCCGAATTCCCCAGTGGATGAGAGCGATCCCCACAAAGAATGCATATGCATATCCGATGGTAGCAAATGTGAGACCCACTTGTGCGCCGCCTATGAAGCCATATTCTTCCCAACTTCCTGCAAGCGTTGCAGCTAGGCCAGGTCCCATTCCGAACCCTAGGGGAACCACCAGACCGATTCCAGGGAAAATATCCGGCATTACCGTATAAAACAGGATTAATGCCACGCTCAATCCAACTGTCGCTTGCAACAGGTACGAGAACAGCGCGCTCATGCTTTTACTGAACGGACCACGCCCCCAATGGGATTTACTTTTCCGCAAGCCCAGTGCGATAAATGTGAGAGCAAGGAAGTGATAAACGTATAGGATGAGTCTTTCGGGATCCAGGTGAACCCATCCCAATCCCTGTGAACCAACAACTAAAGCGAAAAATCCCGCTATAAAATTATTGGGGACCAAGTAGGTTTGAAAAAATTTCACATATCGTCGTAAAATTGTCCCAATCAAAATAAAGCTGCTGAGATAGAGGATATCCAGAACTACATCTTTCAAATTGATGGTCAAATCCCATGGATTCATCTTTTTCCTTTCCAGGTTATAAAATATTTCCCACCTTGTACATCGAATAATTCCCAGTGGTGATTGGCAAAATTAACACGCGTAATGGATGAAAATCGCGATGAATTCCAAGGTGAGTATCAGCCGATAGTCCATAGATGTACAATCGAATGAACGGAAAAAGTTATTTACCCCGTATTTAAAACCGGCTAAATTTAGCCGATGAATAATCCCGCAATAATCGTTGTGGCATATAACCGCCCGGATAGTTTGAATCGCTTGCTGGTTTCCCTTCAAACAGCGTCGTTTTCTTCAGACTCTATTCAATTGATCATCAGTATCGATGGAGGAGAAAACGAACGTGTAAAGGATATCGCAACAGAATTTCAGTGGTCGCACGGTTCAAAAGAAATCATTTGTCATTGGAATCATCTTGGGCTAAAACAACATGTTTTCTACTGCGGAGACCTGACTCAAAAATATGGTAATATTATTTTGCTGGAAGATGACCTCATGGTTTCACCGTATTTTTATCAATTTGCTGTCAATGCACTTGAATTCTACAAAGATGTTACCGAAATTGCTGGTTTATCTCTGTACCAATATGAGATCACCGAAAACGGATTTTTTCCATTCGTCCCCATTGACGATGAGTACTCCACGTATTTTATGCAGGTCCCATCTTCCTGGGGGCAAGCTTGGACCGCACAACAATGGGAAGGTTTCAAACAGTGGCTAACAGCTCACGAAAAACGCACGGAAAGTCTCCTCCCTCAATATGTGAAGCAGTGGCCCGAGACCTCATGGAAAAAAATATTTTTCAAATATTTGATTGATACGGATCGATATTTTGTTTTTCCACGGCAGTCTTACACTACCAATTTTGGTGACCCGGGAACCCATGCCGATCGGCAGGGACTATTTCAGATATCACTTTCGATGGAATCTCCATCTGTATTATTAGCGCCTTTTATGAAATTTTGCACTCGGTATGATGCTTGGTTTGAATTGCTCCCGGAGTGCCTCAAACATCGTGCACCAAATTTGGGAAACACATCATTAACTGTGGATCTTTACGGCACAAAAGATCTGGATACAATCAATTCAGAGTTTATCCTTACCACCCGGCGATCTACACAAGCTGAACAATCATTTGGTATGAAAATGATCCCAGCTATGCAGAATGTGATTCATGATGTACCGGGGAATAAAATTAACCTGACTCGAAAAAAATTCGTGATTGACGAACCTCTCCCCCGTCATTTTTATTATTATCAGACCGCATCCATACATGAAAATATTTATAATGATCTCATCGCCAACAAAGCCACAGACATGGGAGCAACCGTATTTAACAAGATGAAGAACGATATGGAATTCCAGCAGAAAAATCCCAAATTGTTGGTCATCACACCTGTTTACGATCAGGTTTCCGCCGATGATATTCAACAGATTACCAGCACATGTAGCTATCCTAATCTGAAATATGTAGTACTGGATTTATCCAATCCACAAATTGAATTGAATCTACCCGGTGAGATTGAGCATTTTCGTGATAAAATAGAGAATCTTGGTCCGGCCATCGATGACATTATTACAGACGTGAATCCCGAAATGATCATGATTGTCCACACAGGAGCACAAATCTTATCACAGACTGCGATGATTGCTGCAGAGGTTTTTACCAAATGCCAGGATATTCAATGGCTGAATGGCATGGGAATTTCCGGCCTTCGTGAGGATCAGTGCAGATGGAGTCGAACTCGACTTCAAAGTTTATCTAACCAGAATATCAACGATTCACTTCGGTTTTCCAACGTCATTTTTAAGCGTCATTTGTGGGAGACGACGAAGGATAATATCCTGATGAATTCATCGTTTACAGAGTTTCATCTCTGGCTTGAGTTTGCAAAACATACAGAGTTGCGAACTATTGATCGACCTTTTACAGATGTGCATCAAGCGAATAATGAACCCCTTCATCAATACGCCAGTCCCGATAATGATAACATTTCTGATGCTCAATCATTACCGCATCCTTTCATCCGAAGATTACTTTCTTTTGTGCTCTATCCCGGATATCGATTCCGAATACCGCTGATCCGTACAATCTATGCAGAATTGAATCGAATCCCCCCTCTACTTCATTGGGATGAGCAGAGGCAAATCTGCTACCCGGAATGGTAACATCAGACAACCTCCGATGAAAATGACTGTTGTGACTGTCGTGCTCAACGATGAAACGAATATTCGGAGTACAATCGAGAGCGTTTTAGGCCAGGACTGGTCAAATATTGAGTACATCATTATCGATGGTGGGTCAACAGATACAACACTTTCAATCATAGATGAATATCGCACGAAAATTCACAGAATTATTTCAGAACGAGACGATGGAATCTATCCCGCCATGAATAAAGGGATTGAACTGGCAACCGGTGAGTATATCCATTTTATGAACAGTGGAGACTCTTTCTACGACAACGGAGTAATATCCAGAATTTTTGGAAGGGCTCATCAATCTGTGGACATTATTTACGGAGATACACAGTTCTGGTACCCCGACGGAAAAACCAGAATCGTGAAAGCCCATCCACCAGATGAAATTTGGAAACCTTTTTTCAACCATCAGGCAGCATTTTTCCGGGCATCTCTACTGAAAAGTAACGGATTTGACCCGAAATACCGCCCTGCTTCCGATTTTCATTTTGTGATGAAATCCAGTTCTGAAGGAGCGGAGTTGTCATACCTGCCTATTGTGGTAAATACCTATCTGATCGGTGGAGATATTTTTCATCAGGAATTCAAAGCGGTTTTATTGTATTGGGAAACAACCCAAATGTTCGCTGGCACGTGGGAAATGAAATGGTATTACCTTCGCAAAATCTTATGGATAGGATTTATCACAAAAATGATAAAACCTATTCTGCCTGATGAATTATTCTTCCGTCTTCAACGCCTTTTCAGGAGATTCTTCCCAGAATCCTAGAAGGCAAGTACAGATTATTTGTAATTGCCCAAAGCATAATATTTATGTTCAGACAAATCTTTATCTTTCAGGATCCGCCAAAGGTCAATAATAATTTTCCCAGACGTTTTCTTTAAATAGGTTCCGATTTTAAAATAAGCCGGATCTGGTAATGTCAATATTATAACATCAGATTCATCGACGCATGATTTTACACTCTGGGTAAAATTGATTGAATTTCCTAATATTACACGAACACCATCCATCGCTATCGGGTCGTAAACCGTCACCGAATATTTTTTTTCGATCAACTTTCTGATCAATTCAATGGAAAAAGATTCTTCCAGAACCGGTGTCCCTGGTTTGTACGCACAGCCCAAAACCCCGATTGTTTTCGATTTGTCATTAATTATCTGATCAATTTTATCTATAATAAAAGAGGCGTGTGCATTGTTGATCTGGTCGGTAGCTTCCGCAAGAAACGCCTGAAATCCATGTCGTCTGGCAAATTCTGAAAATGCATGATTATCTCGTGGGAAACAGGGACCACCAAAAGGCGTTCCACCTCGAAGAAAATTGCTCCCAATCCGTTTGTCTGCTCCTAATGCAGTCGTAATTTTATCGATATCAGCGTCTGGAATTCCATTACACAGGCTGGTGAGTGTATTTGCGAAACTGATTTTCATAGTAACAAACGCATTTAAACTGATTTTTGTAATTTCAGCACTGGTAATAGACATTCTGGAAATTTTGGGTTGATTCCGACAGACATTACGATAGATATCTTCTAATATTTCGCCATCGGAAGGTTGATGCTCCCCGATCAGAACCATATCCGGGTTGAAGAAATCATGTATCACACTCCCCAGGGCAATGAACTCTGGGTTATAGCACATACCAAATCCATTATTTATTTGACGGCTGGAGTGAAATTCCACCAAGGGAATCAATTCTTCCAACAACGTACCTGGCGAGACGGTAGATACAATCACAAATAAATGATACGGCTTTCTACTTTCTGATAATGCAATAGCCATAGGTTTGAGTGATTCCACCAAATATTTTGTGGAAAATTCTCCGTTATCCATGCTAGGAGTAGGTACGATCAATAGAGTGACATCTGTATCGGCAATAGCAGCGTTGTAATCTGATAACTGAACAGAAAGCTGTCCTTTTACTTTAGTCAGCAATTCCTGAAGACCGGTTTCTGCATGGGGAGAAACTCCGTTTGAAATGCTAGTGATGACATCGGAATTATTATCAATACCCAATACGGAATACTCGGAATCCGCCAGACATACGGCCGTGCATAGTCCCAGTTTTCCCAATCCTATTACGGATAGTTTTTCAGTATTTACTTTAGGATAGCGCGCTGTACTTTTCATTATTTTTCAGAAAATCCTTTTCCAAGTTGTTTGATTAATTCTGCTTTCAAACTTTGTTTCTGCTCTTTGGTTAAGATGTAATATAAATTGTCAAATTCTTCAGGATCGGAATTCAGATCGTAATACTCACTTTCTCCGGTCTCGTATTCAATGTATTTATACTCATCTGTCCTGAACAACCGGTATTTAGGGGGAAGGGAATTCCATTTATGATGTCTGATATTCCACAATTCGGTGAACACGGCGCGGTGCATCTGATTATCAGGAATTTCCCCAGAGTTGAGCATCGCGTGAAGTGACCTACCATTGGTAAGCCATGGCTGCTGGATTTGTGTCAAATCCATGATTGTGGGAAAAATATCCATGATGGATGTTGGTTGCAGGATACGCTTCTGACTGATGATACCGGGTCCTTTCATGATCATGGGTACTCGTATTGTCTCATCATGTGGTGTCAAATACGTCTGCCAGTGATATCGGTTTGAGATTCCGCTACCCACTCCTGATACCAGGATGATCACTGTATTTTCGGTCTGCCCGATTCGATTTATCTCCTCCATGATCATACCGACAAATTGGTCAAATGTACGATATTGCCGGATGAGTCGATTATAATAGGTATTTGCTACTTCCATTGTCAGATCATTAGTAAATGCGTTTGAGCTTTCAAATTCTCTCACATACTGCGGTTTATCCGAAAGATCATCTTCAATCTGGTATTCAATTTTTTCATTTTCAGATTGATCATAACGAGGGTCATATGCTTTATACGAAAGAAAAGATGGATAATTGATCCACATGAAGAGCGGAGCGCTCGATCGGGGTAAAAAGGGTGTCACCCTTTCAAATATCAAATCATTCAACGGAATGAATTCTTCACTAAATGTATATCTTTCGGTATTACCGTCATCATTGAAAACTAGTTCATTTGACATGTTAAAATGGGTGATTCCATGCCAGTGCGTCCATCCGGGTGGAATACCAAATTCGTAAGGATTTTGCTCTGTTTCTTCCAACGGTATTGGGAAATCGGGGTCCGGGATTTTCTCTTCAAATTTTGGCATTCCCGCATATCCATCAAAATAATTCCCCACAAATACCGTTTTATATCCTGCATTAGATAATGCCGTTGCAAGGGTGGAGTCATCCATTGACTGTGCTAATATTTTATTATACCACAGGTCTTCTTGAACTGCCTGGTGACTGTTCTTCCCTGTTATCAGAGACATCATAGCTCCATTGTATTGAGGAGTTGTGGTAAACGCATTTTCAAATACGATACCTTCATCCATTAGCAATGTGGGGATATTTTCGAGATATTTCAATAGTCGGGTGTCCATCCCAAAAGTAGAAATGAGTAGGATATTAGGCTTTTCAGAGAGATTCCCGAAATAATTGTTTAACTCATCATTCACCTGCTGAATGTAGTTCATATCGATGGGGAGTTGCCAGTCAAGACAAGTTTGAAAGTCGCGCCGGGCAAGATTGAAATCCTTCATCAGCAGGTATGTTTTCATCCGGTTGAACAGAGCGATTCCGTAACTTGGGTTCAGTTGTAGTGCCATGGAGTAATTATCGACTGCACCTTCAAAATCCCCTAATTCACGTTTGATATCTCCACGCTTCAGATAATTATTGATGTTCGCCGGGATCAGCTCAATCGATTGATTTACATCATCCAGTGCCAATTTCCATTCACCCATGGACGTATAAATCGTACTTCGATTATTCAACCAGATATGTTCGTAACCCGCGTCAGATTCAAGCGCTCGCGTATAATCCAAAGCGGCTTCTTTGAACATTCCCTTGGATTGATAATATTTCCCACGATTCCCCAGAGAATTCACATAATTGGGATTCAACTCGATGGCTTTGTTAAAATCGGCGAATCCTTTTTCTAACTCGCCACGAACGCTGTATTCGATACCCCTGGAGCTATACGGTCTGGGATTCAGAGGGGTCTTTTCAACGTTGTCATCCCACATGGTGAAAGCATCCTGCCATATTTTATTTCTTTCCCACGTCAGATGGGAATATTCTGCAGCCAACCCGAAAAAGAGGATGATTGGAATAATGATCCACCTGCCTTTGAATAAAGAAAATACGGTGACAATCATCAAGAGAAAAAAGCCAATGGAGGGAAGGTACAACCGGTGCTCAACCATGAGGTCAGCTATAGGGATGATGCTACTCTCAATAGATAGTGTAATGAAAAACCAGAATACTGCCAGAGAAAAAATCGGGAATCGGTTTTTGTATCGGATAGCCGATGCGATGATCAGCATAACAATTACGAGTGACAATAAAACATAGGCGTTCAAAATGGATGTTGCGGGTATAACCCCATAATCCAAAATCAGATTTGCCGGATAAGCAAGCACACGGATATACCCAATCATTACCGGAAATTGACTGATAAAGTAGGTCCAACTGTTTAGGGTCACGTCTATTGCATAGGCATATACCGGAGAGAAAATATCCGAAACGGTGTAAAATCTTACCACAATTGCAAGCAACAAAACGAAAACAGCGGTGCACATCACCCAAATCCATTTGGGGATGTGAGATAGTTTGATATTATGGATGAATCCAAACTCAATCACCACGATCATCACCGGGAGTGTGTAAACAGATTCCTTTGTCAGAACGCCCATAATAAAGACAGCAAAAGCGAGAATGTACCGAAGTATGATTGTCCAATTTGGACGATCATCTATTGAAGCCATCCTTGCCCATAGATAAAGGCATAAACTGAGCACATAGAATAGCGTGGATAGCGAGGTAAAACGCTGAACCACATAAGAAACTGCCTGCGTTTGTACCGGGTGAGTGATGAATAACAGAGCTGTTAAAATACTGATCTTCATTCGGTGAGTATGAAGGGTACCCGACTTAAAAGCGGGTAATCTAGAGATTAATAGCACCAGCCAAGCAACCAGAAGTCCATTTATCAGATGAATGCCTAAATTGACAACATGGTACCCCTTCACATCGTACTGATGGAAATGGAAGTTGGCTGCGAATGTGAGATATCCGATGAACCTTCCATCACTATGATTAAAAATTGTGGGGATATCCATTTGCCTGATCACCGGATTTTCGCCGATCATGTTCCGGTCATCAAATATGAACTCATTGTCAAACGTATTTGAATAGATAAAGAAGCCCAAAACCAAGACTGCAAGCAGGCTGCAGAAGTAGAGGACTTTTAATAGGTTAGCTGGTATTTTTTTTATAAACATCGCATCAGGATTTTGAAATACTGGCAGCGCTCATATCTGGACTTACAGAGAATTTCAAGTCGGAGAATTTACTTCTAACCCGGTTATATTATGGTACATTTTTGTGAGATAAAAAGCGGATTCTGTGCAGAATAAAACCTGCTTGAAACTTTGAAGAACAAATTGAAAAATAGTAAATCGTCTAACTCAAAACAATTTCTTGTGATCATCCCTGTTTTCAATGAAGCAGAGAACCTGCCTGCTGTGGTGGATGAATTACAAAGAGATCTGCCTGATTTTGATATTCTGGTGGTCAATGATGGTTCTACTGATGAAACTGCCGCTCTTCTGAAAACAATGGATTATATCCACACACTCTCACTACCTTTCAATGTGGGTTATTCTCTGGCATTGAAAACCGGATTTAAATATGCGAATCAGAACCACTATGATTATATCATTCAATTTGACGGAGACGGCCAGCACATCGCTTCTGAAGCCTTAAAACTAACCGAACATGTACTGGCAACTAAGGCGGATATTGTTATCGGTTCCAGATTTATGGAAGCATCGGATTACCCTCACTCGCCCATCCGCAGATTGGGGACAGGAATTTTTAAATCACTCATCCGGTTTTTCTGCAGACAGTCCATTCACGATCCCACTTCCGGCTTTCAAGTATTGAGTAGACGGGTGGTTCAACTTTACGCAGATATGCCGTATTTCCCACAATTCCCTGATGCGAATCTCATCGTGGATATGATCCTTAGCGGATACGAAGTCACCGAGATCCCGGTGAAGATGAGACAACGGCTATCGGGGAAAGGAATGCATGAAAATATTTACTCATCGTTTTATTACATGATGCTGATATTGTATAACATCCTCATCATTCTGGTAAAACATTTATTCAAAACGAAAGGGGAGTCCAGATGACTTTTCAAAATATAATGCTGCCACTATTTGGAATCATCGTCATGGTGTACGTTTTTCTCCGGGTAAAACGAAATCAATTCTCAATAGAGTTAAGTATTTTCTGGATGCTCATCGGATTCACCATTTTCCTGTTATCGATTTTTCCAAAATTGCTGGATATTATTTCTCAATGGGTAGGTATCTATTATCCACCGTCAGTATTGTTCCTCATTTCCACCATCCTGCTGTTGTTTGTCATCTTTCGGCAGGAGCAAATGTTGTCAAAACTCAATGAAAATTTAAAAGATTTAGCACAATCTAATGCGCTATTGGAAGGAAGAGTGAAGGCGCTTGAGGAGCAACCTTCACGATGAAAGTAATAGCAATAAAAAGGTGTAACTCGACCAACTACGGACTATTGATGGTCCTTTAGAAATGCAAACGATTGAGCGCTGATCTCCAGAGTTTTCTGAATGAGATAATCATCATGCGCTAGTGAGATAAATCCCGCTTCATATTGGCTGGGTGCAAGATAGACCCCGGCATCAAGCATATTGTGGAAATACCGTTTGAATGCTTCAAAATCACAGTGATTGACATCGTCGAGATTTCGAATATCATGATCGGTAAAAAATAATGTAATCATACTCCCCACCCGTTTAATCGTCAACGGCAGGTTGTCTTTATCGATTGCAGATTGTGTTCCGTCTTCCCATAGTTTACCGAGTCGTTCTAATTCCAGATATGCGGTAGGTGTGAGTCTTTTCAGAGTTTCGATACCAGCAGTGACCGCCACCGGATTTCCGCTTAACGTCCCGGCTTGATAGATTGCTCCCACGGGTGATACCTGTTCCATAAATTCTCTTTTCCCACCGTAGGCACCGATGGGGAATCCACCACCGATGACTTTTCCAAACGTAAGCAAATCCGCATCCGCATTATACAATTCGTTCGCTCCACCACGGGCAACCCGGAATCCGGTCATCACTTCATCTAATATTAACAGAGCACCGTTTATGTGACACAATGTTTTGAGCTCCTGCAAAAAAGAACCCTCAGGTGGGATACATCCTACATTTCCATTTATCGGTTCCACGATGACACAGGCGATCTGGTCCGGATGCTGCTGAAATATATCATTCACTGTATCGATCCGGTTGAATTTTGCTACCAAGGTATCTTTCGCAGTACCCGTCGTGACACCTGGAGAATTGGGCATACCGAATGTGATTGCCCCTGAACCGGCTGCAATGAGAAAACTGTCGCCATGACCATGGTAGCATCCATCAAATTTGATGATCTTATCCCGACCGGTAACACCTCGTGCCAGACGAATGGCACTCATGGTGGCTTCAGTCCCACTGTTTACTAATCTCACCATTTCAGCGGATGGCACTCTGTCGATGATCATTTCAGCAAGAACTACTTCCCGTTCGGTAGGTGCCCCGAAGCTGGTACCATCTGATAGCACACGAGCGACAGCATCCACTACTTCGGGATGCGCATGTCCCAGGATCAACGGTCCCCAACTCCCTACGAAATCGATGTACTGGTTTCCATCTTCGTCATAAATAAAGGGGCCTTGCCCCTTTTTGATAAATGGCGGCGTCCCCCCCACACCTTTAAATGCTCTGACGGGAGAATTCACACCACCGGGAATCACCTTCTGTGCTCGCTCAAATATGTTCTGACTTTTCGTGAAATTCATTATTCCTCTACACTTTATTTAACAATGATGAAGCTTGTTTGGCAAAATAGGTGATGATGATATCCGCCCCCGCTCTTTTCATACTGATCAGAGATTCCATCATCACTTTGTCCTCGTCGATCCACCCCTTTTGTGCAGCCGCTTTGATCATGCTGTATTCACCACTCACATTATAACAGGCGACGGGCAACAGGGTGTTTTCTTTGACCATGGAGATGATATCCAGATATGCCAGCGCCGGCTTTACCATGATAATATCTGCGCCCTCGTCTACATCCAACAGGGCTTCTTTTATCCCTTCCCTCACGTTGGCAGGGTCCATTTGATAAGTTTTTCGATCACCGAAATGGGGCGTAGAATCTGCAGCTTCCCGGAAAGGTCCGTAAAAGGCGGATGAATATTTCACCGCATAACTCATGATAGGGATACTGTTAAATCCATGATCGTTTAATCCGGTTCGAATAGCGCTGATCATACCATCCATCATTCCTGATGGTGCAACCATATCCGCGCCAGCTTTTGCATGACTCACCACCTGTCTTTGCAGATAGGTTAATGTTTGGTCATTATGAACATCACCATCAACGATGATCCCGCAATGCCCGTGATCAGTGTATTCACACATGCACACATCGGTAATGACGAAAATGTCGGAGTAAGTTTGTTTGATATAACGGATCGCCTGTTGAATGATTCCATCATCTGAAATTGCGTCTGACCCAACTTCATCTTTTGCGGCAGGGATTCCGAACAGAATGACACGCGTGATCCCTGCTTTCAGGAGAGCGTCCATTTCTTCGTTTAATCGGTCTATCGAATATTGAAAGACATCCGGCATGGATGGGATCTCATTCTTAATGTTTGATCCGGCAATGACAAATACAGGTGCAATGAGATCGTCGCGGTGGAGATACGTTTCCCTCACCAACCGACGGATGTTTTCGTTCCTGCGTAATCGACGAGGTCGCGATAGTAGTTGGTCAAACTCTGAATTCATTGATTGGCCTCTCCTTCATTTTATAAAGGTTTTAATTTTATCAGTTATCTCTTCACTGTTCACGATGGTATCTGCGACGGAAATCCCATTCCGATAATTTCCGGTAAAAAAGAGTCCCGGATTTTGATCTTCCAACGATGAGATGGCTTCTTTGTGCACACCGTACCCTACCTGATATTGAGGAATTGCCTGCGCCCAAAAGGTGTGAGAAACATAAATAGGGGATTTTTTAACACCCAGCATTATGTTCAAATCTTTTACTGCCATCTCCGTTAATTCTGATGTGGATTTCATAGCATTATCGGGTTGTCTCGAACCACCGATGAACACTGTCAATAATACTTTATCTTTCGGAGCACGATTCTCAAATAATGTACTAGAAAACAGTGTTCCCAAAATCTGAAAATTTTCTACTTTTGGGATAAGCACGCCAAAACCATCTAATGGATGCACGATATCCTCACGATTAAAACCTAAAGTTAACACCGATACCGGGGGATGATAAATTTTTGAAAGGTCAGTCTGGTAAGTATGAGTCTTTCTATTCAGAGTAAAAGTATGGAGGTCTGCCGCACGTCCTGCATAAAGAATCGCATCAGCATTCAACACTTTTGATTTATTTTTGTCATCGGAGATCGTCACCGCCCAGGCGTTTCTCAAAGGAGAAATGTCTTTCACAACTGTCCGTTTTAGGATGGACGTTCCCAGAAGAGTTTCCAATCGGTCTGGTACTTCTCTCAATCCTGAAGTGAAGGAAAACATTTTCGCTGTTTGTTTGGAAACTTCCTTTCGCTTTTTCCGCTCTCGAGCGCCCTTAATCTGACCTTTGATGAGTCCACCGTAGGTTTGTTCCAATTGATACAGTTTTGAAAATCCATGGACGACACTGAGTGAATCGGGGTCTCCGGCATAGACACCCGCCACAAATGGATTTATGGCGTAATCCAAGAATTCCATACCCAATCGCCGCAGCACAAATTGTGATAGAGATTCTTCGAATCGATTATCCCATGCGGGGATGAACGGTTCGCGGAACAATCGAAGTTTTGCCTTCCAACTGAACAAGGGTGAGGTAAGAAATGCCAGTGGAGATGTGGGTAATGCTTCCATTTTTTTGTTTCGAACGATGTACCGATTACTGGACGTATCATTCGCATACACCTTTGAATCTTCCAGACCGATATCCTTCACCAATTGGGTTACCAGTGGTGATGTTTCAAGGATGGTATTTGGTCCGATTTCAGATAAGAAGCCATCCTCTTTTTTCGAATACATAGCGCCACCTAACCGACCGGATTTTTCCACCAGCGTGACATTCACACCTGATTGCTGCAACCGAAAAGCCGCAGTCAAACCCGCGATTCCGCCACCTATAATCACTACGGATTTATTCATTGATCTGACCTTTAATGAGTTTAACGAGCAATCGGATGAAATCATCACTGTCTTCAACTGTTCTCGCCCGTTGATATTCTTTGATTCCATGACTCAGGGCATAATCCCTTTTCTGGATATCGAGTTCATACAATGTTTCTAAATGTTCAGAAACAAAACTGATGGGGAAAACGACCACTCGTTCAATACCCAGCGAAACCAATCTGTCAATCTCCTGTTCTACCGACGGCTCCAGCCATTTGACAGGTCCCACCTTACTTTGATAGCAGAGTGAATATGAATATTCCCGATTCAGGCTGTCCATGATGAGTTCCATATTGTGGGTGATCTCTTTTTCGTACGGATCACCGTTCTTTACCCGTTCCACCGGGATGGAATGCGCTGAAAATAGGACATGTGGTTTGTCACCGGATTCATCAATACAATTTCGAATTTGGTGAGCACAGGCATCCAGGTATAAGGGTTCAGAATAGAACCGCTCAATCACGGATGGAGTCACCAGATCACCTGCCACTCGTTCCCATTCATTCACAATAGATAACGTAGTTGTGGTGGAATAATGAGGATATAATGGTATCAGGATGATCCGACTGCTATTCAATTCCCGGAGTCTATCTGAAATTTCCTGCATGAACGGATGCCAATACCGTTGCGCCACCCAAACCCGGTACTGTCCGGACGAACCCAGCATGGTTTGCAATTTTTCCGCCTGCCGGATCGTATTCGCGTGTAACGGTGATCCACCGCCAATTGCCTGATAATATTTTCTGGATTTTGGCGCTCTTACTTTGGAAATCAGGGATGAAAAAAATGACTGACCCGCTTTGCCAAATGGGAAATGAAAAATATCCGCGTCATTGAACAGATTTTTTAGAAAAGGTTGAACCTCATCCAGTTTGGAAGGTGCTCCCAGATTTGCTAAAATAATGTCAACGGGTTGGCTCATACCGTCTTTGAAAATCGGGCTTCTGATTTATCCAGGTAGGCGTCAAATTCCATGGCGATATTTCGGATGAATAACCGTCCTTCGTTGGTAATGACAAGCTTATCCTTGGTCATTGTCAATAGTCCATCGGATTCAAATCCGTCCATTCGACTAAGGCTGTCTTTGAAATATTCCTTGAAGTCAATCGCTAAATGACGAGACATATGATTAAAGTCAAGTTCCAGATCACACATGAGGCGCATGATGGTTTCCTGTCGAAGTTTGTCGTCTTCGGACAAGATATACCCTTTTTGGATTGGGAGAATACCAGCTGAAATCTTCTCATAATATGTGGGTAATTCTTTGAAATTCTGTGCATAAATATTGTCAAGCTGACTGATGGATGACATCCCCATCGCGTAAATATCTGTACCGGATTTGGTGCTGTAACCCTGGAAATTCCGTTGCAGACTTTTCTCATTTTGGGCGATGGTCAGCTCGTCGTTCTCTTTGGCGAAATGATCCATGCCGATGTACACATACCCTGCAGATGTAAGCCGTTCGATAATCATCTTCAACATGGCCAATTTCACTTCAGGCGTAGGCAGATCGGACTCGTTGATCAGTTTCTGGTGCGGTTTCATCCAAGGTACATGAGCATAATTGAAAACAGCCAGTCGGTCAGGATCCATTTTCAAGACTTGGTCAATAGTCTTTTCAAAATCTTCACTAGTCTGATGTGGTAAGCCGTAGATCAAATCCAGATTCAGGGATTGAAATTTATATTTGCGAATCCAATCCACTACTTCTGAAACCATTTCGACAGGATTGATTCGGTTCACCGCTTTTTGAACCTTCGGATTAAAATCCTGTACACCCAGTGAAGCCCGATTGAATCCTGCCTCTGCCAATGCACTGATATGGTCTTCTGTCAATTCCCGGGGGTCCATCTCGCTCCCAATTTCTGCATCTGCAGAAAACTGAAATGACTGCTTCAGTTTAATACCAAGTGATCTGATCTGATCTGGCGTCAACGCTGTAGGTGTACCTCCACCAAGATGGAGTTGAACTACTTTTCGATCAGGATGGATCTGTTTAGCGATCAGGTCGATCTCTTTGTACAGATAATCCAGATAGTTTGCGATTTTATCTTTATTTCGAGTGACAAGCATTGTGCAGCCACAAAACCAACACAGCGTATCACAGAACGGCAGGTGAAAATACAGAGACAAATCACGATCAGAATTCAGGTTATTCAACCGAATATGTTCAGTCAGCGCTTTTTCCCCAACTTCAGTATTAAAATGAGGTGCTGTGGGATAGCTGGTGTACCGCGGCCCGGGACGGTTATACTTTTTTACTAAATCAAGATTTACTTCCAATGTCATTTACATTCCTTTTTTCAATTCAGGATTACTCTAATCTGATAATTCGTTAAAATTAGTCACCGTTTCAACCAGTGCTTCCATGCATTCTATCTTTGCGTCGGGCAGAATACCATGCCCCAAATTAAATATATGCCCCGGGCGTGAACTCATTTTTCGAAGCAAATGGTTGGCTTCCTGTCGAACTACTTCCGGTGTTGTGTTGAGAAGTACAGGATCCAGATTCCCCTGAACCGCCGTTGTCCCGCCAAGGTCATCGTAGAACCGGTCGATTGGATATGTCCAGTCGAGTCCCAGCACATTTGCGCCGGTGTTTTGAAGATCGGTGATCCAATTGTGGGCACCCTTGGAAAATACGATCACAGGGATTCGTCCTTTAACAGATTCCACGATTCGTTTCATGTATTGCCCGGACGCCTGCCAAAAAGTATCTGCATTAAGAACTCCACCCCAGCTATCGAAAATCTGGATTACATCCACTCCTGCATTAATCTGCATCTCGAAGTAGTTGATCACTGCACTTGTGATCCGGGATAATAACGAATCAAATAACGGACGGTCTGTATAAAACAGGGTTTTAATTCCTGCATAATTTTTAGAGCTCCCCCCCTCAACCATATAGGTAGCCAGCGTCCAAGGAGAACCGCCAAACCCGATGAGGGCTTTCTCACCATTCAATTCGGTCTTGACGAGGGAGATAGCATCAGCTACATATTTCAGTTTCTCTGCTATTCCATCACCATTCAAGCCGTCAATCTTATGTTTTGAGTCCGCTTTGAATTCCATTTCAATCCCCCCTATATCGCGGAAAGCATACGCCTGTCCCATGGCTTCGGGTATCACGAGAATATCACTGAAAAGAATAGCCGCATCTAGATTAAATCGCTGAAGGGGTTGCAGGGTCACCTGTGCAGCCAACTCTGGAGTTTGGACCATTTCTACAAAACTAAAATTTTCTTTTAATTGCCTGTATTCAGGCAGGTATCGCCCCGCTTGCCGCATCACCCAAATGGGCGGACGGTTCAGTGATTTACATTGACAGGCGGCAATAAAACGTGTGCGTGAGTTCATTTCATTCCTTTACTGAACATGAGTTATTAGATTTATCGTTTCGGATATCACAGAGTTAACAGAGGGATTGGCAGCTTCTAAAAATACGCGCCCGGATAATTTTTCAATCTCCCACGACGTCGTTGGTCCGATAGAAATCAATTTACTCTGAATGGATTTCAAATCATTTTGATCGATAGTTTGCAGAAAACCCACAACTGTGGATGGTGAAGAAAAAATGAGGATTTCATCATCACCATTTTTGAAATTTTGCTTCAGATCCAGATTTTCAAACCAGTCGGTTTGATAAACTACCGCTGTTATAAAATCCCAGCCATTTTCAGTCATCCACCGGGGTAGTTCAGGTCTTGAACGATCTCCGGTTATCAAAATCGCTTGTTTATGAGGATAGGTTTTCAATATCTCCGGAATACCCTTCGCTCTCTGGTTTTCTGGTACATGAGACGAACGGTGGAAAACCCGTTCAATTTCTAGTGAAGTTTCCGAACCGACTGCTATCAATGGATTGGACCAATGCTCGAAGGATTTATCCAATCTTTTCAGCCATTTCTGGAATCCAATCACTCCATTCCTGCTGAGGAATATGATCGGTGCACCTTTGTTGAGAAATCCTTCCACTGTCTGAAAGGATTCCGGCTCAGTATAGTTGATTTGAATGGTCGGTGTATGGTAAATGTTTATTTCCAAATGAGAAAAGAGGTTTAGTTCAGGAACCTTTGTTCCTGTGAAATAGATATTCCAGGTCATCGATCGATGAGTGAATCAACTCCATCGGCTTTAAATATGTGAGCCAGTTGGATTCCAAGTTTGTCAGGAGCATCAGCGCTCCCTTTCAATGTTTTCCGCAGCACCCGTTGCCCATCGGTTGAAGCGAAATACCCGGTGAGTATCAACGCATCGGATTCCAGTCTGCCCCACGCACCTATTGGAATGGAACATCCGCCTTCCAACGTTCTCATGAATGCCCGCTCAGCTGTTACTGTGGTGACGGTGTCTGGATCGATAATCTGATTTAGAATTTCTTGAATGTCCAGCCGGGATTGTTTAATCTCTAATCCTACAGCTCCCTGACCAACTGCAGGGACAAAAATTTCCGGATCCAGTAGTTGAGGATGATATTCCTTTAATCCCAGACGATTGAGAGCGGCTGCAGCCATAAATATCCCATCCCAGTTTTCTTCTTTCAGTTTCCGCAATCGGGTTTGGATATTTCCCCGTAAAGGTCCGCAGGATATCTTGGGATTCTGCTCCAAAATTTGGGCTTTCCGTCTCATGCTTCCCGTAGCAATCCTGGCTCCATCGGGGAGGTCTTCAAATGGTAAATCTGTAGGAGAAATGAATGCATCCCGACAATCTGCCCGTTTAGAAGACCCGGCATAGATCAAGCCATCCGGTAATGAGGATGGTAGGTCTTTCAGACTGTGGACGGCAATATCAATCTGTTCGTTAAATAAAGCGTCTTCCAGCTCTTGTGTAAATATTCCTTTACTACCAAGTTCAGGGAGCGGTTTGTCCTGTATCATGTCACCACTTGTATGGATCACCTGAATTTTTACTTCAATATCGATAACATGTTGAAGAATCAAGTCACTGATATGATTTGCCTGCCAAAGCGCTAATTGACTGCCACGAGTTCCCAGCGTGATGGTTTTCATTCTTTGTCTTTCTTAAAACTTTTTAATCGGTATAAGTCCCACAATGTATCGATTTTACTCACGGTCAGATTTCCATTATTGTTCTGTTCTCGCAATTCTTTAATGGGATAATGAAGCAGTTTGCGGATAATTTTTCTGGAGAGGTCATCCATTTTTTGAAACTCCTGCTCCGTTGTTTTATATTTGAATTTACCCAATTCCTGATCCCGGATATGCTCAAAATATCCGCTTAGACGACTGATGGTAGGAACGACTTCCAGAGTTTTAAACCATTCCCTGAATTCTGCTGCAATTTCCCGGACAATTTCATTAGCCACAGGTAATTCTTTTTTTCGTTTTTCCAGATTTTCTGCTACTACTTTATCAAGATCATTAATATTGTACAAATATATTTGTGGGAGATCGCCAACTAGAGGGTCCACATTTCTGGGCGAGCTGATATCGATGATGAGGAATGAACCTTGTTTGCGCTCCGATAAAGATTTTTTAACCATGTCGTGAGTGATGAGGTAATCTTTTGATTTTGTCGCAACGATGGCAATGTCCACCTGTGTTAATGCAGATGGAATTTCATCCAACGAAATAGCTTTTGCATTAAATTTCTCTGCCAGAACTTTTCGTCTTTCCTCACCGCGATTAGCAATGATAAAATCGACAACCCCAATCGCCCTCAAATGAACTGCGGTTAATTCTGTCGTTTCACCTGCGCCCACAAGCAATACTTTCAATTTTGAGAAATTTGCGTATATTTTTCTAGTCAAATCAGCAGCAGCGAGACTGATGGACACGGCTCCTTTGCACAGATGGGTATTTGTTCGAACAGATTTACCCACACGAACGGCGTCCTGAAACAGTCGGTTCAAAATCGGGAATGAATAGGGTAGGGACAGGATCAATTCGTAGCTTGATTTTACCTGTGATAAGATTTGATTTTCGCCCAGCATCATGCTTTTCAGACCTCCGGCAACTCCGAAGAGATGTTCGATCGCGTGTGCATTGTACAAAATTGTGGGGTCTGCGGATTCCGTTTTCAGATTAACTTGTTTGAGGTGTTGATACTGGTCAGTGACCCAATCGAAGAAATGACCGGGTTCACGCAGTACTGCATAGATTTCCGTTCGATTGCAGGTGGATATGATGGCCAATTCCTTAATCTCGCCCTGTCCTTCCATCGCTGCACGGATGAATTGTTTTGCCTCATCATCGGATAAAGCCACCTTGTCTCTCAGCTCAACAGGTGTATTCTGGTAATTGTAGGAAACCGCTATAATTGTGTCGGACATTAAATAAAACTGTGAAAGGTGGTATCGACAAAATTGGCGACGAACAAAATAATGATAAATGCTAAAAATCCGCCGATGGCAACACGGCTCATCTTCAATCCATGCAGATGACGAATTTTTACAAGAATCCATCCAAATAAGTAAAAGAACCACGCAACATCACTTGCAATGATCTTCACGTCATATTTGAAAAAATAGCCAAGTACTTTATAGCTCCATAGATGTCCAGTAAAAAGCCCCGCACCCAGAAAAATAATCCCAGCACCTGTTGCGTAACGGGACATGTTTTCCAAAGTTTCCAATGCGGGAAGGCCGTCGTAAATTAGTCCAAAACGATGACGTTTGATCTCTTTTGCCAGCATCAAATACATTATCGAGTACAACGCAGAAATGGCCAATGCGGATACACCAAATAGGGTGAGAGTTGTATGAATCCCAAACATGGAATTTGATAAAATGCTGTTTGTGGGGGATTCGAATGTAATCAGCATCGAAGAACATAACTGAAAACAGAAAATGATGATCAGAAAGAAAATACCGGTTTTTCTATCTTTGGAGATTCTTTCAATAATTAAATAAATAACGGATATGTTCAAGGCAAACATGGACATGGATGCAAATATGGTTGCAACAGGAAATATCCTGAAGTGAACCCCTTGACTGACCAGATAGACTAAATGCAGAACGATTGCAGTCAATAAAGCCCGAGAGGCATATTCACCAATTTTGGAAGTGTTTTGGAAAAAATGCCATGCATACATTCCCAAAGCAACACCATATATCAATGGCAACAGTACATTTACGCTGTGTATAAAAAGTATCATTTTATTTACCTGATTAATTTGATAATTATTTCGTCAAATCAGACGGTAAAATTACCCTCTGATCCTCACGTCTTAAAAGCGAAAAGGTCTGGATAATTATCCGGGGTTCATGGGTCATTAACTGGGAAGATTTGAGTATGAATTCAGTACAGACTATGAATATGATTCGTTGAGAATATCAACCTAACATTATTAAAATAGATTAACGAGTATTTGGTGATATAATTTCCAGGATCACCATTAGATTTACTTTTTAAGCAGGAGCGCGTGCGATCGACGAGCTTACAAATGTGGGGATTACTTAACTGCTTCACAGCATTAGTTGAGACTCTAACAGTCAATTATTACTCTTCCATTATATAACTCACTAAGAGAACAATATCAAGAATATCAACAATATCATCTCCATTTGCATCAGAAATAATGAATGGGCAATATTCGAAAGATTCTTCATTTATGATCATATTTAGGATTATAATCAGATCAAGGACATCAAGAATATTATCTCGGTTTATGTCTCCCACTACATCGCTGCAACTATTGTCTAAAACTGTCCTGGATTGAACATAGACACTAGAATATTCTAAATTAATGCTATGCCGACCGTCTAACCAGTAGATCAATGCTGAATTATCTTCGCTGGAATTGGGAAGAATCCCGATATGATCAAAATCAAAAAAATTATTACTCACTGTCACACCTCCAAAACGAAACACTGAAGGACCTGGGAATTCAGTAAATTCCTGATATTTTAACTCATGATTGTCCCACATTGGCGAGTCACTTTCAACCCATGAAATCATTAGCTCCTGGTTGCTACCTAATTCAACATCTAAATCATTATAATCTCCGTTCGAACTATTCGATATAATTTGTATCTCTGACATTTCGCCATTTAAAATATTGATTTTGCGACATTGAAGATCATATTTTGTGCCATTAAATATCTGCCCGCAAATATCGGCATTAAGGGAGTTTCCCTGTTGTAAAAGAACCGATCCTAAACTGCTCCTAAAAGAACTATTACTATTAAAAACCTCTATTTCGTTGGTGGCGGGCACTAACTCACCATTGTACCTTATAAATCGTGCTAATATTTTCCATTCTAGCTCATTTTCTTGTGTCCACGTAACGAGGATACCATCTGTTCCTTCTTGGAACCATGCTCGACGAAAATTACCCGAAGTATCCAAAGCTACCGGTTCATTTCCCCATTCGGTAATAAAATCACCATCTTCATCTAATGATGTGACGAATAAACTTTTACTTCCAAAACTATTGGTGGACCAAAACACAACCGCACCTGAATTCGGATTTGACGAAACATGTTGAACTATTTCGTCAGTGTAATCGTTATCCGTCAATAGTATACCTCCTTCCACCCATTCTGGTAAACCTAAATCGTTTATTTTTTGTATAAATATATTTAATCCGGACGAACCAACCAAATCTTGTACCGAATACGTCACAAATACATCTCTGTTATTATTGGTACAACTATTTGATATCGGCATTGAAATATTCGAATTATTAGAATTACTAATTACAAATCCTTCCGGGTCTGTTATAGGTACGAGAGAATTATCAAACATGATGAATGCAGCCTGATATTCACCCCACACACCAATTTTTATATAACTCATGAAATAATGATCCTCAACCTGAATTATCGTTGGATGATGCGATGGATGCGTGGTCAAGGAAATTAAGTCTGATACATATCCATTATTTACAATTCGACCGGCAATTTCTGTATTTAACACATCTTCCCAATATAACAAATAACTGTCGCTATCCAATTGAATCGAAGATAGATTATCTGCACTTAGAAATGAATTGGACTGGTAAAGCGTTATACCCTCCTCTTCAAAAAATGGAGCATCGTTTACTATTTTTTGTGCAAATAAATTATTTTGTGAATCTGAAGGTTGATTAACCATCACCCATAGACTTTCCTGAGATCCAGATAATATTTTCCCGTTTGATATGTCTGAAACTGATGGTAGTAAATCTAAACCAAACTCCCCAAATGTGAATCCTGCTGATGGATCATATTTCTGCAAAATTAAATTATCTAAGTTATTATAATTTACAAGGATATTTAAAGCACCATTCAGATCAGAAACTACATCCAAAACATGATAATTATTTATACCCGGAATAATTAACCCATCATTTTGAAGATTTAACCAGCCATCACTTGAAATGTGTTGCATCCTGAATTCTTCGGGATATTCAGTCCAAATTGCATACACATTATTTCCATCTGCGATAAGACTGATTGGAGAATCGAAATCTTGATCTAACCGAATTGGAATCCCACCCTCTTCAAACTCTAGGCCTCCATATTGATTAATAATTTGTAAATATAATCCCTGTAGGTTATCATCTGAATTTTGAAGTACATATGCAATTGCTATTGACGAGTCTTCTAGTATGGCAGTACTAAAATTTGGCATAATTCCTCCACTATCATATATCTGTACAATTCCATCGGTAGTCCCCCATAATGGTTCGCCTGAATGATTAAATTTCATTGCATAAATACCTTCCATCAAGCGAAAAACACAAATCAAAGCGCCATTGTAATCGCTAGCAATCTTAATATCTATATAATTACTAAAAGGAAATTGGAATTCTTCTGGTGTGGTGTAAATACCTGTTTCGTTTAGATAAATAATTGAATTACCAGAATCACAATCATAATAATAAAAAAATACTCCGCCATTATTGTCACTGATGACTTTGTATCTCGTATCCAGAGCAAATGATTCCGAGTACGACAACCCAAGAGAAATACCGTCAAGTTCCCACAATAATCCACCATCAGAATTCATATGTTGTACCATTATTTCTGCACAGCCGTCATAATTAGGTTCTGCCCAGAAAATATATGCACCTCCGTTGTTGTCCGTTATCATTTTTACATCACGTTGAGTGCCTTCACCTATGAAAATTGGAATACCACCATCATCCCAATATGGATTTCCATCAGAGTCAAATTTCTGTGCATATACGTCGGGGCTGCCCATTTGAGAATCAGACCAGGCTATAATCAAATCATCTCCACTCAAAACAGCTGCTTCGAACCACTCTTTACCCCAATAGGTTTGAACAGGGACACCACCATCCTGCCAGTTGAATTGTGTCCATACAGTTGAAATGAGAACTATAATTGTAAAGATTCGTTGAACAAACATGTTAACCTCCAAAGTTATGGATTAAACAGATAGGAATGAACTTCTCTAAAGTCGGGTTTTGGTTGATTTTCATTACAATTGTTTGATTGTAAGATGTATCCCTTTTACTAATTCCGACAGTAATTCAAAATTTAGGGTTTCAATGGTATCAGTCTTTTTGTGATAATTTTGGTTTCTGTAAAAAGCCGTGTCTGAAATAAAAACCGCGTCGTACCCAAATTTCCAAAAGTTTAAATGATCAGAAAAATCAATCCCTTCCAAAATAGATGGACCGCTAAACTGACATACTTTTATCGAGGAATTATTACTCAACAATCGCTTCACTTTTACCCCGGAAAAATAATTTTGATAATTACTTATCACAGCGATGAAATTTGCTTTATCAGGGTAAAATAATTTCATTAATCCTATCGGAAAATGCTGTGTATTGGGATTTTCGTTGAAGTACCCAATCATATCCAGGCTGATCATCAATTTGATATCCACTTTAGAATCATACAGACTTTTTGCATGGACGTAACTTCCCATGCTCTCGCGTTTAAAATTGGGAGGTTCTTCCAGTGAATAGGCGACCAAATCGATTCTGCATTCTAATTCTGTCGTATTTTCGGATAGAAGACGGGCTAATTCTAAAAGTCCGGCAACCCCGCTTGCGTTGTCATCAGCTCCTGATTGAAAATAACATACGTCATAGTGAGCACCGACAATAATTCTCTCTCCAGCCTCCGGCCCAAAAGAACAAATAATATTCTGGTACGATAAGCTATCTACAGTAAACGATTGAATTTCAACACGATGACTGAACATAGATAACACAGAATCAATGTACCCGGCTGCAATGTTTAAGGAATGGATATTTAAATGATTTCGGTAACCGGGAGTATTTGATAAGAATTGGACATGTGAATAGAGGTTCTGGGTAAGAATAGAGTCTGTATTCTCACCCATAACACTTAAACTGATGAATACAGACACCAGAATAATCTTTTTATAATTATGAATTATCACTGATTTTCTCATATTGGGTAATTATAGTAGAACTATCACTCTAGTTATTCAATCTGATTTGAACGTATTTGTTAATTGTGGGCTTATGCTTTTTCAATAAAATCCAGTTTATTAGTTCCATCGCTCCGTATATGTAAAGCGTATTGGCTGTAAATTCAAAAGAGTCAGACAATTTTAGGTCAGGAAAATCCTCCTGCCAAATTGCAGTACTTTCTCTGGATTTTAGCGTATTAGACAATAACTGTAATGTACTCCCTCCTACAAAACAAACCATGAAATTATAGGGTGCATTTTGATGTCGGGTTCGATTTTTTAAATAATCGTGTTGAAATTGATACTCCGGAATTTTTTCCTTTGACCTAATGTGTCTGTAATTTGTCAGTACCGGAACTGATACAAAAAATGACATCGAGTATATTAATGCTTCCGATCTTTTTACGTATTTCTCAATTTTATCTTTGGATGGATGATATCCGTTGTTTCTGAGGTAACTGTAACTCTTCCATTCATTGCGTACTACATTATTGAGAGCTCCTCCACCAATCAACGCCACCATAGCACTGATCAGCATGGGATCTCGGTACCGCTGAAATAGTAATTTGTCTATTCTTTTCTGTATGCGTTCGGACTCAGCAATACTAACCATATTACAGTCCAGTGTGTAGGATCCATATGGTTCATCAAGGGGAAAGCGGAGTGGAATATAACCATCCTTTTTTAATTCGATTAAAAAAAGATTTTGGAAATATATCATCTCTGAAAACAGGGGAGATTTTCCAACAGAATTATAATTGATTATCACATCAGTCTCCGCAGGAGTGGTAATTACGGATAGTTTGAGTGAATCCGGGGCACTGCTGAAAACCATCGAAATCAGAGTAATTAATGTCATGTATTTTATAATCACACACCTCCTAGTCATTTTTTAATTTTGCACCAACTTCATATAATAAGTACGAGTTACTTACAACATTCGTTAGCAGAACTTTTTACTATACAATGTGAAGAGCCTAACTAGTAAGATATTCGATACCAGTTCGAGTTCTAATCAATTATTTTCCAAGAATAGAATGGACTTTTCTCCAGAATATCTAATATCATATAACTCTCTAAGCTGTGAGTACTTTTCTTTTGGGATAAATCGATTAAATATTGAGAATTGGGTGGCCATTATACAATTATTGCCATTTGAAGTAAATTCCGCGTGATATTCACCTAAATCATTGACGTAATGAATATTTTCCGGTAATTCAACAATTTTAACATTATCATCTAAATTAACGATGACTGAGTCAAGACTATGGTATGGACTATCAAAATATACATTACTTGCTTTGTCTTCATCATATGTGCTCAAATTGGTACTGTATTGATTAATCTCAAATGGAATTACTTTTTTAAGGTATTTACCGTTCACAGGGACTTCAAAACTGATATTAAATTTTACTGTATCCGGCGCACTGTCGGACTGTTCAATATCATATACATTAATTGTACTCCCAGAGAAATAGGGCAAAATGAATCCCTTCGCAATTTCCTTGAATGATCCCTCTTCTTTAAGAGTTCTGATCAAATCATAAGCAGATTGCCCCACATATTCGCCATAAAGCTCACCTGAAATTTCGCCACTTTCTTTAAGATCATATGTAATTTTAGTTTTATATTGATTGTCGTTGAAGGACCTCGAAGTGGATTCAATCAGATGACCACTTTCACTTTCTAAAACCAATACTCTCACTCCCTCGTCATATTCGGGAAGTTGACCGAATGGTACAATCGGATTAGTGGGATCAAACAGAACGTATTTTCTGTTCACAATTTCAATAGAATTAAGTTTAGAAACCTCATCCTCATCTTTTATTTCTATTGCAGTTATCGCATGATTGAACTGATTTCCTGGAAATTGCTTTTCTACAAGCCAATTACCGCGGGTATGAATTAACACCGGCAATGCATTAATTCCTACGTATGCTAACATGGTATTAAGTAGATTAGCTTTGTCTTTGCAATCGCCGTATTTATTATAAAATGTTTGATCTGCAGGATAAGGTCGAAATCCCCCATCACCAATTTCCACTGCAACATACCTGATATTCTTTTGAACCCACTGTGTGATTGAATTGATTTTAACATAATCAGAATTCATACCGGAAGTCAACTCTGTAACAAGTGAATCAATACCGGGATGATACTCAATTTTTTCCGCATAGTAATGTTTATAAAAAGCAGCACCCAGAGTCCCCCAGTTTTCATGTGCTTTTTTGGGATGGCTATTATCCAAATTCACTCCCAATTGGCAATATAATATTGGTCGATCGTTCTTCGGTAATCGTCTGATTTCGAAAGGTTTTAACTTTGGTACATTTCTAAGTTCAATAGTAAGCCTACCAAGTTGAGTGAGTGGAATTTCTGAAGGCAAGCCAGTATTGATTACATCGTTCAACAGAGTGAAGACAGAATACCACTCTTCGGGATAATGAAAATCGATCTCCAGAAGATCAATTGGATATGTATCCTGGATTGGTATCCACAAAACATATTGTGGAGCGAAATCAATACGTGTATATCCGATTCCCACAACACTCCCCGGAACCAAGAAATTTGGATACCAAGTCAAGAACTTATGATCGGAATATAACTCAATACCTATCCCTTCCGATTCTTTCAATTCCTTTTGCTTAACACGCGCTACTTTTTTACCTGGTATTTTATAAAATATCTCAATATTTTTTAGTTTTGACGTGTTATCAAAATAGAATGAATACGGAATTTTATTATCAATATCATGTTGATTGCCCAGATAAATTATAGTACGATTGGTTGATACACTCTGATTAGCGTTATCATATTCTATATCGACACTCTCAAATAAGTAACGGGAGTCTTTCGATTCTGAATCATATTCAAAATACGGGTTCATCCATTGAGGAACTGCCGCAGTCAAAAACCCTATCAACACAAAAATTGAATAAATCTTTTTTATTTTAAGCATAAAAATCATTCTATAATTCGTTTAAAAATAAATTCTTCATCATCTGATGCCATAATCAAGGAATAATAATCATTCACAGCTTTGTACAATTCGCGAGATATAACTCTCTTTCTTATGTTTTTTTCTCTTGTAACAATGATTGAGTTATGGCTTACTTTTGACGCACTGTAAAAATATAGTCCGGAATTTTCATTCTCATAAATATAATCGGAGGGTTTACTTTCAATCTCATAACCCTCTGGAATTGGAAGAATGTAGGTATCCTTGGTTAATAAGGGATATGAATAATAGAAATTTGAAAACCGTTCATCATCCCAAATAACTGATGTATCTTGACGTCTGAATATGTTTGGATTGATAATAATCCGATCCTTTGTTTTCATTGAATAATTGTCAGCATGATAAGAAATTGATAATGATTCGTCTCCGATGCTAAATGTATCAACAACTGCATTTGTCAGATCATTCTGAATATAATTGTTAATTCTTTCTTTTTGTCTGTCACTATCATTTTGCTTAAAAGTATTTGGATAATCTAATCTAACACCTGAAAACTGAATTTCAGATTGAACATCAATTCGATTTTGATCAATACCACTGATCCGATGACTGCTAACTTCGCTGTTATCCAAATAATTTGATCTCGGAGTTTGGACAAACTCAATTTCTTTTCTTTTTAACACCACACCCGCTACATCCTGCGATTTCCAGTACGGTTCATTTATTTTAGAAAAGGAGACGGAAGGGTCAAGATAATATTTATCAAATCCCACCTCGGCAAGTATTAGTACATGGTCAAATTGATACGGATACGGAAAGGAAGAAACAGGTTCTCCTTTTGTATAAAATCTGGTAAGCACCGGGTAAACTCGAATACCAACTTCTTGTAGCATACCCATTAATAATACAGCTAAATCTTCGTTATCTCCAATCCGATCTATAAGTGTCTTATCACTGGATTTGGGTGAAAAATTCAATCCTCTTGTATTATTAAACTCAATATTATCCTGAACCCATTTCAATAAAGTTTCGAGCACCTTTACACTTTGATTCTCGCCAACACCAGCGTCATTCAGTATTTGAGTTGTTTCCGGTATTTTTTTTATCTCATCTTTGTAATTTATATAGGGAATCATATCGGACCAACTATCAATTACGTACTCTGTACTAAACCTTGCTAATACCGCTAATACCTCCATGGCGTTTCTTTCAAGACTCGCACCAAGGAATTCATCCTTTATCATGGGTACATCATCTCCTTTTAAAGACAGAACATTAAAATTTCCTATTGCAAGCTTCAATGTAGTATTTTCCAAATCAATATAACTTGGTTTATTACGATATGAAAGCAGATAGTCCAATCCTCTGGCACTGTGAAAATTATATTCAACATGCGCTAATGGAACTGATTCTTGAAATCTAAAAGGTTTGATTATGACAATACTTTCTGTTTCGTAATTATATTGATATTCCAGAATTGAACCTGGTGTCACATCCGGGAACGTGAAAGATTTAAATTTTAGGTCGTCAATTTTTTTATCATAAATATTTTTTTGATCTAACTCAGTTATTGATCCATCCGGATGAATAGTTCTGGCAACAATTTTCAAGAAACTTGATCTTTTAAAATCACGAATATTAATTGTCGCATATTTCATCCCTTCATTGGAATAGATTTTTCGCTGTTCCTTGAATTCGTAAATTACTTTCCGTGAAGGTGATACCTCGCTAACTTTCCTCCCAAAAGCCCAAACATCCATTTGTTTATGCAAAATATATGCATGGATTTCAGGGTGTTCAGAGAACTCAGTTGAGGCTAGCTGTATGGGGTCAATGGTCATCCAAGCAACCTTGGCACAACCACTGATTATTAAGAAGTACAAAACTATAATTAATGATAGAATCCTTCTCATGATATTCCTTTTATATTAGTATTTTTGTTGTAGATTGTTAATAATTTAAAATATTGTAGTTACTTATGTCCAGAGATAATTACAACCTTTCGATATTTATTTTTTTAATATATCTTTGTGTTGGTAGAATTATCAGAAGTTAACTGGGATAGATTGTAATTAATTTATAGTAACACGATGTATTGCAGGAGATTTGCGGAAGAATGTGCGAATCCCCACCTGCGATCGGGCAGGGAACACAATTTTATAGCGGAAGCGTGTGCGAATCGAACACACCTGTGACATCACTGCCACACAGCGGCTTTGAAGTACGCAGTGTTTCCGTCGAGAATAAATGTGACTTGACGGTAATTGGACGGTATTTTTTTCGTCAACGGATTAACAGTACGCTGACTTCACGACGGAGATTAAAAAAATAGTGACGTAAAAGTATACAAGAAAATAGTCGGAGTATATAAT
>JABMOW010000142.1 GCA_013204025.1 Fidelibacterota bacterium | reverse complement strand
GAAAAATGATAAAGACATCTGAGTCAATGTCGCCACTCACAATGGCTGGCATATCAGCACCTTTTGAACGGATAAAAAAGTGGTCACCCTCTGATATATATTCTGAACAAGCCGAAAGCAGGATTACAAGAACCATGAAAGCAGTCGTCGTTAGATTTTTCACTTATTGTCTCCTTTCAAATTGAATACCACACCTGTATGCAGACCAAGATGTGGCAACAGAATGCCATTATACGGGTATTCTCCAAAGGCAACAATTCGTAGGAAGTATGCGCGTGAATTTTCTTTAGGGGACTGCCAGCCCATACCTAAAGAGCTGGATACTATCAAATGGGGATGCCCCCAGCCCCTTGATTTTTTTACCCCACCATCATCCTCGCGGATGTAAACATCACCTTGAGGCCAGGTATGTAAAAATCCCCCACCTAGCAATAATTCTCCAAACAAGCCCTTCTTTGTTGAGAGGCGATTAGCTATTTCAGATGATAGTATAAACGCATTGTGATTTTTGCGATGTGTATAGATACCAGTATTAAGAGTGTAGTACATCTGATGACGAGATTTTATACGGAGATCATTTTGAGTCCCAATCATAAGACCAGGATGGGTAATAAAATCACCAAAATATGCGATCGAAACTTTTCGATCCTGAAGGAAACCCAAAGACAATCCTTTGGAATTAACTGGAAGTTCTGGTACTAAAGCAACATTCTTGGTTTGCTTTGCTTGATCTGCTTCTAAAATAAAGCTACTGCTATCAATTAACTCAGATGCATCAAGATCATTTGATAATACTCTTGAATTTAATGACACTAGTATCAAAACGATGATAAGTGATTTCAATGCTGCTTACTCCCCTATAATTGTGCCAAATTGAGTGTAATTATTAGCGCCCAACACCATGCAGGATTTTCTTTTAATATACAAGACAATATTACTCTCATTAATGCAATCTATCAGCCCTCCCGTATGTAGGACATATGAAAGAAAATAGTATAGCACCAAACAGGTAGGATTCAGTAACATCAGATTCTTTGAATCTTCATTTCAATTCAAGCATATGAACAAAGAGGGATCTGTAGGGTATTCAAACCCGGCAGCAACTTTTTAGCAACTAAAGCCCGCTAACCCCTGCTGTATAACGGTCTGCATACTACTGAAAATCCCCGTGTCGGCGGTTCAATTCCGTCCTTGGCCACAGAAATAAGGAAGTCCGCCATTGGTGGACTTTTTTGCTCCTATTGCGTGGTACGAATTTATCTAGCTAGCCAATCCAGTTTCATTGAAGGTTCGCTGAGCAGTTTGACATTTCGTGAGTGCTGCGTTTGTTGCAGAGTTGTACAAGACTGAATGTAATCTGCATAATTATAGAATTATCTGCAATATTTTAGAAATTTACTTGCTTGTGACATTTTCCCGTATTATCATACGGCTGAAATGAAAACGAATCTAATAGCTCCGCCCCGACTCTTTTCGCTGGTCACAATGCCCGAGATAGATCAGGATAAACAAAAAATATCTGATGATATACGCTGGGTTGAGTTTGTCCACGAGATGTCCAGATTAGAGCTCGCAGATCTCCCCGATACCAAAATCAACCTTGACCTTTTGTTAGAAGAGCAATTTGATCCTACGATCAGAGCACTCATTTATACTGGAATTAGTCGCTATTATAAAGGTTTAGGTAATCTTCAAAAAACAGCCAATGCGTTGGGGCATGCGTACTCACTCATTAAAGATATCCCATCCAGTGATGCCCATGCGTATATCTCAATGGAAATGGCAATCTTACTCAGTATCACTGGAAATATTGAATTCTCCCAGGTATTGCTAGAAAATATTCCCAGCCTAACTCATTCTGAAACGATGCAGAAGTACGCTCATTTCAGGCATCTTGAAAATCTGATGCGACTTGGGCAGACCAATATAATTTCAGATTTAGAAAGCTCACTCAGATATTTTCGCGAATCAAATGATCCTACGGCAGTAGCGAATCATCTGAAAGCCATTGGCAATGCCTACAGACGCCAACAAGACTTTACCACTGCTATGCAGTATTATGTTAGTGGCATTGAGACAGCCCTCACTCATAATTTCACCCACATAGCAACTTCAATAGAACATGATATCGCCATGCTTTATCATCATATGGGAAAAAGCGAGGAAGCTCTTGCTAAGCTGACAGAGGTCGCTGCAAGTTCGGCAAATTATTATGTTCAATGCATCGCTTTATCCAATGTCGGTTTTATTGAGTTGAAAACCGGAAATCAAGACAAAGCTTTGAATAATTTTACCAAAGCCCTCACCCTGGCAACAGAAAACGGGACCTACCATCGCATTACCGGTTTGAGTTACTATATGGGCTTGATTCATGATGATCTTGGCAATCTGGAATTGAGTGGATTTTTTCATGAGCAGGGCTTCAAAGCGGCAATGAACATGGTAGAAAACCACTTCCCCTGTGTTGGAGATACCTTACGAGCAATCAAAGGCTATCATAACTTCTATGAAAAGCATTCCCATTTACGGCTATTCGATAACTCATCTGAATCACTCGATTGGGAAAAATTGATCAATAAATCGCTCCATGAGGCTAAGGATCTCTTCCAAGGTGCCTTGCTTGAAGTAGCAATTGAAAAGTATGGATCAAAAAGAAATGCCGCAAAACGACTCGGGTTGAGTGAACGATCAATATTTACCGTTTTGGATCGTGTAAAGTCAGCGGAGCAAGATGAAAGCTTCAATCTTATTCAAAAATTTATTCATGCGCACAAAAACTTATCCTGGAAGACTATGAATCAAGAATTCGAAATTGAATTTATTGACCGGGTTTATGGGCAATCCGATCGAAACATTAAGCAACTGGCATTAAGGCTGGACATTAGCTATTCCAGTGCTGCAGCAAAAATTAAAGCCCTCAGAAAATCAAAAGGTGCTTAGAAGAACTGCTATGAAAGTAGAAATCAATCAACTCCGGAACAGTGATTGTATGTTGATGAACAACTTAATAAGAAAGGTTAACAAAATGAAAACAAGGATACTAATAATAACATTATTGACTCTCATGGCAAGCATGAGCTTGGGAGCAAGTCTTAATGGTGTTGTGAGTGATATAGATACGGGACAACCTATCGAAGGGGCAACCCTCAACCTGTTTGGTTCTGATCCAGGTGGTCAAGATTCCTCCAGTTTTGTCTGGTTAGAGGTAATATCCGACGAAACCGGTTATTACAGCTTTAGTACTGAGAATGATGGATCATTTGGTCTCACAGTATATGCAACTGGATTTCAGTTTTATACCAACCCAGCGATATATATAAGCGGAGATATGAACCTTGATATATCACTGCAGGGCGATGGAGTGCCACCAGAAGGAGAATATACTCTTTCTGGCACAGTAGGTGATTCAGATTCAGGTGAACCAATTGAAGGAGCTTTCATCTCACTTATTAGTGAAAATGACTCATCAGGTGTCTTTTGGATGGCGACCATCACAAACGAACAAGGGAACTACCAGTTCGAGAGCCTGGCAGGTGGAAATTATGCTATTATGGCTACAGCTCAAGGTTACCAAGAGTCCTATGAAAGTATATCCCTGGTTGAAGGCCAAAATCTGACAATAGATTTTTCACTCACAGCTTTTAGCTATGATGGTGAGCTTTATGGGACCCTTACTAATGGTGAAACAAGTGAGCCGATCGTAGATGCAAGCATCATGGTTATGGGAATGGGTGCAGCGGATACTTCTGGCCCTGGCGGAGACTTTTGGGATACTTTTTCAGATGAGGACGGCAATTATAGTCTTACAAATCTAGTCTCTGGGGATGCGATCATATGGATCCAACTTCCAGGATTTGAAGACTTTTTTGAAACAGTAACCATTGAAGGTGTCACTCAATTCAATATTGCACTCACACCTCTGCCTGGTTTAGGAGGAGAAGGTACACTTACCGGTACAGTGGGTGATTCAAATTCTGGTCAACCAATTGAATATGCATGGATCACACTTATAGGTGAAAGTGACTCATCAGGTTTCTATTGGCTGACGACCAGCACAAGCGAGGAAGGGACCTATCTGTTTGAGAACCTGGCAGATGGAAATTATACGCTTACCGCTTCAGCCCAGGGATACGTGGAGTCCGATGAAAGCATCTCCCTGGTTGATGGCCAAAGTCTGACACTAGATTTTTCACTCACTGCTATCAGCTATGACGGTGAGTTATATGGGACCATTACGAATAGTGAAACAGATGAGCCGATTGCAAATGCAAATATCGTGGTCTTGGGCATTGGTGCAGACCCTTCTGGTGCTGGCTTTTGGGAAACTTTTTCAGATGAGGAGGGCAATTTTAGTCTTACAAATCTGGTATTGGGGAATGTGGCCATATGGATTCAAGTTTCAGGATTTGAATACTATTTTGAAACAGTAACCATAGAAGGTGTCACTCAATTCAATATTGCACTCACCCCCCTGCCAGGTTGTGGCACTATTTCTGGCGACATCAGCTATGATGAAGTCGGCGGTCCTGCTTCAGCCTGGATCTGGCTGGTGGAAGTTGGTGGTTCGAGCTATCAAATGGGTTGGGCTATGACTGATGATGCCGGTCATTATGAACTATTAGTTCCAGCAGGTGATTATTATGCCGTCTGCATGGCCAACAATTGGGATGGCAATCCTGGCAGCGATAGCTGCTTCTATTATTTCGAGTATTATGATGATGCAGCTTTCATTGAGGATGCGATCATTGTTACGGTTGGTGAAGGTGCAGAAACCCAGAATATCAATTTCGGGATTCCTGCTGGTGGAGATGCCGTACTAACGGCCATGGTCAGTGGAGTTATTTCTAACAATACGGATCAAACTCTGGCCAATGTTGAGATCGCTTTACATGATCAGGATGGAAACCTTGTTGGATCTGCAATTACCAACTCAGATGGAGCCTATTCAATCGATAATCTTGAAGTTGGATCTGTTTATAATCTGACTGCAGCTTCTGATGGTTATAGCGAAACCTCTCAGGTTTTCGAGCAGAAAGGTATGATATCTGTTGTAAGCCTGCAAGTCTCTGCAACTCTTGCCATTGATGATCTGCAGAGTCCGTCTACTCTGAGTTTGGATCGGAATTACCCCAATCCCTTCAATCCCAGTACGACCATCGCCTTCACAATTCCCGAATCCCAGAATGTTCGTGTTGTGGTTCATGATATCCAGGGTAATCAGATTGCTGAACTGACCAATAATCATTATTCAGCGGGTCATCATACAGTGAGCTGGGATGGTTTTTATACGAACGGATCACAAGCCTCGAGTGGGGTATACTTTTACTCGCTCATATCCGAGAGTGGAACAATGACTCAAAGGATGTTGTTAACTAAATAACTAAAAAACTCCGTTGTCTGTGTGGGAGGAGAGTTTTCTCCCATGCAGACTGGAAGAAGAAGTGACCCAAATGAAAAAAATAATACTAGCAACAACAGCATTAATTCTTTTGAGTGTAGGTCTTCGGGCTGCTTCTCTCAGCGGACAGGTTTATGACAACGATACCAACATTGGGATACCAGAGGCATTTGTCCAACTCATGAATCAAGATTGGGATCCCATTGATTCAACGGAATCAATGTATTTTGCCATGTGTGATAATGAGGGTTACTATGAAATAGATAGTTTATCTGAAGGGACTTATTTTTTCCAAGTCTGGAGCCTTTTAGGATATCAATCACATTTTGACATTATTTCAATCGCTGGTGACTTAATTATTAATGTTCCGCTATCACCTCTGCCAGGAGCTGGGACAATTACCGGACTTGTTTACAGCGATGTCACAGGCGCTCCACTTGCTGACTATTATCTTGAGTTGATACCGCTATCAGAAAATGGTATATGGGTTCAAACCACGACTGGCACAGATGGGACGTTTACTGCGTCCGCGCCTGAAGGCCAGTATATTGTGGGTTGTTGGCAATTGAGTACAGATTTTATGGGCTGGGAAGGTGATTCCCTTTTCATCATTGAATATTTTGAGTTCTTTGATGATGTTCAGTCAATTGACCTGGCAACTTTTGTCAATGTGATTGAAGGGGAAACCATCGCTGGTATTGACTTCGGTATGCCTCCAGAGATCACGACAGGTGATTTGTCACATTTCACAGAGATCCTCAATGGCCATTATTTAGATTACCTCGATTTCAACTCAGAAACGGGTCTCGGAATAATCAATTATATCATCATCGAATCAATTGAGGCCGGTGATATTGGAGATGAGATTGGCATTCTAGACTCATATGGAATACCTGGATTGGGAAATTGTGAAGACAGTGAGCAAGGAGAGGTTTTGGTTGGTGCTGGTGTATGGAACGGTGAATCCTTAATGATCCCGATCTTTGGTAGTGTTGCAGATTGTGAGAATAGCAATATTGAATATCCGGGATTCATCGAGGGGAATCCTATTGAACTGGTGTTATGGGATGCCTCTGAAAATACAGAATATTTTGTTGAGGCTGAATTTTCATTTGGCTCACCCACACCCAATGTCAATGGGGTACTCGATCCTTCAATTTATGGGAATCACTATACTTTCGCAAACCTGCTGGGTATCATCACATCACAAGACTCGTGGAATATCCCAGATGGATTTGTGATTAATGGAAACTACCCCAACCCCTTCAATCCAACCACTACTATCAGCTATGATCTTCCAGAACAATCTGTGGTCAATCTCACCATATATGATGTGCGAGGTCAAGAGGTCATGACACTTCAAGATGCACCACAACCAGCAGGCAATTACCATGTGCAATGGAACGGAATTGATCAAGCAGGAAATCAAGTGAGCACAGGTCTGTATTTTTGTCGATTAAGTGCTGGATCATTTAGCAAGACAATCAAAATGCTATTTTTGCAATAACTGGTGGTCACTAAACGCAGCTTATAAGCCCCTGACCTAAAAACTCAGGGGCTTTTTTACACTGGTCACTTTCCAGTCACACCCCTCTCGCAAGTCCAATAATAACAACACATGATCACGGACTCATAATCCATGGCCAATGGCTCAATCCTTCTCTGGAGTACACGCAGAACCCAAATAACAGGTTTGTTTTATTCCTTATAACAAGAATTTTTCAAGTGAGAGTGATATTCCTAGAACATGAGGATACTTATTCTCTTTTATCGAATCTACAATATTCGATCTCAGAATGACTTTAATTTCCCATAAAAGTCATTGTTACGGCTGAAAATGTTGGATGTATGGTGAAAGTGAAGGAGTTATCAACACTGATAGCTCGATGAAGAAAACCAAATCCAAACATAATTATGGAGTAAGCCATGACAAAAAACTATCACCTACTTGCCAATCACAAAATCATCGTTCAAAATCCAGATCAAATGGACAGAGACAAACAAAGTGGCAAGCATATCTGCCCTGAATGTGATCTTCCGTTCGATACCTGTTTGTGCCCCAAACCATGGTCATCGCTGAAGATGGATGGGTACTACATTAGTCAGGAGGGCGAGCAAATGGTAGCATATCCCTCACTGGATGTTTATGAAGAATTAATGCTATGGATTTTTAGGAATCGTGAGCAT
>JABMOW010000141.1 GCA_013204025.1 Fidelibacterota bacterium | reverse complement strand
ATCTAGAACAGGATCAGTTGTCGGGTAATCACTGGGCCAGGAATTCGGCCATCCACTATCATCATTACTCAGCGGGATAGGTGCGGTATAATCGGTCGCTCCATATTCAGAAAATCCGTCAAAATGAAAGCCTTTATAATAACTGTAGTGTCCCTGATCCCCGCTCTCTGCCATGCAATTCGTTGAATCCACATCTTTTTCGGGCGCATTCCATTTGGGACCCCTGGCCTTTGAATGCCCACCCACGTGAAAAGAAACACCTACGGCATATTCAGTGTGTCGTGCATCTGGATCAGGATTATACGGGTACTCGAATGCGGGATATTTATGTAATTCAGTCCAACGTAATTGTCCATTCCCAATATTATTAGTATTGGACATATTCGTCACGAGTTTCCCAACTCCAAATACTCCCCAATGTTCATTTTCTAAACGCTCCTGTCCTTCTAACACGAACGGTAAGAGTAAAATTAAGGCGAAGTTGGTTTTCTTGAGTCTAATCATTCTGTTTATGGTTCTTTCGAGCTAGTATTCTGAATCAAAATCTGGCAAAACAGCCTGTTCCTATAGTGATACTCTTATCCCTATTTTTACCCTACGGCCATCAGAAACGCGTCTTGGATTGGCATCCATTACATGGTGAGTTGCTGCATCACCATCATCGTCCCATTTACCGGTCTCAGAATAGATGGAGTAAATATTTTCGCGATCAGTCAAATTGGAGACTTGTAAATAGAAGTTTTCGTTGAATCCAAAATAATGGAAGTTCTTGCTGATCTTCAAATCCAGATTGAAATTCCATGGTTTCCGTTCTGTATTCTCCAACTCAGCATATTTGGTCCACGGGGTTCCTGATTTCGCTTTCCCTTTCAGGTCTAACCTCCATTTCCGCAGTCCACGGATCGATATCATCGAAGCGATATTATGTGTCCTATCCCAATCAGCAAGGTGGGTTCTGTAGGCTATGGGGGCTCCGACCATCTGGGCACCTGTAAGTGGAGTTGAAGTGCTGATCATAGTTTGGGCAAGTGTGTAATTGACCAACATGGAGTAATTGCTACTGAGGCGTTTGTTGAGGGTTAATTCAAATCCTTTGGATTGGCCAAAGTCCAGATTGTCGAAAAATCTGTACGGGCTTTTTGCATCCATGATGTATTTGATACCAATGAGGTCAGCCATCTCACGATAGAAGGCAGTGATATTCAAAGAGAGATTTTCTATAACCTGCGTCTGTACACCAGCTTCGAATGTCACTGACTTTTCCGGCTGGATATTTGAATTATACACGGCCAGTCCAATTTCCTGCAGATTCAAGCGATCTGGATATGGACCATTTTCATTTACTCCAGATAGAAGATCTAAGTAACTGGGGAATTGGTAGAAATGACCATAGGCAAAATGAAAAGCTGCCACATCCGATATGGGGTATGAAACTCCCAGTCTCGGGCTGATCCGAGTTTTTGCTTTGGTCTCAAGTAAGTTAGTTTCGATGGGATCACTTGGATTCTCCATATACTTTGTATTAATATCCCATCTTTCCCCTCTGATTCCAGCGACAAGTATCATCCCAATGGTCTCAAATTCCATTTTGTCCTGAATAAAAGCAGACATTTCCACTGGCTTGGCATGTGTGTCAGCCTTATTATTCTCGTAATATGTAGTCACCAAACTCCCATTTTCGTCGATTACTTCGTCCCCATTTTCATCTAAGAGATTGCCAACATACATAGGAGTAGACCAGCCATCACAGAGCAGGTGCGACATATTAATGGTGCGAAAGTCGTAGCCTGTCTTTAGCATATGCGTATTGCTGATCTGACTAGTAATGGTAAAAACAAGCTGATTGGTTTCAGAAGTATCAGCCCAAAAAGTCGATTTAGATCCTGCGTATTTAAAACCGTAGAGCTCATCCTCCGCCCGAGAGCCATAAATCATCGATTGTTCCCTCATTTTTGCACTGCCCATCCAGTAATCGATATTTTGTTTTGAAACTGCTAATTCAGCAAATGTGCGGGGATTTAAAGTATAGGTCGTTTTCAAAGTGATACCTACTGTCCGGGTGTCACTCCAGGGTAAATTGTTAGGGATAAATCGATACTCGTGATAATATTTTACTGCTTGGATCTCAGAGTGAAAGTAACTAGCCATGATTTTCAAATTAGGTGTCAAACCAAGTGTAAGCTTCACAAAAGAACTCCACTGATCCTGCCAACCTGCTGATACCTTTTCCCCCAAGGGATTCATTTCCTCATCCTCAATGGGCAATTGTCCTTTGAAGTCGGTCCAACCTGGGATGACGTATCCTGAATATCGACCATCGGTTGTCGCGAGCTGGATGTTGCTAAAAAAATATAGATTCTTTATAGCTGGTACGGGTCCACTCAAGACCAAATCACCCCGGTAGGTATTCCGGTTAAAAGCGGATAGTCCGAAATTATCGGTGGAAAAGTTCACATGACTGTTGTAGTCTTTAGATCCTTCTTTAGTAACGAGATTTACAACTCCAGACATTTTTCCACCATATTCAGCATTAAATGTCCCCAGGATGGTCATCATCTCTGTAACAGTACTCCCTGAACTACGAGTATAGTCGGATCCACCGTAAATGGGATTATCTACACGTACACCATCGACAAGAAATGCCGTCTCGTTCTCACGGCCTCCACGTATATGCAAACCATCACCAGGATTGTCCCGGATCACGCTGGCACGCTCATTTTCCTCGAAAATCGAAATTCCTGACTGTGCTTCCATGAGATCAGCAATTTCTGTAATGGGAGCTCCTGCGATATCCTCACTGGAAAATGATTGAAGACTAGCAGTAAGATCCTTTTTAATGGCGGGCTTTTCGGCAATTACTGTTACACTCTGCGTCTCAAGTGTTGTCGGTACCAGTTGAAAGTTAATCTTAGTGGTCATATCTGGAACCACCCTGACATGAGATTTTCTGGTTGGTGTAAATCCCATCATTTCAGCTCTAACCACGTAAGTAGCCGGTGGCAAATTAATGATAAAATAGATTCCATTTAAGTCAGTGGCTGCACCCTTGGCAGTGCCCTCCACAATCACATTTGCGCCCGGCAAAGGTTCCCCGGTCTGCTCATCTATAACAGTTCCTGATATTTTACCTGTCGTTCCAGCCTCAACAGGGTTGATTATGAAGAAGCAAAGGCAAACAATTGTCACTATGCATAATTGTCTCAAACCATATACCTCATCACAAGAAACATCTATTTTCTCTTTTTGTTTTTGGTTTTAATGAAATGAAGAAAGTCATTCAAGTGAATATCCTTCTCATGATCAGACAGAAACAGCATTCCCCCGCTCCCGGTCAGTGATATTGGTCTAAATTATTTAATATATTTTGAGAATTAAAACTTGATTGGTCTGTAATTCAATTATGATAATATGAAAGATGATGGAACGTCATACTGGTACAATCATTATTGTTTCTCAAGAGAATAATAATGAATTTATTTCGATTCCTCACACGATTCTCTGATAACGAGTTCAGGTTTTAGAACTGTTCTAGTGACTATCTCTTCACCATTTACTAGTTTAATCAGGTTGTCGAATGCTAATCGACCAATTTGATCTGTAGGTTGTTTGACGGTCGTGAGAGGGACATTCGCTGTGACACCTCGTCTAATTCCATCAAATCCAATGATGGCAACATCGCCAGGGATACTTAACCCTTGCTCTAATACTGCCTTCTGGAAACCTAAAGCAGATAGATCGTTATAAATAAAAATGGCTTCTGGTCTTTCTGCTCGAGAGCAATAGTCCTTCCCAATCTCATATCCAGAGTTATAACTGTCCCAGCCTTCACCAGCCTCCAATTGATATATATAATTAGTATTCAGGTCTATATCCTGGCTTTCAAGGGCTTTCTGAAATCCTATTTGGCGTAATTCACTTACAAGATTTCCCTCTTCACCTCGTATGTATCCCATCCGCTCATAACCACATTTGATAAAATGTTCTGCTGCAATTTGTCCACCATACTCATGATCGGTTCCAACAAAATTGATATCAGGATCCTCAACATACGAAACCATTATATAGGGATATTTTTCTTCTATTATTTTTCTGATGATGGGACTTGGATGATATGAATGCGAGACAGATGCGATGATCAACCCGGAAACACCTAATTGGCGGAATTGTTCGATTTGAGTTTCCTTATTTTCAGCCTGGTTCAGGTTACTTTTCAGGAAAACGTGATAACCTTGTTGAGTCGCATGTCTTTCTACGCTTTCCACAATCCTCGAGAAAAAGGGATTGTCTAAATCTCTGAGAGCTAATCCAATGGTCTGGGTTGCAGCAATGTTTATTGTGTGTCCATTCTTTACATAATAACCTTTGCCTATTCGGCTGATCAGATAGCCCTCCTGAACCAATTTCGCCAGTGCCATCTTAACCGCAGTCAGACTGACTCCATATTGAGCCGCTAACTCTTTCTGTGAACTAAGTTTATCATGTTCCTTTAAGCGTTTTGATGATATCAATAATTTGATATTATCTGAAATCTGCAAATAAAGAGGAGTTGGATCATTTAGGTT
>JABMOW010000140.1 GCA_013204025.1 Fidelibacterota bacterium | reverse complement strand
GTGGGATCAAGATAAAACAACTCTGGCATGTCAACCAATTCGATTTGTGGAGGGAATTCCTCTTCAATGCTAACAACGCTCGGCTGAATCCCCAAATTGTCCTCCATATCTCGTGCATATGTTTTGATTCGGTAAACAGCAAATGGAATACCTTCGGGAATCGTTATTTGTACTGTGTAAACACCATTACCCGATAAAATATCACCATTCAAACCCCCATCCTCCAGCAAAAAATGATAGAGTACTTCAGACGTCGATAATGACTCCAATTCAACCCAAACTGAATCGATATTTTCAATTCCCTGATGATCGGATACTTCCACCTGAACCCAAATCTCTGAATTATCCTGATGATATTCAAAAATAACATTATTGATTTGAGGTATTGGATCCACTTCAGGAATGGTCGGCGCATCACATATCCAGAATATTCCGGTTAAAAATACCAACCCTATCCTTGATAAATATTGTTTTTTGCTCAAGTTAATTCCTTATTTTTTTGGATTCGGAGACTTGCCCATTCTCCCTGTGACATATGTGCAATCACCTTAAATTGATTTTCGATGCAACATTTTGATACCAGTTCAATGTCGGAAATCAGGATGCCTGTGAGGATAATTAACCCAGTCGTATTTGTCACTATCGGCATCAGATTCAGAATCACGTTTCGATTCACATTGATCATCAACAGATCTAATGAAAAATCAGTCCATTCCAATACATCTGCGACTGTAAAAACCAATTGATTATCCAGACCGTTGAGGTGGACATTTTCATAAAAATTAGCTTCACAAGATGAATCATTTTCGAGACATGTCACATCGCCAGCACCCAATAGTTTTGCGCCGATAGCTAGGATTCCACTCCCCGTACCTACATCCAATACGGACATACCCGGAGTCAGTACTTCGCACAATTGTTGCAAAACCATTGCGGTGGTTTCGTGATGCCCAGTGCCAAACGCGTTTCCGGGCTTTATCCTGATCGTATACTGAGCCTTGGTTTGATTATCCCAGTCTGGTATGACCGCCAGTTTATCGGTGATAAAGATCGGTTTGAATGAGTCCTGCCACGCCAGATGCCAGTCTTCACGGTTTTGAATTGCCCAATCCCACGTGAACGAAAAGTTGGGTTGTAGTTCCTGAATCACGGCTTCAATTGATGATTTTTTTTCTGGATTAAAAAAGTACTGGCTGTTGATCTCCTGATCGATCGCCCCAAGGCAATATTCGGATAAATATGCGGAGATGATCTCCCTGACAGGTACATCAGCCGAAACGGTTAGGACAGTCCAGTGTGATGTTTCAGTCATTATGACGACGTTCATTTTCCAAATACAGGAGCTCTGTGATCACGGTACCCACTGCACTCAGGCTTTTAGCTGAACATTTATCGGGCGTATCTAATGTTGTATGCCAATAATTGGTGTCTGCATTGGGATATTGAAAATCGATGATGTCGATAGCGGGGATCCCCGTATGTTTCCACAGAACGTGATGATCATCTTCGATGGCTGTACCGATCTTCGGGATAAATTGAGAGTAACCCAGATCTCGTGCAAGATTCCAGACGTTGGCTACTACATCCCTTGCATTCAATACGGAATAGTACTCCATGAAAAACATCTGTTCACTGTCCCCGACCATATCCAGACAGATAGCAAAAGCGGGATAAGGCTTTGGCAGCAATGCTGAAACCTCCTTCGTACCTAGTCCGTAACTTCCTGATATTCCCGGAACGCCCATATCTTCACCGTCAACAAATAACAGATCAACCCCAAAATTCAAGGGAGCCTCATGTAATAATTCTGCAAGGGTCAATAGTACAGCAACACCACTTGCGCCGTCATTCGCACCCAGAATCGGAGTATTTTGCAGCGAATCAATCGGATCGTTATCGGCGATCTCACGCGTATCCCAATGGGCAAGCAGCATAATTCGATAATTAGATGCAGGGTTAAATCTAGCGAGGACGTTGTGAAGAATTACCGTATCCTGCCTCATGGGATGAATAACAGGCGTTTCATAAACCAAGTATTCATCGGCAATCTCTGCTAACTTTTCTTTAAAATAGATTTTCATTTCGCTATGTCCTGGGGAGCCTGGATATCTAAACCCAAAACTGCACTGCTCTTCGAGATATTGCATCGCTTTTGAACCATCAAAATAGGGGATAGATTGTGAAAAAGAGATCCCAAGGAAAACCAGTATTAGTAATTTCGATTGGATATGGCTCATTAAAAACATCGGTACAGAATGTGAAAGACGTAACCGCGGTTACCCAATAATTTTAATATGGACATCAAATCCAAAGTCCTTTTCGGTGCGTTTTACGGTCGTACTTCCATCATTTATAGAATAGCTAAAATGGATACCACCATCAACGTATTTAGTAAAGCTATAGGAAATATTGGGTTTAAAATTAAACGAAGTAGTATAGTTTCTATTCTGAAAATCGCCATCATACGTGCTTCTAAATTTTTCATCTGTTTTATCATAGCTCATATTTAATGTAAGCGTTATTTTATTTTCAAAATCAAAATCTCTGAAGAAAAATAGCGGAATGTTTAATCCCCCGTCATGTCGATATGTAAAGCTACTGTTAACTCCATTAGTATAGTTTTTCGTTGTACTGGCACCATCGTTTTTTATCGTAACGTTGTGTTTTACATTTAGCGATACATCAAGAGGAGTCTTCCATTTGGTCTTTGCATTGACTCCGAGCAGTGGCGAGAATGAT
>JABMOW010000139.1 GCA_013204025.1 Fidelibacterota bacterium | reverse complement strand
GAAATAATTAGAGCCATTAACAGGCTAAATAACCGTCCTAGAAAATGCCTTGGGTTCAAAACGCCTTATCAGGTATTTTTCGAGGAAGTATCAATTGTTGCACTTAACACTTGAACTCAGGTTTTATTATATTTTCAATATAAGGTTCATTATGTGTTCTAATAGATACTGGACTACCCGGTGGTATTGGTTTTGTCTCTTCTGAATTTATAACCGGGTGAATCCCAACGACTTCCAATGTCCCAAAAAGATCATTAGAATTTTCATCACGGTTTGCAAAAGTAATGTCAACAGATCCAATATTATTAAAAATCCAGTCCCAAAACTCATAAACTTCTGTATAAATTCCATATCCCAATTCTGTTCCAATCAAACTTGTGCCGTAGCTAACAATTCCTATAAAATAGAATCCATCATTGGTGATTGATGGAACCAACAAGGGACTTCCGCTATCTCCGTGGAAAACACCTTCTGGTGGGTTGCTGTTTAAGTCACCAGCACAAACCATTAACGGTTCATAATACAAAGGCATTAAATTTTCACATACAGAATCATCCATAATCGGAATAAATACTTCAAGTAGATTTGGCGAGTTTCCGGTAGGCTCTTCAGTCTCACCCCAACCAATAGAAAACGCATTGTCAATTGGATTATCGAATTCATCTAGTAATGGTTCGTCAAGATTGGGGTCATTTATAATTGGGACAGTTTGTTGATTTGAATTTGTTGTAAGCTCAAGTAAAGCAATATCATGATCCATATGAACATTTGGTATGGAATTAAAATCTTCATGTACGATAATAGAAGTGACATTTAATATTTCTGCTTCACTTACATCATTTAAGTCGTGAGTTCCCAAAATTACATATAATAATGTAGGATCATGACTTGGATTTGTTTCCTCAATACAGTGTGCTGCTGTAACCACCCAGTTTGGTGCAATTAATGTGCCTCCACAGAAAAAACCTTGTAAAGCATTTTCCGGTTGATATTCTGAATTAATTAATGCCACCATCCAAGGCCATTCTTGAGTAGCTGGGATACCTCCATATATCCTCATCTCACCTTGGCAAAATAAACCACCTATACAGGTCAATATTATGATCATCATAGAATTAATATTTCTCATCATTTTAGCTCCTTTTATTATTAATCACAAATTATCTATAACCTCTCAATACAAATACTTGAGCAGTATTGGAAACAAAACCTGCTGCACAAACAGTATTTTGATTGTTGTCAATGCTATAGATACCTCCTTGATTTAGTATTTCCAGATATAAATGAACGCTCTCTCCATTATAGTGCCATAGTTTTGATAGTCCACCACCAAAGAAAATATCATTTCCCGTGATTCCGGAAACGGATCTAATTACACTCTCCCAATCAATTCCAGGGAACAAGTTGACTCCTTCTCCATCTGTTTCATTTGAAACCTTATACATACCTAAATGTGTAAATATGTACACACTATCCGGTTCATCGGTATAAACACCATCTAATACGCCAGATATCATTCCAGGTACTTCGCTCCATGTTGGAGGTCCGTTTATAATTGTGTTCCATTGTTCGCCATCATAGTGAAGTAGTGTGTGTTCGTTTCCACCAGTATCCAGATTATCTCCGCTCACCCATACATTGTCCAGGCCGGTACCCGTGATGGATTTTAAGGTTACATCCACGCCAGTCTCCATTAATTCAAAGGTGGAACCATCATAATGAATGATCGATCCATTATGGCCAATAATAAAAATGTCATCAGGGGAATTATGATATATTTCAGATATAATATTCCCACCCGGATAATCATCCTCTGCAGGAGTGAACAAGTAGTATGCTGTACCGTTCCAATGTATGGGTAGAGAACCTTTTCCAAACCAAATATCATTTACCGAAATGTAGTCTATGCATTTTATTGATTGAACATATCCACCGGGCGGCATAATTCTTTCTAACTCCCACTCTTCACCATCCCACAAGGCTGCATTATAGGGTTGAACCCAGGTCCCAGTGGAGTCAAATTGGTCTGTATCTTCGGTATGGATCTCACCTACAACCCAGATATTGTTTTCGTCAATCACTGCAACATCGTTCAGCCAGCTGTACATTCCGGGTGCACCTAGTGTATCAATAACCCAGCTTACCAAATGTGAAGTAGTATCCGGACAACATGTTGACAGGTTTTCAGAACAGGGAGAGTAAAGGTATGGACAATCATCATTTTCCAAGATCACTTGTACAATAATGATAATATCGGTAACATCAATCGATGCATCCACATTCACATCACTAGCCCAAAGTTCGTAGTCAGTTGGAGGTGGATCAACTTCAAGAATGATATTCACGGTTCGGACGATATCGAGAACATTGATGTCGCCATCGTTGTTTACATCACCTAATTGTTCTCTTGGATTGGCGAACAAGATCAGGCAGAATAGAATTAGAAAAAAGCATGCAGTGATGTGAAAGTAATGTGGGCTAATTTTTAATAGACTGTTTCTCAATTTCTAACTATTCTCCCTATGAAGTCATGATTATATTACAAATTGATTTGAAGTAGTGCAAATATTTTTATTACACGTGTATACTGTCAATTAATAAAATGTATTGTATTATGGACTTAATATAAAAAAGTTGAGTCAAAGTTAAGCAACATGTTGATACTGACAACAAAAACGATGTTATTATCAGAAGGATTTCATATTTGCTATATAAAAAGGATAAAATGAAATATTCTCTAACATCAAAAGACCTTAACCAACTAGAATCTTTTCTTAAGTCCGACAAAACTCCCTCCAATTGCATGAACCTGTTTAATCTTGATGGCTTTCTCACCTGCCTCCTAATAGGACCCGAGACGCTGATGCCAAGCCTGTGGATCCCCGAGATATGGGGAGAGACTAAAGATGATGAGATGATATGGGATTCGATGGAGGAGTCCGAACGGGTGTATGGACTTATAATTTCCTACTACAATATGATCGCCAAAGCGATCCAGAGGGACCCTAAAAATATCAGACCACTGATGTTTGAAAAAAATGCTACAGAAAACAAAGGCTGGCACATCGAGGATTGGTGCGATGGATTTTTCACCGGAATCCAACTGACATATGATGATTGGCAACCGCTTCTTGAGTTGGAAGAAAATAAAATTATCATTGCACCGCTGTTTCTATTCACATCTGAAATAGGCCGGACCACTCTGAATGAGGACGAGGAATTCCGATCCTTCACTAAAGAGAAATGGGAAGATGCCTTTGGGTATGTCATCAGTAGCGTACATGAATTCTGGTTGCCATACAGGGATGAAGTGCATGCAGCCACAACCAAAGCTGTGAGTCAGAAAGTCGGCCGAAATGACCCCTGTCATTGTGGATCTGGGAAAAAGCATAAGCACTGTTGCTTGAGCTAAACTCACCACATAACCAATCTTATGATGCCAGTTCCCTTCCAAATTAAAAGCTAATGTTGTGAACTCAACCAGATTGCTGTAAGATTAGTCAACAAACCCGCATATAATTATTCCTAACCATTCCTCAAATAGATTAACTTTACCCCTATGGCTAAACTACATAAAACAGACACAATCGCTGCAGCGGCGAAAACGCTGCGAACACTGGCTCATCCGACACGAATGAAAATCGTTGAATTTCTGGGTGGCGGAGAAAAGCATGTTGGAGCTATCCAAACACACACTAAACTGATACAAGCCGTGACGAGTCAACATCTAAAACTGCTACTGGTAAATGGTCTTGTGAATAAGCGTCGTGACAAGAACCGCATCTATTACAGTCAAAATACAAAGGTACTTAAAGGAATCGACAGACTGATAAACGATATCAGTTAAGTTTCCTTCTCCACATACTTTTTTTAAAAGTCTCATGGAAGACCTTTAGTAACTTGGCAAAACAAGTTTGACGGGGATATGTAATTGGCAACAAAAGGTGGGTTATGTTACCAGTTTCACTCCAAATTAAGCGTTAATGTTGTGAACTCATCAGGAAATGTTACGAGTTCTCTATCTGTTTAAGATAAAAGAGCCGGGGT
>JABMOW010000138.1 GCA_013204025.1 Fidelibacterota bacterium | reverse complement strand
GTTGGAAATAGTTTACCAAATTCCACAGCCAATGGCAGACCTACATATCCAAGGCCAATTACGGAAATTACCAGCTCACGGTTATTGAGTTTGGTTTCGAGTGTGTTGATCAGTTCCATTTTGTTATTTTGTGAGCACATCTGATATTCGTTTGATTTCTTCTTCAGTCAAATAAGGATGCATGGGTACACTAAAAATACGCTGACTGATAGATTCTGATATGGAGAAATCTCCTTGTGTGTATCCCAGATGAGAGAATGCCTTTTGAAGATGTAAAGGAAGCGGATAGTAAATTGCTGTTGGAATTCCCTCGTCTTTTAGTTTGCTCATGAGCCTTTTACGATGATTCTCATCATCAGTCACGATTGAAAATTGTGCCCAGGCAGATCTGTAATCTTTAGGAACCGCCTGCACCTGATATTGAGGTGAAAGTAATGCTCGGTATTTTCCAGCGACCCGATCCCGCTGATCCAGTTCATTGTTAAAAATATTAAGTTTCGTCAGGAGGATAGCCGCCTGAATAGTGTCCATCCTTCCATTAATCCCAATACGGATATTATCGTATTTATCGCTTCCCTTACCGTGGACGCGAATCGAATCCATCACTGCTGCTAATTCAGGATCATTCGTAAAGATAGCTCCCCCATCTCCATAACAGCCTAAAGGCTTCGCAGGGAAAAAGGAAGTGGAAGCAGCATGCCCAAAACTACATGCTTTTGTATCACCGATGGATCCTCCAAACCCCTGAGCGCCATCTTCAAGTACTTTTACATTGTATTTATCTGCAATTTTCTGGATTTCAGAATAGTTGGCAGGGAGTCCAAACAAATCAACCGGAAGGATACACTTGGGATTCAGTTGTTTATCTTCAATGACTTTTTGAATGGCCGACTCCAGAAGCACAGGATCAATATTGAACGTATCTTCCTCAATGTCAACAAACACTGGAGTGGCACCTAATAATTGAATAACCTCAGCAGTGGCGATAAAGGTAAATGGGGTTGTAAACACAGCATCACCGGGACCAATTCCCCATGCCATTAACGGGATAAGCAATGCGTCTGTCCCCGATGAACAAGAAATACAATGTTTAACGCCCACATAGTCTGCCAACTGCTTTTCAAGTTCGGCAATCTCCGGACCCATGATGTATTTTCCATGATCCAAAACAGTATTGATGCGTCGCTCAATATCTTCCCGGATCCCCTCCTGTTGTTTTTTTAAATCAACAAATTGCATTTAAACTCCAATAATTATATATCCTATCGATTATCCTAAAAATCTCTTACTGGCAAAGTGAATGCAGAAGTTTTGGCGTAATTTGTTGATCAAGTAATAGAATCATATATTTAATAGTATTAGTCTTTCAGCCATGGGTCTTTAGCTGTTGGTCGTTGCTTTCCTTCTTACCTACCTGCTTTCTACTCACTTATTAGCACGGCTCCGCCCTTTCAGTCACATTTTGTGATCGAATGAAGGGGCTATTGCAAAAAGGGAATTAATTAGCGAATTAAATATGTTTCAGAAAACTGAACAGAAGAAATCGTTTTTCCTTTTTTATGCACGAAACAAGTCGATAAAGTTAGATATTTTGTGTATAAAATCTCGTCATTAGTTTAAAAAAAACGAGTTAAAATATTTTAATATTTTAGTGAGGAAATAATGCATGTTAATTATATTTAAGAAATTAGAATGAATTGATCAAATATTAAACACAGTTATTATACCGTTTAAGCTATTATAACCGCCGATAAGTGTGTCTGTTGAAAAATAATCGAGTGTTAACATTTTAATGAGTGAGAGAATTGTCTTCGATTCGTGCAATGATTGAATTCGACTGTGCTTCCAATGGTCTTTGTCAATTAACACCCTCATATTATTACTTACCAAAACTATATTATATACCCGATTCACAACCAACAAACCGGCCTCAATTTCCGTCTCAAAATCAACGTCTCGATTAATTTCAAATAAAGTAAAATTTCTGTCTCCCCTCACATCTCAATTTTAATTCATTTCTGGTATAAGTTATTCCCATAAAAGTCCAACTCATTTATCATCAAATATTTGTAAATTTATTCAGGGCAGCTGGGATG
>JABMOW010000137.1 GCA_013204025.1 Fidelibacterota bacterium | reverse complement strand
TTATGAGTCCACTGCTCTAACCAACTGAGCTAAGGGCCCGAATGTATTTTTAAAAATTTCAATTTTACTTCAGAAAAATCGAATTAATATCAAAAATTCGTTGACGCAAAGTTACAGGTATCATCTTGACAGATTCAAAATCAATATCAGGGAATTTTACAGGATAATTTCAAGGTTTCTCATCCGCAAATAATTCAGTATATTTTTTCTGAAGTGATCGGATCAAAGTTTTTATTTCCTCAATCTTGACGATATGCGAAGTGACATCTACGCCATCGGATTCGGCATCTTTCAATTGAGTCCGAAGTTCATCCATTTGTCGGGTAAGAAATCGTTTTTCCATTCTTGTCAGACAATCCACGGCAAATTCTGGTGTGTTCTGAATGTCATCAGATCGAAAAATCAGAGCAGAAAGTATTTCCCTATCCAGCGGATCCTGCAATTCATCCATGACCAACGCGGCATCGGGAAGAGAAACCCCATGCGGATGAATCGCTAATTGTTCGAAGATTGTTCGCATCCGCGGAGAAACAAACCATTCTGGTGAAAGAGATTCTACCATTCCCGATCGTATGAGGGGTTCGGATGTAAAGCATAGTTGAATGATTTCGTCTTCCAACGGTTGATAAGTCACAGGATCTTTCAATAAGGTTTCACTTGAAGGTTTTGCGATTTGCCTATTTAACCCTCTTTGCGTTTGCATTTTTCTCATACGGTCCAGAGTTGAATACATGGCAGTTTCCGAAATATTGATTGTCGCAGCCAAATGCTGAATGTACACTTGTCGAGTAATTTCATCTGAAATGGTACTGATCTCGCGAAGTACTTCCTTTGCAAACCGTGTTTTATCTGTAGGATTATTCATTTTCCCGGAGAACATTTCCGCATGGAATTTGATCAGTCCTGTGGCATTTTCCACTGCCGAATTAAATGGAGTCAGTCCTTTGGTTTTTACCCAGTCGTCCGGATCATTCCCTACAGGAATAACTGCTACAAGAGGTTCGATTTCGCTTCGTAACAGGACATATCCTGCACGAATCGCTGCGGAAAACCCTGCTGAGTCGCCATCATATGCCATGACAATTTTTCGTGTATATTTGCGTAATTCACGGGCATGATCTTCCGTAAGCGCAGTACCTGATACAGCCAATACATTTCGAAGTCCGGCCTGATACAATTGCAGATAATCAAAATATCCTTCCACAATGATGATGGCATTGGTCTCTTTTAACTGGTTTCTAATTGCCCACAATCCATATAAAATTTTGCTTTTGTGGTATATCGGTGTCTCTGGGGAATTCACATATTTTGCAGGATCATCCGATTCAAATACTCGCCCAGCGAAAGCGACGGTTTTCCCCATGGCATTATGGATTGGGAACATTATCCTACCTCGAAACCGATCGAAGTACCCTTTTTCAGAATCAATGAATAAACCGCATTGCAGGATGGCTTCGGATGAAAAATCATGTTTTCGAACAATATTCAGCAGTCCCTGCCAATCGCTTTGACTGTATCCCAATTTGAATTTTTTTATAGTGTCCTGACTCAATCCCCGATCTAGGAGATGAGCAAGGACTTTTTCCCCTGTAGGCGAGAGCAGGTTTTGATGGAAATGTTCCTTGGCAATTTCATGAATCTCTTCAAGCTGCCCACTGATTTGCTTTCTCCCGCTGTGACCGTCATATTGAATTTTCAGATTGTACTTTTCTGCCAGATGTTTGACGGCATCCAGAAATTCCAGTTTTTCCATCTGCATTACAAAATGGATGGAACCACCTCCGGCGCTACAACCGAAACAATGATAGATCTGTTTATCCTGATTTACTGAAAATGAGGCGGTTTTTTCTGAGTGGAACGGGCACAGACCGAAGAAATTGCGCCCCCGTTTTTTCAGGTCAACGTAATCGGAAACCACATCCACGATATCGGCGGAGCTTCGAACCTGTTCAATCGTATGTTCAGAAATTTTTGCCATCGTGAAAACTTAATACAAAAAAAGGATCATGTTAAAGGGTGGTAGAAAATGATATTACTTAAAAGTGGACGATGGTGATCCCAGCACCTCCTTCATCGGGATGTCCATAGGAAAATGAATTGACGTATGTTTGTTCATTCAGGTAGGCTTGTACAGCTTCCTGTATTGCACCGGTACCTTTCCCATGGAGGATATTTACCGATGGAAGTCCTGATACCAGTGCACTGTCTAAAAATTTTTCTAACTCAGCCATAGCTTCATGAACCCGTTTTCCCCGAAGGTCAATTTGCATACTCTGTGGGCGAGTTATTTCAAATTTTCCTCTCATGGATTCCGACACAGATTCAGTATTGTCCTTTGGATCAGCAGCAGATAACAAGAAAAAATCCAGGTTCAGACGAATACCATTGACTTCCACTGTCGTTTTGGATTTCTTATCGGGCGGAAAAATAACAGTTCCAGTCGCATTCAAATGAGGGATGTGGACGGTCATCCCTTTTTCAATTTCATCGGGTGAAAGAGATTGTTTAATTGGTGGATTTTCCTGTTCATCTTCAGCTTGAAATTCTGTTAGTTGGGATTGGAGAATTCCTCTCGACTTTCGGAGTACTTCCCGATCTGCACCCGATGTTCGGATCTGGCTCACCAGATGCTCCATCTCCCTTCGGGTATTGTGGATCAAATCTTCAGCTGCTTTCCTGGCATCGGATTTGGCTTTTTTTCGAATCTGTTTGATCTCATTTTTCAGTTTATCAATTTCTTGCTCTCTGATCGATAGGAGCCGATAACGATCTTTCATCTGGGTGGCCAGCTTTTCAGCTGTTGAGCGTTCTTTTTCAAGGTTGTTAAGAAGATCTTCCAGTTTTACCGATGATTCCCCTAATAATGATTTCGCTCTAACAATGATTTTTTCTGATAATCCAAGCCGTTTTGATATCTCAATCGCATAACTGGCTCCAGGCTGTCCTGTCAGCAGTTCATAAGTAGGAACGAGATTTTTCGGGTCAAACCGCATACCACCATTGATGATGCCACTTGTGTCATGAGCCCATAGTTTTAACTGTCCCAGATGTGTGGTGGCAACAACCGTAGATTTTCGATCAAGTAAATGCTCCAATAGCGCTTGAGAGATAGCAGCGCCTGCATCCGGGTCCGTCCCGGTGCCCAATTCATCCAACAAGACTAAAGTGTATCCATCCGCCTTGAAGGAAATTTCACGAAGGTTCCGAATGTGAGCCGAAAACGTTGAGAGGTCGTTTTCCATGGATTGCTGATCTCCAATATCGGTCAGTATTCGGGTAAATATCGGTTGGATCGCATCATCTGCGGGGATAAACATACCGCATTGCGCCATCAGGGAAAAGAGTCCAATCGTTTTAAGGACCACCGTTTTTCCACCTGCATTCGGTCCGGACAGGAGCAGAATATGATCCTTACGAGTGAGTACGAGGGATAGGGGGATGACGTCTTTGTCAGCCATGACCAAAATGGGATTCTTACCGTTTCTGATCAGTAGTTTTCCGTTATTGCTGAATTGTGGACGGCAGCATTTCAGCTTCAACGCCAGTTTGGCGAAAACAAAATGCAAATCAAATCTGACGAGAATTAGTAAACTATCGTGAATAGTCTCATAATGGGGAGAAAATAACCGTGAAAGTTCCGTTAGAATTCTGTGGATTTCAGCTATTTCTGATGAACGTAGTTCCTGCAGGTCATTATTTTTTTCAACAATTTCCATTGGCTCGATGTAAACAGTTTGTCCGGTTCCGGAACGACCGTGCACAATCCCCTGTATTTTTCGCTTTTGTGATGCGGACATAGGGAGGACCAGTCGACCTTCCATCCACGAAATACGGTCATCCTGCAGCCAGTTGTTGGTCATGGCTTCCTGAAAAATGGACTGCATCCGTTTGTGAATTGAGGTTTCAGTGGAACGGATTTGCTTTCTAATGGATGATAGTTCAGGACTTGCCGAAGATTTTACCTGGAAGTCATCATCAAAAACCTTGTGGATGGCACTCTCGCCAGTTGGAAATTCAAAAAACAGGTTTTCGTATTGCTGCCATACGGAGGACTCATCACTGATAATAACTTTCCTGATCAAACGCCCCAATTGCAAAATCAGCAATAATTCCCGAAACTGTTCTGAATTTAATTGTGTTCCTTCGATCCGAAGTGCCTTCAACCATGTTCTAATATCAGGAAAAGTCTGGATCGGAATATGAGATTCCTGTTCAAGGAATCGAACCAACTCACCCGTCAGATCAAGGTGCTGCATAGCGACTGCATGTTGGGTAGTTGGAGTTAATTTTGAAATGTCTGCCTGAGTAGCCTCACAGTGACTTTGCTCGGATAGCCAATCCTGAAGGACAGTAAATCCCAGTTCATTATATAAGTTTGAAGAAAATTTCAACATTTGGGATAGCACTTCATTCTTGGATTTATATTTAGTAAAATGATGGAAAAGAATCCATCATTCAGGTCTTAACTAATAATTAGATACTATTTATTTAAATATTTTTTAAGATTTTCCAGATGTTCTTCGTCGGCTTTTTCTTTTATAGATTTTTGAAAATCATTGATTGTATTTTCATAAGATGAAAAACCAATAAGGATGTTTTTAAAGCTGTTGCAAGTGGAATACAGATAGGTTTCAGCCACCATCCTAGTGTGGAGTTTATTGGATTTGGGAATAGTTTCCAATACAAAAATGACCAAACCGATGATAAGGAGTCCTTTCACCAATCCCAGAAGCATTCCTAAAAGTCGATTGAACCAACCCAGCAGCATAATCTCAAACATCTTTTCAAGGATTTTGGCAATGATCCCGACGATTAATGCTGAAACAAAAAAAATCGTCAAATACCCGGAGAGATTACGAATCGTTTCGTCGGCTATCCAGCTGAAGAGTGTCGCACTAATAAAATCGGAGAACCGATTGGCAAGAATATATCCTGTTATCAAAGCAGCAATTTTACCGATTTCCTTAATGAATCCGTTTCTTAAACCGCTCAAAGTAAAAATCACCAGATTTCCTGCAATTAGAATGTCAACAATTGAGATTCCGCTCACGATAATAACTCCCTGACTATGGCCTGTGCGAGTTTCCCATCACCTTTCCCGGCAATTGCTTTCATAACACCAGGCATAACTCTGCCCATATCTTTAATGGATTCAGCGCCAATATCACTTATAACATTCTTAACGATCTGACGAATCTCATCCTCACTCATTTGTTTGGGCAGGTATTTATCCATCAATTGTAATTCGAAGGTCTCACCTTCCACCAGATCCATACGGTTTGCAGATTCGTATTGTGCGATCGAATCTTTTAACTGCTTCACGTGACTGGCTAATATTTTTATTGCATCTTCTTCGGATAATGGTTTACCAGAGTTAATTTGTGCCATCTTTAATTTGGCAATGATATTTCGATAGGCGGAAACTGCAGCCTTGTCTCCTCCCTTTAATGCATCTTTCATACTTTGCTGGAACTTCCCAAGCATATAAATCTCCTTAAAATTCGGATTTGCAATTTACATTTTATGACTGAGAAAAACCCAGTGGGAAAGGGAGGAGATTCAACCGAGATGACATTCGATTCGAAACAGTAAATTTGAAGTTTATTCAAATTACAAATCGAATTCATGTCGTTCCCTTCGGTATTGTACAAAGAGGATAATTCAAGCTAACTTTAGCTGTTTTTACTGACGGTTATTCCAAAAATAACCTCGTTTGGCGGTACTCTTCAACGAAGAAATTTATGGGCTGTAATGAATATGAATGAGATTAAAGAACATCTGACCAATGAAACTCCGAGAGCGGAGTTCGAATCTGATATTGAATCCTACCAGCATCAATATGATAAAATCCAGAAAAAAGTAATCACCCACGGAGCTAATTCTGAAGCTCTCAATACTGTCCAGCGTTTACTGGAGCAGGTAATTGTCCATCAGAGTTTAGGTGATTTTGATTCCCTGATACACAGCTTAAAGTCTCTTGAAACAGATATTTTACAATTGCTTGATCAGAATTTAAAGCTCAAAGAAAATATCTGTCAGGATGCTGAACAACCCGTTGAGCCGGATCAACTTCCACATCTGGAAAATAAAATTAATGATTTAAAATCACAATGGGCAGAGATCGGTGATGTTCCTCCCGTCAGTATGAAAAAGCTGGAAAAACGTTTTCATCAATCATTGCGGGCATTGGAATCAAATTCAAGTGATTATCATTTATCTATACTCCATGACAATTTGAATCAGAAAGAATCCATTTGTGAAAAGGCAGAGAAGATTAGTCTCTCAAGTGGTTGGAAAACGTCAGGTGACAAACTGGTCAGTCTCGAGAGAAAATGGAAAAAAATCGGTCCCGTACCTGGGGATCGGTCAGAAGATATTTGGGATAGATTCCAAAATGCTGTGAATCTTTATATTAAACGACGAAACGAATATTTTTCTGAGATGGATCAGAACAAAAGGCAAAACCTAATCTTGAAGGAAAAATTTTGCGAAGAGGCCGAAATTGTTAGCGAATCAAACGACTGGTATGAAGCTGAAGACAAACTAACCCAATTAGAAGAGGACTGGAAAAAAGTAGGTCTGGTCCCCAATGAACAAAAGGATGAAATCTGGCAGCGATTCCAAAAAGCGGTTGAACATTTCTACGCAAGACGGACACAATATTTTGAAGAACGCCAGGAGGAATTGGCTTCAAATTTGAAGCTAAAAGAAGATTTGTGCGAAAAAGCTGAAGCTCTGGCGAGTACCACAAACTGGAAGGAAGCAGAAGACCATCTAAACCATTTTCAATCTCAGTGGAAGGGCATTGGACACGTACCACTTACGGACCGAGATGAAATATGGAGAAGATTCCGGAAAGCGATTGTTGATTTCTACGATACCCGAAAAATATTCTATAAACAACGTGATGAAGAGTGGAAATCTCTGATGACGTTAAAAGAAAAAGTATGCGTTGAAGCTGAATCTATTTGTGACTCATCAAAATTTGATGAAACTGAAGCTAGGATTAAAGAATTGCAAATGGAATGGAAAAATGTTGGTTACGTGCCACATGAAATGTCTGAAAAAATATGGGTTCGGTTTCAAACTGCCACAAATCGATTTTTCGACCAGCGAAATCAGTATTTTAAGCATCAAAAGATTGAAAATCTAGCCAGGAAAGAAGATCTTTGCAGGCAAGCTGAAAGCCTAACTGACTCTACAGAGTGGGGGAAAACTGCCGAACGATTCAAGGAATTACAACGGGAGTGGAAATCTATCGGAATGGTTCCTCGGGAAAAATCCGAGACCATCTGGAAACGATTTAGGCAGGCGGCAGATTCATTTTTCGATAACCGAAATATATTCTTTGATGAATCTGATCCGGATTGGAAAGACAGGTTAACCCAAAAAGAGAGTCTCTGCAAAAAAGTTGAGAAACTACGCTACTCTCATCGTTTCAATACGGTAGAAAGCCAGTTCGAAGAGATAATTAAAACTTGGGAATCCATCCCTCCATTGCCAGCGGAAGTCAATGATGCAGTAGAAAATCGATTCCGTTCATCTGTTGCTATTTTTCAGAAAAGACTAAGTACTTACCGCGAAGAAAAGGAAAAGGGATTTTACGAAAACCTGAAAGAAAAAGAAAAATTGTGCGAAGAAGCAGAGGCCATTCCGATGACGGGGAATCTAAGAGTTTCCATCTCAACCGCCAAGACCCTGCTGGAAAAGTGGAAACAAGTTGGTCCTGTACCCTGGAAGGATAATCAAGCCATCTGGGATCGTTTCAAACAGGCAGTGAATCGAGTTTTCAGAGTTGCACGCGCAGAACATAAAACCCGGTATCTTGAGTGGAAGAAGCATCTTAAGAACACCGTAGAAACCCGCGAAGAACAACTGGAACAATTGCGGGCTTCAATCGAACGAGATGAAAAGAATTTAGAATGGGCCAACAGGACGGGAAATTCCAATCAGGACGAATGGAAATTAAAACTGATCGAGATCACCCAATCTGATAAAAAAAATGAGATTACGGAAAGACTGGAATCTAAGCGTGATCGATTGGAAAATTTGGAAAAATCCATATTAGATATGAAAAAGAAGTTAGAATAATCTGCAATTTTTGTCAACCGTCACTGACGGGCTTAAATCATGAAAGGATGAAATCCATTGAAATATAAATCAGTAAAATATCAAATTCTACGGTGGTTATTCCACCTAACTTTTTTCTTACCGAAATATGTTCAGGACTCAACCGCTTACACCGAATAATTTGTACACAAACCATTACCGAACCGCAGGTATCACAACCACCCTGCTAACTGGAAAATATTCTCTCTGAATTACCAACACTTTGTGGAGGGAGAGCAATATCTTCCAGGCACTACACTCAATTATCTGACCAGAAGGGAAAACGCTCATTTATCTGCAGGAGCTAAAATGGTGTTCTCCGATTTGAAGATTACACTTACCTATCGATTAGAAAATCTGATGAGTGAAAAAGGAGAATTAGCGGATGATTCCATGTTGTACCTTCCTGCAAATTACTTTTTAAGGTACAATGAGTATGTTTCGCTACAAGTTACTTATCCTGCAAGGTGATCTGAATTTTTCTCTAAAAGGTATCGACTCCCCTTCCAGTAATAGATTGCCAAACCTCCCTGGTAAATCGCCGTAATAATAATGACGGTGACATATGTAATTGGCAAAGCTTGAGACACTAACTCAAAGACAACCAACTCAGAACCGGTGAGGGTCACCAACCAAAGAAGTATGTCTTCCGAAACGGCCGCCTTCACGGATTCGGGAGAAATGGATAATAACTGATATGCCGAATACGCCCAGATCGTGATCAGAAGTAATAATTGACTTCCAGGTAAAATAAATGCAGATCGTTCATCAGATTCCACCAATTTTGACCTGCCCATTAATTCAAGAACTCCACATGATGTGATCAAAATGCCAATGAGGATTCCAGATACGCTGCCGGATAGTAATGAAAATAACGTAATTAATCCTGCGAAAATAGCAATACTCCAACCATTCATCTTCGAAATGGAAAATATTCGCTTAAATTTTTCTGATGTAGCCATAGTGTACTGTTCCTTTAGTTAGAGGAAAATGAAGGAGGAATTTATCTGATGATCAAAAGTCGTCTCTGGATTTATGACTCACATGGTCCACCAGCTCCTCGACGCGCCTACTTTCAATAGCGGCAATAATCTCATCCACTGGATAATTCTGAGCTTTCTTCAAAAAACTGATCAACGTAAATTCATTATCTACATGGCTGAAGACTTCATCCAATTTTGATCTCAACAATTCAGATCGGTTTCCTTGTGAATGATTCTGTTGATCGATTTGAAAGCAGATTCGGTCAATGAATTGTTTTTTCAATTGGGCTGCGAGCTTGGGATTCGAATTTTTCTTTAATAATTTATCTCTTTTTTGGGCATCTCTGGTCCAGATTGCTACTTCTTCTTTTAGCAAATCGAAATAGTGGAGATTCTCTTTATGTTGCGCGTTTTTGGGTTTATAGTGGAGCCGTTTAAAATGTCTATCAATCTCTTTTAATTCATCGGATTTTAGATTCCATAACGCACATTCAGGGGGGCGTAGGACGGTAGTAAATGATAATTTAATATTTTCATCATTCAGATATTTTACAATATCGGGAATTTCCCTCCAGTTTTGCCGCATGGGACAGATTACAACCGTCATCTGCAAATCCTTCCGACGACTGTAGTCTAAAAAGTAGGAAAAATTACGCCTCACAGTTTTGAAATCTGAGTTGACCCGAATTTTGTTATATGTCTCCTCAACAAACGAGTCGATGGATAAACTGATAAGAAATCTGCCACGTTCAATTATTGCTTTTACCCGGTCTGTCAAAATTGTACCATTTGATTGAACAAAAATGAGAGTTTCTGGATGAATTTGGATGATTTTTTCCCAAAGATAAAAGTGGAGAGGTATTACAAATGGTTCTCCACCGTAAAAGCGGGTCTCGTGCAGATAAGGTATAAATTCCTCCAACTGTGTAACAAAGGTTTCATCATAGCGCATTGGAGGATTGGAAGTGATATTTTGTAATTTGCGAATAGAAGATGAAAACGTTGGTGAACACATTATACATGCCAAGTTGCAGGTCGTATCCAATTCAAATTCCATCAGAGAGGGATAACCGTCCGAGTTTTCCGGTAGATAATCAAAATCCCTGGCTAATGCGTGGTAATATCGACTTGATGTTAGCATTTTTGCACAACTTTCACATCCGGTTGAGTTGCATCCCGAAGACAAATCGTTTTTCCTGATTAGCTCTCTTAACTGTTCTGCTTTGGGTCCAAACCATAATTCCTTGAGTGTCTGATCAGGGTAGTTGCCCAGCGTGTGACTGTGGTTTTGACAACATACAATTGCCCTGCCATCATAGGTAAACCGAAGAGACCTGCTGGGAGCATTACACAGGAGCCCGATATTTTCCTGTAATCGAGTGAGATTATATTCTTCTACAATTCTATCAGGCAGGGGAGAGTAACTGATGGGTTCAGCAATTGAACGAAAGCCTGAACTGATTGATTTTTTTATAAGTTTGGTTAGATGCATGTAATCCATAATTTTTCTTAATCCCAATAGAAAATATAATATCGAACTACCATTTGAATATTATAGGTAATCCCCGAGAGGGTGAATTACTTTGCACATAACAAATAGTCAAAAAATTGCTTAAAACTATTTACACAAAATTCAACTGGAGTTAATCCTGATTTCAATCCATTTCATTTTTTTTCTTATTATTATATTCGCAGCTTTGCGTCTTTGAGTGTATGGAATTGAATCAGTAAATTAGCATCCTATAATCATTGGAAATGAATAATTTATTGAAAACGCGCTCATTAATAATCAACAAGATAGGCAATAAATCAGATGCACCGGAGAAGGTGCATTTTTTGTATTTACTAGGAGTAATCAGCCTGAATGAAAAATGAACTACTGAAATTAATACAGTTACAAGACATCGACAATCAACTAGATGCACTTCGGGCAAAGCGAGGTGACCTTCCTGAAAAGCTAACAAGGTTAAAAACACAGATCAAATTTTTGGATATATCAATCTCTGAAGGGAATGAACGTCTGGAAGTTATAAATAGTGAATTACAGCGGCTCAATACAGAAATTGACGACATTCGAATTAAGTTGAATCGCTACAAAGATCAATTATATCTGGTTACAACAAACAAAGAATATGATGCATTGCAGCACGAAATGGATACAACTCGTGAGACCATTAATACGCATGAAAACACAATTCTTGATTTGGAAGATGAAAAGATAAAATTAGAAGAAACAGTTAAGCGAAACTCCATCTCTTTTGAAGAAATTAACAGTACTTTTAAGAAAAGTCAAATTGATCTGGACAAAGCGATGGCAGAAACGATAGACGAAGAAAACCGGCTGACTCCGATTCGAAATGGATTGGCAGATAAAATCGATAAGAAATACCTGAACACCTATAACCGGTTTCGGAATGCTCGCGGGGGCAGAGGGATCATCAATGTGACTCGAAGTGCCTGTGGACTTTGTTTTAATCATCTTCCTCCCCAAACCATAATTGAAATCAAACAGAATAATAAGTTTATAACGTGTCCCAATTGTGGTATTTATCTGTTCTGGGAAGATGATGTTTAATCGCTTTCACCTGTAGGATAAATACAACGTATTAACTTTTATCCAGGGTTGGATAATATCCTTGTACAAGTTCGCTGGATAATCGGATTTACTATTGATTGGACTCATGTTTAGGATTCGCACATATATTTAGAAGATATTTGAAATACAGGTCAGTTGGATGGTCGCTCGGATGGGAAATATCCCAGAAGAGAGGAAAGTCCGAACTCCGCAGGACAGGGCGCCTCTTAACGGGAGGAGCCTGCAGTTAAATGCAGGAATGGCAAGTGCAACAGAAAGTAAACCGTCCGGATATTTTATATCAGGATAAGGGTGAAATGGTGGAGTAAGAGCCCACCGGTACATTGAGCGATCGATGTAGCTAGGTAAACCCCGCCCGGAGCAAGAACAAGCAGCCCAGCGTGGTCCGCGCTATCAGGGCAGGTAGTTTGCGCGAACTAAACTGAAAAGTTTAGTCCAGATGAATGACCATCGGTCTCGTTTCGACGAGGGATACAGAATTCGGCTTATAGACTGACCTTTATATTATTTACTCAATATTTGCAACATACGACTTTTATGGAAAAGAACTGGATAATCAAACCTGCACCACCTGAAGCGATCAGCGAAATTCAGAAGGAATTCAAATTACCTGAAATCTATGCGCGCATCATGGCTTTACGAGGTATCTCGTCAAGGGCTGACTCTCGAAATTTCTTCTTCGCTGACATGACACAACTTCACGATCCTTTTCTGATGAAAAACATGGACCGCGCAGTTGAAAAAGTTTTGACAGCCATCGATTCAAAGAAAAGCGTCCTCATATTTGGGGATTATGATGTTGATGGGACTACCGGAACCTCCATGCTTTACCTCTTTTTCAAAGCACTTTACGTTGATGTTCATTTTTATATTCCCAGTCGTGAAATTGAAGGATATGGTGTGTCCATTCAAGGCATTGATTATGCACACAGCATCGGCGCAACATTGATGATTACCTGCGATTGTGGAATCAATGCTTTTCATCAGGTAGAGTACGCCAATAGCTTAGGGATTGAAGTGATCATTACCGATCATCACAAACCTGATAAAAAACTACCTGATGCATTTGCAATTCTGAATCCAAACCAAACAGACTGTAGCTATCCATTTAAGGGATTGTGCGGTGCGGGTGTGGCATTTAAACTTGCACTAGCCATTTGTGAAAAACGGAGCCTTGATCCTCAAATTGCGTGGAAACATGCCGATCTCATCGCGTTGGGTACCGCTGCAGATTTGGTCCCGATTACTGATGAAAATCGCATTATCGTCAGCTATGGATTAAAACTAATCCAAGAAGGACATAAAGTGGGATTTCAGTCATTACTCAAAACATCGGGAATGAAGGATACCACTATCAATGTTGGGAAACTGGTATTTTGGATTGCTCCCAAAATCAATGCTGCAGGACGATTAGGTGATGCCGCAAGAGCGGTAAAATTGCTTACATCTGATAATCCTGTATATGCCATGAAATTGGCTAAAGAGCTTGAACGGGAGAACATAAGAAGGCAAGATATTACCAGACAAGTTGTGGATGAAGCTGTTCTCATGATTAATACTGAATGTAATCTGGAAAATGACCATGCCATTGTACTTGCAAATGATCGGTGGCATCAGGGAGTCATCGGTATTGTCGCTTCCAGAATTAGGGAATTGTATAATCGCCCTGTATTTATTATCAGTGTCGAAAACGGGATAGGTAAGGGATCTGGAAGAAGCATATCATCATTTGACCTCTACGATACATTAAATTCCTGCGAAGATTTGTTGATAGGTTTTGGCGGACATCCCATCGCTGCAGGTTTATCTGTTGAAGAAGATAAAATCGATGAGTTCAGACGCAGGTTTATTCAGCTGGCGAACCAGAATATTAACAAAGAAAAACTGGTACCCCATATTTATGTTGATGGTGAGTTGGCTATCAGTCAAATTGACGGCAGATTTATCAAATTCCTGGAATCCATGTCTCCCTATGGACCTGGGAACATGCGTCCAAAATTCATTTGCAGGAAGCTACAGGTAAATGGAATGCCGAGAGTGCTTGGCAAAGACAGAGATACAATCAAGTTCAATGTTAAGTCCGGTCGCGGAGAGTTTGAGGCAATTGGATTCAAGATGATCGATCAGTTTGAAAAATTATTATTGAATCGTCCAATTGATATTGCTTTTGAAATCGGAGAAAACCACTGGAATGGTTCGACCACCATCCAGCTTGAAGTTAAAGATATTAAATTAGGGTAAATGATTATGAATAATGCAATTATTTCTGGCACAGGTTTTCATCTTCCAGAAAATGTAGTCACTAATTTTGACCTGGAAAAATTAATGGATACAACAGATGAGTGGATACAGGAACGAACAGGGATCATCGAAAGAAGGTATGTAAAGGATGGCGTCGGTCCGGCTGGACTTGCTATCCCTGCCACCGAAATGGCCCTGAAAGATGCTGGACTTACAGTTTCTGATATCGAACTAATCATATTTGCCACATCTACTCCTGACTATTATGCCCCCGGATCCGCGTGTATCCTCCAACATGAAATGGGATTCAAAAACATCGGGGCGTTAGATATCAGAGTCCAGTGTTCAGGCTTCGTGTACGGATTATCAATTGCTCATCAGTACATAAAAACCGGAATGTACAAACATATTCTTCTGATCGGTGCAGAGGTTCAATCTACAGCTATGGATCTAACCAACCGCGGAAGAGATACTGCAATCATTTTCGGGGATGGAGCTGGTGCGGTAGTTGTAAGCGCGACAGATGAAGACCGTGGAATTCTGTCAACTCACCTCCACTCGGATGGCGCATTCCTTAAAGAATTGTGGTGCGAACTACCTTCAAGTAAAATGCGTCCTCGAATTTCACAAGAAATGATGGATGAGGGACGTCACTTTTTATTCATGAATGGAAAAGAGGTATTCCGTAATGCTGTCACAAAATTTCCCGAAGTCATCATGGAAGGTTTATCTGCAAACGGACTCACACCGGAGGACGTCAATTTGTTGATTCCTCATCAGGCAAACACTCGGATTACTGAAATGGTTAGACGGAGGATGAAACTCTCGGAGGAAGCGGTTTACTCCAATATCCATAAATATGGTAACACCACGGCAGCATCAATCCCAATCGCTCTGGCTGAGGCTATGCGTGAGGACCTCATCAATCCCAATGATATTATCGTTTTTGCATCCTTTGGATCTGGCTTTACATGGGCTTCCGCAATTATTAAATGGTAATTGATAAGTCAGATATACAGCCATATTCCGATGATTTTAATTGCACTGAATTGAATACTCGTTCTGATAGATTATCGGTAAAACTGTGGGATAGCATCATTTCAGGTTATTAATTTTCCTATCGAAAATTTATCGGCTTTACAGGTAGAATTAATGATCTATGTCGTTACTATGATTATAAATAATAAAGGTTGATTAATGGAAAGAATTTACTTTACTGAAGAACATAAAATGCTTCAGGAAATGGTTCGCGACTTTGCAAAAAATGAAGTAGCACCTATCGCAAGAGAGATAGATGAGACTGGTCGGTTTCCCCATGAAACTGTGAAGAAAATGGGTGAATTGGGACTCATGGGAATCCCATGGCCCGAGGCATATGGTGGTACAGGTATGGATATTACCGCACAGTGTATTGCCATTGAAGAACTTGCGAAAGTATGTGTTTCTACAGCAGTCACAATGATGGCACACACTAGCTTGGGTAGCGCTCCTATCTTCATGTTTGGGACTGAAGACCAAAAGCATAAATACCTTCCAAAGCTGTCAAGTGGTGAAATGTTGGGCGCTTTTGGACTAACTGAACCCAGCGCAGGCAGTGATGCGGGCAATACACAGACTCGAGCTGTCTTGTCAGGTAATGAAATTACGGTTAACGGTCAGAAGGTGTTTTGTACAAATGCCGGGCATGCAGGTGTAATCGTATTTACAGCTGTTTTAGTAGAGGATGGTGAAGAAAAAGGAATCAGTGCGTTTTTGGTGAACGCGGGTACTGATGGATTGAGAATGGATCCTCCCGAAAAGAAAATGGGGTGGAAAGCCTCTGATACCCGAACCGTTTATTTTGATAATATGCGAATACCCAAGGAAAATATTTTAGGTAATCCTTCTAATGGATTTAAACAATTTCTCAAGACTCTCACAGGTGGAAGAATTACCATTGGTGCATTAGCATTGGGAACCGCTCAGGGAGCATATGAACTCGCGCTGAAATATTCTGCCGAGAGATCTGCTTTTGGGAAACCGATTCACAAATTCCAGGGAATTTCCTTCAAACTGGCAGATATGGCAACCCGGATACAAGCTTCCCGGCATTTGGTATATCATGCTGCATGGTTAAAAGACCACAATTTACCTGTGATCAAAGAAGCTGCGATGGCAAAGTTGTTCGCCAGCGAAACGGCCATGTGGGTCACGACCGAAGCTATTCAGGTGCTGGGAGGATATGGCTACATCAAGGAATACGATGTGGAACGTTTTTTCAGAGATGCCAAAGTACTTGAAATCGGCGAGGGAACCAGTGAAGTGCAGCGGATCATCATTTCCAGGGAATTAATAAAAGGATTACCAGCTATTTGATACACGTTTCTGTTGAAATAGATACATCTTTTCAAAATCTGATCAATGAGGCAACTGCACAGAAAGTGGTGAACCATGTCTGTGACCGCGAACAAATTGACCCAGGGAATGTGACAATTATTTTCACGTCGGATGAAACCCTGCGGAAAATGAAAAATCAGTATTTTAGTATCGATGCATACACGGATGTGATCACTTTTAATCTCGAAGATGATGGGGAATCCATAGACGGTGAAATTTATATCAGTCCGGAACGTGCAGCAGAAAACACGCGTATTTTCGGAGAATCTACGGAATCCGAATTACACCGATTAATTATTCATGGGACTTTACATCTCCTGGGGTACGATGACCAATTGCCAGAAGATCAAAAAACCATGAAGGGTTTAGAAGATCAGTATCTTGCAGAAGTTTATCAATCGGATAAATCCTCATGACAATTTTTAGTTATGTAATTCTCATCTTTCTATTGCTCATCCTTTCGGGTTTTTTTTCTGGTACGGAAACTGCCATTTTCAACTTACGTACACATCGGGAAAAAATCCATGACGATATTGCTAAACTATTGGCTAATCCTCGTCGATTATTGGTATCTATCCTAACTGGTAATACTATTGTCAATGTTTTGATGGCGGCTTTTGCAGCGATGCTGGCTGCCCGATTTGCACAAACACTTCACCTGCCTGAGTATGTCGTTGTTTTAGTTGAAGTCATCCTCATTACTATTATTGTGGTGTTATTTGGTGAGATCATACCCAAAATAATCGCTATCAGAAGATCTGGTGATTTTGTGAGGATTGTTCGTGTTCCATTAAAATTCTTTTCGTATCTATTGTATCCGATTTCAGGAATCCTTCATGGTGTTGTGAAAATCATTTTAAAAATTCTACCGATACGGAAAGAAAAAATCTTTGATACAGAAGAAGAATTAAAAATACTCACACAGGTCAGTGAAGAGCAAGGCACACTTCAGACGGAAGAATCTGAAATGATCCAGTCTATTTATGAATTCCATAAAAAATCAGTGCATGAAGTGATGACACCACGGGTAGATATGGTTGCACTTTCTTCAAAAGCATCCATTCATGATGTGATAGATGTGATTAGAGAAAAACAATTTTCGAAGATACCGATTTACAAAGAAAATATCGATGATATTAAAGGGATACTTTTCGCTAAAGATCTGATCCCGTTCCTGTCAACAGAAGATTCAGATGTTCATCTGACTGCCCTTGCAAGACCTCCTTTTTTTGTTCCCGAGAGTAAAGAACTGGATGCCCTGCTAGATGAATTCCGCGAGAAGAAAACCAGTATCGCCATCGTAGTTGATGAATGGGGTGGAACCTCGGGACTTGTAACATTGGAAGATGTGGTGGAAGAAGTCATAGGTGAGTTGATAGACCCCTACGATCAGGATAATCCCAAAATCAAAAAGCAAAAAGATGGCCATATTATTGTCGATGCACGGATGGGAATCTATGATCTGGAAGAAGAAACTGATATAGAATTTCCATCAGAACGTGATTACGATACTTTGGGCGGATTTATCATGCAGGAAACGAAAGATTTTTCCAAGCCCGGAGATCTAATCAGGTACGCTGACAGGGAGTTCGTCGTGGTAAAAGTTGATGGATCAAGAATTGAACAAGTTCTGATAGGTCCAAAGAAAGAATTATATGACCCGGAAACAGATACAGAGGATTAACAACGCTAATTTTAACCAGATGACTGAGGTGTATCTATGATTGACAATTCCCGGGAACGGACTTCTACCCAATTTCTCCGCCTAATGGATATACTCACTGCTCTTCGTGGCGAAAATGGCTGTCCATGGGATAAAGAACAAACAGCCAAATCACTCATCCCTTATCTACTGGAGGAAACCTACGAAATTATAGAGGCTGTTGAAGAAAATGACACCAATTTGTTAAAAGAAGAATTGGGTGATTTGATGCTTCATCTGGTATTTCAAGCGCATATTGCCAACGAAGAAGGCAAATTCCATATTGCCGATTCAATTCAACACATCTGTGATAAACTCGAAAGACGCCATCCTCATGTATTTGGTACAGATGTCACATCTGACCGGACAGAAATCAAATTTAAATGGGAATCCATTAAGCAAAAAGAGAAACGACGATCCAGCCTTTTAGAGGGGGTTCCGAAAAATCTTCCTGCATTGACCCGGGCACGACGAGTGCAGGAAAAAGCATCAAATGTGGGATTTGACTGGGAAACAATCGATCCGGTTTGGATGAAATTAGACGAAGAAATTGCAGAATTAAAAGAAGCTTATCGTGGCGGCGATGGTGATCAAATTGAAGAAGAATTGGGAGATGTACTTTTTTCACTGGTCAATTTAGGTAGATTCCTAAATATCAGTAGCGAAGAAGCCCTTAGATTTTCCATCTCGAAATTCGAAACCCGTTTCAGACAAATTGAAAAAAGACTATCAGACGAAGGGAAGAGTGTGGAGACTGCTACTCTTGAGGAAATGGATGCGATCTGGGATAACGAAAAAGAAAAAAGAAGGTTAGAAAAACATACAACCTGATCTTAATTGTTAAATGATCATCAAAGTCGAAAGTGCTGTTCCCTAAAAGAATCTACTATGAATAGCTACCGTCAAGAACAAATTATTCTCCTCTCAATCAACACAATATATTTACCGACCTGTAACCATATCTAGTTAATGATCGTCCGAATCGGGTGTTTTAAGATCCAGAAATTTTGAGACCTTTGCTTTGCTATATGTTTCAGTATGTTGGATTTTACCACCAACCAAACCTACAAAAGTCATAGTGATAAATGTAATAAGAGATAAAATGATAATAATCAGGGTCAGGTAATTTTTTATTGAATCCTTTTTGAAAGAAACAAACATCACTAAAGAAATGATGCCTAAAATTCCCATCATTAAAAAAGCGATTTCAGCGATTTCTTCATGATCATGAATGATACTCCCATGAATTCCGGGCATTTTTTCCAGATGTTCTTCTGCTCCACCTCCTGAAAGATATGCAGGAATTGTGAGGATGGCAACGACGATAAACGTGACCAACCCCGCATTTTTTATGGATATATTCTTAAATAACACACCATACGTGAACAAACATAATCCAAAAAAACTGCCTAATATGGGGATATGATTTAATACCAAATGAATGTGAACCGATTCCATTCAGGACCTCTCAAAATAAAAAAATTTAGTAATTTAAAATCGCCACGAATAATCCACCGCAAAATAGGTTTCCAAAAATCCTTGGGTAGCGGCAAATTCTATTCTACTGCCCAAATAGGCCATTTTCCCCATTTTCCTTGAAGCGTCTAATAGTAAAATATAAGTGTGTTGCTTCTGATTATTCGCTCGGTATTTTTGATTTAATACATGCACTTCGCACCGGGTTCTCCACATATCTGTTCTTTTTGAAATGGCTGTTTTAAAGAGATATGTACGATAGAAATTAGATGCATAATAATCTGAGAAGACAGACAAATCAACCATGTGTTTTGACCAACAATCCTGTTCCAATAATAATGAAAAGCTATGACCATCTCCGTTTCCTTCAAGCTGATGGAGAGAAGATGAAAATGTTGTTCGCAGCAACGGATTGAATTCATATCGGATAGAGGAAGTAATTGAACTGTTCCTCAAACTTTGGCTCTGAATATTAGAATACCCACCAAGTATTCCTGTGCCCACAGTGGAATTGTACAATAGAATAGTTGTGATCTCGGGAGAATAATACCAACTAAAACCAACATTTACCAGTTTGGGATCAAATCTGATATCGGATCCGTCAAAGAAATGGAATACTCCATTAACAGACCCACGCCATTTTCTTGCACTCAAAATTGTGGACCGTACCGATATAAAATCGTCTAGATGATTTTCATTTTTTTGAGTGATGATGTCCATCCCCAAAGAAGCCAGGCTAAATAGAGCCTCCTTCCATCGGACTGAAACTGTATTTTTAAAATCTTTTTTCCCTGAAGGTGAGTCCCAAATTCCCGTTATCACCGACACATGATATGCTTTGGACTCTCTCGATACTCTGATTCCGTCTGTTGCTCCGGATCCAGTAGAGGACATATTAATTAATCGCCCTGCGGAAATTTTCCAATTCCCGATAGCCTGAGTATATTGGATATCCATTTGATTGATTTGTGGCGAAACGGCTTCTCCTCCGGTTGATGTCATATACAGATTTCCATATGCTGATACGGATACCGGGAGTCTGGCAATATTGTGAGTATTCATCGAAAAAAAGGATCGTTGTTGAGAATACGACTGCCCATTTCCATTGTTTTCATAGAGCGCTTTGGCAGTGATACTCCCGTTTACCCTTGATTTTAATTCTGGGGAAATGACTCCCGAAATGGGTTCAGGTTGTGGAGGAGATTCGGTTGTAGTTTTTCTGATGACAAGGATTTCCACTCTGTCACCCTTAAAGAAATCGGTTCCTTCTACAATCTTACAAACAGCAGATTTTGATGAAATGTTGCTGATCTCACCGAGGCCGATTTTTTGATTTTCTCGGTAAACCTTTGCCAGATCTCCAATCGAAATTCCTTCACTTCTCCCAGTATTAATATAAAAGCTGCCTGCAGTCACATAAGTAATTTTACCTGTAATAGTATGGTATTTACCTGAATCCTGGGTGAATATTAATGAACATAGAACAGACAGGATAAAAAATCGGTTCAGTGATAAAAATACTATTTTTGATTTATTTTTCAACGGTATCCATAAATTGATTATTAATCTCCACATGGACCATCCTTGTCACCATCAGGGTGACATCCATAACATTGAATAAAGGTATTGGGACTACTCCATGAACCATTGGTATAAGTGATCGAACCAATATTCCAGTGCCCATTCGATCCTGAACAGTTTTCACAATTACCCTCGCAATGTTCATTCAACATCTCGCTTTGAGAGTGTTCATGACAGCTTTGATAACATGAGTATGTGTTGAAATCTCCAAAAACATGACATTGAGTGGTGCAGTTGTTATTCCATTCTCCGTTGTGCTCTCCTGAATAGATTTCAAAATATATTTGATATGTGGTGCCGTCATGCCGATTGCTACCGAAATTGATGGTGCTCCAATTAGTGGTGCTGGTGTGACAGATCTCACAATTATCAATGGCAGTCCCTAATTTGGGTGCAGTGTCATGGTCTAAAGTTGGTAATGGGTCGCCGTCCTGCCCGTTCGCGTTATGACAATTTTGACACGGAGCTAATGGCGCTTGATGCGGATCGGCTCCCTGCCAGGTATCCGATGCATGGCAGTTATCACAGGTCTGACTGTATCCGGATGTCTGATGATTTGGATTTGTGGTCGTAGTAAAATCAAAGAGATGGCAATTGACGCATGCCTGACTTGTAAGTGTATGAGTAAACACATCTGGCGTAAACCCAAAGTTTGTCAGGTTATGACAGACGTCGCACTGATCGATGGGATATCCACCAGTGGGTGAAGTAAAATGATGGAGCTCCGTTGCATTGTTAAAATCATTCAAATGGCACCCCTCACAGGTGGTGGGAGGTTGATTAGATGTAATATGACAAGCCTCACATATCGGAGGTTCATGAACTCCTACAAGCGGAAAGAAGCTGTGATCAACCGTCACATCACTCCAAATGGTTGTGGCATGACAGGTACTGCAGATGGAGGAGTATCCCGCGTGATCAGCAACATTCAGTGATGCAATTTCAAAGTCTGCTGTATGACAGGTAACACATTGAGCCTGACTTGGTAAACCGTGTTCAAAGATGGACGTACTCCAAGCAATTGTGTCGTGGCATATTTCACAATCTTC
>JABMOW010000007.1 GCA_013204025.1 Fidelibacterota bacterium | reverse complement strand
GTCTGGATGTTTCACAGTCCGTAATTATTGCTACGGCACCACAATATAATATTCACTCCGTGGAATTCAGCCAGAAATTGAATGGCAGCCAAATAAAAATCAATACCAGCCAAAAATTTAATACCGGATCGTTTGGGATTTCCTTTTCTCGGGGCGGTTGGATGAATATGACTATTCCCGGGGGAAAACCAGATTCTATTAGTGTTACTGAATCTAAAGTTCAGGAACCGGTGGTACGCATCAGAACAATGAAATCTGACCAATCATGTCAATTGTCCTTCCTTTTAAGGTATCAAATTGATGATTACGATCTTGACCAGAAGGATAATCAGATCATCGTAACCTTAAGAACCAATATTACCGATAATGCCCAAAAGATTAAGGAAATGCGGAATCGTTGGTTGTTGGATACTATTGTTATTGACGCGGGTCATGGAGGGAAAGACAGCGGTACTATTGGTGTATCAAATCTGATGGAGAAAACCGTCGCTCTGGATATTGCAAAAAAACTGGGAAGAATGATCGAAAAGGAGATGGGTGTCAAAGTGATTTACACTCGTGATGAGGATGTTTTCATTCCCCTTTGGAAAAGAACGAAGATTGCCAACGAATCTGGTGGAAAAGTATTTGTGAGTATCCATGCCAATGCCACTCCCAGGGCATCTTCTGCCAATGGTTTTGAAACCTTCCTTCTCAGGCCTGGGAAAACAGATGATGCAATAGACGTTGCATCGAGAGAAAATAGTGTGATTGGACTAGAAGAAAATATTCCTGATTTCGCCGGATATGGAGAGGAAAATCTCATATTAGCCACCATGGCACAAAGTTCCTTCATGCAGGAAAGTGAATTTCTTGCTGCTACTATTCAAAGTGAGTTGGACAAAATGCTCACAACCAACAACAGGGGTGTAAAGCAGGCAGGATTTCATGTATTGGTAGGTGCATCTATGCCCAATGTTCTGGTAGAAGTTGGATTCCTCAGCAATAAAGCCGAATGTAAAAATCTGGGAAAATCCAGTTACCGGAAAAAAGTGTCTGAAGCGATATTTAACGCGCTGGTTACTTTTAAAGATAAATACGAAAGTCCCATCATTGGTTCGCAATAACCTTCTCGATAACGCCCCCATCGGTGTTTTTGATAGTGGCCTGGGGGGATTAACCGTTTTAAACTCACTTCAAAAAAAACTTCCTGGAGAATCATTTCTTTATTTTGGGGACACTGCGCATGTTCCGTACGGTACACGCAGTCGTGAAACGGTGATCCGATACTCTACGGAAATTACCCGCTTTTTAGTGGAAAAAAGAGTTAAACTGATTGTCATTGCCTGTAATACTGCCTCTGCCATTGCCCTGGAATCACTTCAAGCAATGTTTCCGGTCCCAATCATCGGTGTAGTGGAACCCATAGTAGAGAAGGCAATGATGGATTATCAATCCGGGGCAGTTGGTATCATTGGCACTCGGGCAACGATCAGTTCCAAAGCCTATTATCATGCTTTCAAAAAGCGATCCAGTACACTTGAAATTGTTGAGAAAGCTTGCCCTCTATTTGTACCCATCATCGAGGAAGGGTGGGGAGACACACCTGTAGCCCAACAGGTAGCTGAAATTTATTTATCAGCTTTTGAAGGTATTCAACTTGATTCGTTGGTTTTGGGATGCACTCATTATCCGATGATATCGGGAACGTTATCCAGGATATTGCCGAAATCTGTCAGACTATTGTCATCAGGCGAGGCAGTGGCTGAACATGTGGAAACTTTTTTAGATGACCATGATCTACGTGGTTCGGGGAATCATGTATATGAAAATTATTTTGTGACTGATTTTCCACAACAATTTGATTCGATCGGTAGCAGGTTTCTGGAAAGAGATCTTCCCAACATTGAACAAGTAAACATTTTTTCATGAACGATCTTTTACATTACTTATTTTCAAACCAAAACTTGGGCATCAAGCTTGGATTGGAACGGACCTATGCTCTAATGGAGAGATGCGGTAATCCACAGGATCACTTGCATTGCGTTCAGGTAGCCGGAACCAACGGTAAGGGGTCCACATCTGCGATACTCGCTAAAATTTTACAGGAAGCTGGATATAAAGTTGGATTGTCAACATCCCCGCATTTGGTAGATGTAAATGAACGGATTCGGATCAATGGAGTGTCCATACCCACATCGGTAATCGAAGAATTTGTAGAAACGTTCCAGCCGGATATTGAAGAGATTGGCTCCTCTTTTTTTGAGATTCTGACAGCGTTGGGTTTTTGGTATTTCGTCAAAGAAAACGTAGACATCGCCATTCTGGAAACAGGTCTTGGCGGGAGATTAGATAGTGTTTCTGTATGCAATCCCTTTGTTGTGCTGATGACCTCGATTTCATTCGATCATACCGACATTTTGGGTGATACCTTGGAGAAGATCGCCTTTGAGAAAGCAGGTGCTTTCAAATCGGGAGTACCATGCGTATCTGTCCATCAGGAACCCAAAGTGGAGGCAGTACTAAAAAATCAGGCTGAGCTTAAAAATGTGGCCATTTCATTCACAAATATTGATTCTTTGACGGATGTGGATATCGGTATTCGCGGTGAGCATCAAAAACAAAACGCCAGCTTGGCAATTCAGGCGTTACACCATCTTCCATTTCAAATGAAAGAATTCCATATCCTAAATGGATTACAAAAAGTGATCTGGTATGGAAGATTTCAGATAATCCGACAATCACCGTTGATCATCTTTGATGTGGCCCACAATTCATCCGGGATTGCATCATTTCTTAAAGAATGGAAGTCGTTCACCGTAACCGGAAAAAAGGTGATGATTATCTCACTGCAGTATAAAAAGGATATCACAAATGTGATTATTGATCTCCAACAGCATTTTGATGAAATCATATGTACTGAAGCCTCTGGAGGGAAACCGATGAATGTGAACCAGTTAATGTCATATTTTCCGATGACGGAACACTTGAAAATGATCAAAAATCCTGACGACGCAATCCGATCTGCATTGGAAACTTTAAGTGAAAATGATAGTTTGGTAATCCTTGGGAGTCATTATTTAGGACCGGCAGTGAATAATATTTTTGAATTATCTTTTCATACAATGTAAAACAGTATTAAGTTTTGCAAAGGACAATCCTAAAATTTCCTCGGGAAATATTATTTTTTTCATACTCACTTTTAACTCATAAAACTATTCAATCAAAATAAAAGGGTCGCGATGGAGATTAATGATCTGCAAGCACTAAAAGTTAAAGAACTTCAAAAACTGGCTAATGATATCGGTGCGAACGAATTTTCCGGAATGCGAAAGCAGGAGCTGATAAAGCTTATTCTGGAAATTCAGGCACAGAGCAATGGTAATATTTATTCAACAGGAGTTCTGGAAATACTACCAGACGGTTATGGATTTTTACGATCACCTGATTATAGTTATCTCCCGGGTCCTGATGATATTTATGTGTCGCACTCTCAAATCAAAAAGTTTGGCTTACGAAAAGGGCATCTGGTCTCCGGACAAATTCGTCCCCCCAAAGATAATGAGCGATTCTTCGCTCTGTTGAAAGTGTCTAAGGTGAATGATTTGCAGCCGGAAGAATCCCGAAACATCATTCACTTTGATAATCTGACTCCATTATATCCGGAAGATAAAATTAAACTGGAACGATCCGCAGCCACTGATTATTCGACGCGTATTATTGATATGATGTCACCTATTGGTAAGGGGCAACGAGGATTAATTGTTGCACAACCCAAAACCGGTAAGACGATCCTGCTGCAAAAGATCGCCAATGCGATCACAGAGAATCATCCTGATATCAAATTGATTATCCTATTAATTGATGAACGCCCCGAAGAAGTCACAGATATGCAGCG
>JABMOW010000136.1 GCA_013204025.1 Fidelibacterota bacterium | reverse complement strand
GGTCAGGAACGCTGGTTCGAAGGAAGATCGATTCCGCGGCTCCTCCCATCTGGTGAGCCATTTTGGAACGGTGTCGCAACCGAAGTCACAGAGCGGAAGAAATCAGAGATAGAATTAAAACAGTCTAATACTAATTTTAAAAATATTTATAATTTGACATCAGACGCGATTTTTATTAAAGATGAAAACCTAAGGATTCTTGAGGTAAACAAGGCTGCTGAAGAGTTATTTTGTTTCACTCGTGAAGAACTATTGGCAGTACCTGAAAAAACATTGGGCGACAAAAAGAAGAATGACTACAAGCTCGTTGATAAATATGTAAAAAAAGCTCTTAATGGGATTTCCCAAAGATTCGAATGGTGGGGATTAAAAAAGGATGGAACCTCTTTTCCTGAAGAGATACTGATCAACGTAACGGTATTTAATGGCAAAAACATTCTCCTTTTTACTATTAGAGACATCACCGAACGCAAAAGGGTGGATGAAGAATTATCAAATTACAGGAATCGCCTGGAAGAAATGGTGACCGCACGGACAGCAGAGTTAGAATCTTTTGCCTATTCAGTATCTCATGATCTTCGTGCACCGCTCAGAGCTATCGGAGGCTTTTCCCAGATATTTATGGACGAATATGAGGACCAACTGGATGATGAGGGGAAAAGACTCCAGAAAATAATCACCGACGCCACCTGCAAAATGGATACTTTAATCAATGATATTCTCACCTTATCCCGACTGGGTATGAGGAAAATGGCGAACCAAAAGGTGGATATGGCGAAGTTGGTGGAAGATGCAAAAAACCAAGTGATGGCAGAGGTCACGGAAAGAACTATCCGTTGGCAAATACATAAACTTCCACCGATACAGGGAGACCGTTCATTGATGCGTCAGGTGATGGTCAACCTGATAACAAATGCGGTAAAATTTACCCTTCCCCAAAAGAAAACTGTCATTGAAATTGGCTGCCAAACCGAAGCTGACGGATTAACCTATTATGTAAAAGACAACGGCGTCGGGATTAATATGGAATACAGTAATCAATTGTTCAAAGTATTCCAGCGGCAACATAGCGACGAAGAATTTGAAGGCACAGGGATAGGTTTAGCCATCGTTCATCGTATTATTTCCCGACATAATGGCCGGGTATGGGCTGATGGGAAGGTGGACAAGGGAGCCACATTCTATTTCTGGTTGCCTAATCGGTAAATTCAAATACCAGAACTTGACTGAAGGAATATTCCGCCTTCGGCTGATAAGTTAAGTCCTTTCGCGTAGTGGACATGGCTTTAGGATTGGTATTGAAATCAGCCTCCGAAATTGCAATATACTAGTTATTTTTTAACAAACCCCTGTTTTAGATTATCTCAACAATTCACCTGCCAAACATCGTCATGAAAGAAATACATTATGGAAAAACAGTATAAAATCCTAATCCTTGAGGATGTACCTACCGATGCAGAGTTAGTTATTCGGGAATTAAAGAAGGGGAACCTCAACTTCACTTCAAAGTGTATTTGCACCAAGGTTGCGCTTAAACAGGAATTACTTTCATTTTCCCCGGATTTTATCTTATCAGACTACTGCATGCCCCAATTCACGGGTATGGATGCCCTGAAGATCGTTTTAAAAGAGTCTCCTGATATTCCCTTTATTATCATTACCGGTTCCATCAATGAGGAAACTGCAGTTGATTGTATCAAGGCAGGCGCCTGGGATTATGTGACAAAAGAGAATTTAACCCGTCTTATACCGGCAATCAATGAAGCGCTGGAATTGAAGTATGCCCGGGAAGAAACTAAAATGGCAGAAGCAGCGTTGCGAGAAAGCGAAGAGAAATACCGAAAGTTGGTAGATGAGATCAGCGATGGCCTCTATGTCTTAGATAGTATGGGAATCTTCACATTTTCAAATGTTTCTCATGCGAAGATGCTTGGCTTCAATAGTGCGGAAGAGCTTGTTGGCAGGAATTTTATGGAGTTCATAGACCCAGAGGCGAAGACGGAAGTTGGTAATACCGTCAAGCATGTGATAACGACTAGTGAGTTTCCGAAACAGATGGAATACCCGATTATTAGGAACGATGGAAGTAAGGGTTTTATCGAGGTAAAACCGACGTTGATCATTGAGAATGGCAGAATGATAGGAGCAAGGGGGATCGCCAGAGACATCACTGAGCATAAACGAGCGCAGACTCAATTACTCAAGTTGTCCCGGAGTGTGGAACAGAGTCCGGCAAGCGTTGTCATTACAGATAGTAATGGCGTCATCGAGTATGTGAATCCCAAATTTGAACTACTCACAGGCTACTCATCAAATGAAGTACTTGGTCAAAATCCAAGCTTACTAAAATCTGGAGTTCAGTCGAAAACTTTTTACACTGAAATGTGGAAACTCATATCTTCTGGTAATGAGTGGCATGGTGAATTTTGTAACAAGAAAAAAAGTGGAGAAATTTACTGGGAATCAGCTTCAATCTCTCCCATCATCGATCAGAGTGGAGCCATTACCCATTTCGTAGCTGTAAAAGAGGATATCACCACACGAAAAGAGACTGAACTGGAATTGTCTGAAAGTGAGCAAAAATATAAAGATATTCACAGACTCTTTAGAACCATCAGCAACAATATGACCGATTTGTTCTGGGCAAAAGACTTGGATAAAAGGTATGTTTTTGCAAATAAAGCGATATGCGATAATCTCTTAAACGCAATTGACACTGATGAACCAATTGGTAAAACCGACATACAATTTGCTGAACGGGAACGTAATAGTCACCCAGAGAATTCACACTGGCATACATTTGGAGAAGATTCCGATCAGGAGATTATTGATACTCAAAAATCGGGTAGGTTCGATGAATACGGCTATGTAAAAGGCAAGTTTCTTTATTTGGACGTTCAAAAATCTCCTCTTTTCAATGATGTGGGTGAAATGATTGGAGTTGTAGGTAGTGCGCGTGATGTAACCGTAGAAAAGGAAATTCAAAAAAACCTTAACAAAAGCGAACAAAAATACCGCACTCTTTTTGAAGAGTCTCGGGATGCCATTCTCCTAGCAACAATTGATGGACGGCTCATTGACTTCAACCGCGCCGCAACGGAACTGTTTGGTTATAGCAAAGAGGAGCTTTTGACTGTTTCTGCTGATGAATTATACGTAAACCTGGAAGACCGGTTACAGTTTAAGGAGATGATTGAAAAACAGGGATTTGTAAAGAATCTGGAAGTATCCATGAAGAAAAAGGATGGCTCGATCATCGCTTGTCTGGAGACCATCTCTCCACGCAGAGATAATTCCGGGGAAATTATTGGCTACGAGGGAACCATACGTGATATCACTGAACTCAAAAAGACAGAAAATACACTGAAAGAAACAAACGAATTTCTACGAAACATTTTAGAAAGCTCTTCGGCTGTATCTATTATATCTACCGATTGGGAGGGTAACATCCTTTATTGGAATCAGGGTGCTGAAGAAATATTTGGATATAAATCTGAAGAAATTGTTGGTCTTCAGAAAATCGGAATCTTGTATCCTGAGGATGAAAAGGAAACATTTAAAATAGTCAAGGATATGAGATCGTTCATCCAGAAAAACAAGAAAAGCGCAACCGGTGAAATCGTGGAACTAACAAAGGATGGACGCAAACTGTGGGCTCAGTTGACATTGTCTCCAAGGTTAAATATGAGCGGTGAAGTGATAGGGATACTGGGTATTGGAAAAGATATCACCGAGCGTAAACGTACAGAGGAATTACTACAATATCGTACCGATTTTGATAATCTTATCACCGCCATATCCACAAATTTCATTAATCTCCCACCAGAAGAAATCGATCGGAGCATAAACCATGCATTGCAGGAAATTGGGGAATTTGCAGGAGTTGATCGCAGTTATACGTTTTTACTAACTGATAATAAATCCAAGATGGATAACACTCATGAATGGTGTACAAAGGAGATTGAGCCACAAATTGATAATCTGAAAGGGCTGTCAGTAGAAATTTTACCGTGGTGGATGGAGAAACTCAATCGATTTGAAAAAATTCATATCCCACGGGTTGCTGACCTTCCACCTGAGGCAAGTGCCGAAAAAGAAATTCTGCAAGAGCAAGATATTCAATCACTTGTGGTGGTTCCAATGGTCTATGGCGGTTCTCTTATTGGATTTCTCGGGTTTGATTCAGTCAAGATAGAGAAAACATGGCCGGAAGAAATCATTGGATTACTTAAAATTATTGGTGAAATATTTACAAACGCATTAATTGGAAAATGGGCGGAAGAAAAATTGAGGGCATCTCAGGAATACTCCCAGAACCTGATTGATAGTTCTCTGGATATGATCATTGCAGTGGATAACAAGCGCAGAATTACAGAGTTCAACCAAGCGGCCGAAGAAACTTTTGGTTATGATACATCTGAAGTATTAGGGAAACATATAAAATTATTGTATTCTAACGTTAAACAAGGCAACAAAGTTCACACAATAACACTGAAAAAAGGTAGGCATATTCAGGAGATTGTTAATCGTCGCAAGAATGGTGACATTTTTCCCGCTCTCCTGGCAGCATCCACTCTAAAAAATTCCAGCGGTGAAATAATTGGAATTATGGGTGTATCACGTGACATCACAAATAGCAAGCTCATAGAAGAAGCGCTGAAAGAAAGTGAGAAAAAATTCCGCAGTGTCATAGAACAATCCAACGATGGAATTTATGTTTTACAAAATGATAGGTTTGTATTTATTAATACCAGATTCACAGAAATAATAGGGTATGAGTTGGATGAGATAAGTGGTGCGGATTTTCATTTCCAAAAGTTGATAGCAGAAGAAGGGATGGGTATTTTCTTTGAACGAGATGAAATGCGTGAACGTGGTGAAGTGCCGTCAGACCGTTTTGTATTCAAAGGACTTCGGAAGGATGGTACAAAAAGAGATGTGGAGGTGAGTGTTACGGAAGTAATATGGCAGAATGCTCCTGCCACCCTTGGGATATTGCATGATGTTACTAAACGGATCCAGACCCAAAAAGAATTGGAACAAGCGTTAGGGGATGCTCAGCAAGGGGAAAAAGTTAAGTCGTTTTTTATGGCCAATATATCTCATGAGATTCGCACACCTTTAAACGCAATATTAGGATTTACCGATCTGATTGCTGCAAGTACCCGTCATCTGGTAAGTGAAGAGGAAAAGGAATTCTTCGATATGGTTGCACACAGCGGAAAGCGTCTGATGCATACTGTACATGAAATTCTGGATATTTCTCTGATTGAAGCGGGGACTTACGACGTAACCATGAACCAACTTGATCTGTGTAGCCTTGTCCAGAATTTAGTGCGTGAATTTCAACCGATGGCTGGTAATAAATTTTTGAAGATAGAATACAAATCAAACCTTGATTCAGCGTTTATCCAGGCAGATCAACATGGAATTACACAGGCGATCAACAATATCATCGATAATGCTATCAAATATACGGAGAGAGGTGGAATCACAGTATTGTTGAAACAAGATGATGAACAATATATTCTTTCTATTTCTGATACGGGTATTGGTATTGCTAAAGAATATCTAAACGATCTTTTTGAAGCTTTTACTCAAGAGAGTGAGGGCTATACGAAACAGTTTCAGGGAATTGGTTTGGGCATGGCGATTGTCAAACGCCATCTGGATATAAATAGTGTAAGCATTACCGTAGACAGCGATAAAGGAATGGGGACTACATTTAAGCTTACTTTTAAGCAGGATAAAAAACTGCTTCCAGAAAAGCAACCTGGAAAAACAGAACCCCCCGTCACATCAACCAAAAAACCGATTCAGAAACCAATGATCCTGTTTGTGGAAGATGATCCCAATTCCCAAAAACTCACGGAGATATTCCTGAAAGGGAATTACGATATGTGTTCTGCTGTTTCAGTACATGAAGCCAAAGCTCAACTGAAGAAACATCCCATAAGTTTAATTCTGTTGGATTTATCATTGGTAGGCGATGAAGATGGCCTGGATTTAGCAAGATACCTGCGAACAACCGAGAAATGGCGTGATATTCCGATTATCGCCCTGACAGCTCATGCCTTTACCACGGACCGTGACAAATGTAAAGCTGCCGGTTGTGATGATTACCTTGCTAAACCCATTAACAAAGGAAAGTTATTGGCAAAAATCGCTGACCAAGACTTGCGTTAAGAACACGTAGTGGGCTTGACTCAAAGATTGGCTCGGTGGGTGGTGTCACTACTCAACGCCTGTGGCCGTTAAGTCAAATCCGGAAGTTAATTTCTTTGGGTTGCAAGAAAAGGAACCTTCAAACCCTCTTACAGTATGGTGGATAGTAATCCTCATTTGACCATGTGACAAACGGCAAAAACTTGGTAACTTTTTAACCGAAATTATACAGGAAAATCAGATTTATGAACAGAAAAACATTTATAAAAGGCGTGGCCAGCGCGGGGGTTCTGGCGACCTTGCCTCAATTCATGTGGACACAAACAACTCAACCTTCCAGAAAATACTCCATTATGGAATTGGTGGGGAAGCGCAAACCCGAGCTTTTCGGTACCGACATCAAACTACGTCAACGATCATTTGAAGCATTTTCAGATTTACAGGTAGATGCCTTTAAAGTAGGACTCAATGTGTATTCACAGTCCAGTTATCGGAGCTTTGACCACCAAAAACAGATATGGAACCGTAAGATCAAGAAATCCATTCAGAACGGACTCACCCCTATGCAGGCTATCATTGAACTCATCCAAAGTTCAACAATACCCGGTACTTCACGCCATCACTGGGGAACAGAAGTGGACTTTATCGACATGGCTGTTCAACCCCAACCGCTGGACCGACTGGATGTGAAGAATTACAAGGCGGGTGGTGTGTACGAGCATTTACAGTACTGGCTGCTTGACAATGTTGAAAAATACGGATTCTTTCTTACGTACACCGATGATCCCAACCGAAAGGGATTCAAATACGAGCCGTGGCATTACAGTTTTGCTGAAGAAGCAAATCCCATATTCAAAGAATTCATTAATATCAACTGGAAGGAACACGTACAGGATATTTCCATATCTGGCACTCATTTGTTCACTCCTGAATTTTTGGATAAATACTACCGAGAAAACATATTAGGGATTCCTGCTTCGTTACTAAAGTAAACTAAATAGAACCCATTTATAGTGCTGCCAATGCTCCGCGGATATCTGTTAACAGATCATGTGTATCTTCGATTCCCACTGACAAGCGAACCAGTCCGTCGGATAATCCCAGCAGCAGTCGTTTTTCGGCAGGTACTGACGCATGGGTCATGGTGGCAGGGTGACATACCAGGCTTTCCACACCGCCCAGACTTTCAGCAAGGGTAAAAATATGCAAATATTTCACAAATCGCCGGGCAGTATCGATGTCCTTCAATTCGACGGAGATCATTCCCCCGAAACCAGGATTACCAGATGGATCAACCTGTTGTTTTTTAGCAAGTTCATGGTGTGGGTGAGATGTCAGTCCGGGATAAAAAACCTGTTTGAAAGCGCTTGAATCATATAATTCATGAGCCAGTGCCATGGCATTCCGGTGGTGTGCCTGCATCCGGACCGCCAGCGTTTTCAGTGAACGAAGAGTGAGCCAGCAATCGAAAGGTCCGGGAATAGCGCCTACTGACATTTGTATAAACCGAAGTCGTTCCAACAGGGATTCGTCTTTACTAATGACGATACCGCCGACAACATCGCTGTGTCCATTCAAGTATTTGGTGGTGCTGTGAACCACCAGATCAGCATCCAATGAGAGGGGTCGCTGGAAGTAAGGGGACATAAATGTGTTATCCACCGCAAGCAGAACCCCGGAATCTTTTGCCAGTTTTGCAGTTTGAGCAATATCTGTTAACTGCATCATAGGATTGGTAGGTGTTTCAATAAAGATCAACCGGGTCTGTTTGGTAATAGCGCTCCGAATACTGTCAATTGACGATGTATTCACCCATGAGGCTGTCAGTCCAAACCGGCTGAATATCTTGTCCATAACTCGATAGGTTCCGCCATACACGTTATCGGACAGGATGATATGATCCCCTGCTGACAACAGGCTAAATATTGCGGACTCGGCTGCCATGCCGGATCCAAATGCCACAGCACCTGTACCTTCTTCGAGAGAGGCTATACAATGTTCCAGATTTTTTCGAGTGGGATTATCAGCCCGCGAATAGTCAAATGTGTATTCAGCAAAACCGCTTTGCTGGTAGGTTGATGTCTGAAAAATGGGGGGGACAACAGCACCGGTTAGTTCCTCCGGTTCCTGCCCCACATGAATTGCTCGGGTGGAAAATCCGGGATTGATTTTTTTCAAATCAGTTGTTCCTTCCGTGACACTTTTTATATTTTTTTCCACTACCGCAGTGACAAGGATCATTATTACCGATTTTTTCTTCCACGTGTATCGGCTGCACCCTTTGCGGACGAGTGGGCATATTACTAGATGACTGCTGCCCACCGGGAGGCGGACCGACGGGAACTATTCCGCTGGAATCATCATGTCTATACTGTACATTGGACGCTGTAACTGTGGGTGCCTGGCTTTGCTGGGCAGACCGGATCTGAACTCTGAATATCCTGCGTAATGTTTCACGGTTTGTGTCTTCCATCACTTGGGAAAACATGCTGTACCCTTCAGATTTATACTCGATCAAAGGGTTCTTCTGTCCATACGCCCGAAGGTTGATTCCTTCGCGGAGTTGATCCATGCCGTGAAGGTGTTCCATCCATTTTTCATCGATGGTTTTCAAAATAACAAATTTTTCAAAATCTTCAAATTTAACGGGATCCACCATTTCCTTTTTCGCAGATAGGATCGCATTGGCAGCATTCCGGATCATATCTTTCAGCTCATCAATCGTCGTAATGCCCAATTCGTGAGATTGAATGTCCAGAGAAAAAGTAAAAAGCAGTTCTTTATTTAGTCCTTCCCAATCCCATGAGCCGGAACTTTCCGGTTTAACACAATGGACGGCTACTACATCATCAAGATACTCATCCATAATTTCGTTAATCAGATTGCCGACACTCTCACCCATTAATGCATAATTTCGTCGGTCATAAACAATCTCCCGCTGATTGTTCATTACATCATCATATTCCAACAGATGCTTCCGAATGCTGTAGTTATGTCCTTCAACTTTTTTCTGTGCTCGTTCGATAGACTTACTCACCATTGAATGAGTGATGACTTCGCCTTCTTCGATGCCAAGGCGGTCCATAATTTTGGCTACACGGTCGGAGCCGAACAACCGCATCAGGTCATCTTCGAGGCTGAGGTAAAAAACGGATTCTCCCGGGTCTCCCTGCCTCCCGGATCGTCCACGTAACTGAAGATCAATTCTACGAGATTCTGCACGGCTGGTACCCAGGATAAACAGTCCGCCAACGCTACGAGTAGTGTCGGTCAATTTGATATCGGTGCCTCGGCCCGCCATGTTGGTGGCAATGGTGATGGCGGATCGTTGTCCCGCAAGTTGGATGATCTCTGCCTCACGCTGATGCTGTTTCGCGTTCAGTACATTGTGCGGTATCTTATTCCGTCTCAACATGCGAGAGAGAGTTTCTGATTCATCTACCGATGTTGTCCCGACAAGTACGGGTTGTCCTTTTCTGAACAGTTCTTCAAGTTTTGCTATGGCTGAATTGTACTTTTCCCGCTTTGTACGGAAGATCTGGTCCTCGTTATCCACCCTTACGACAGATTCATTTGTGGGGATTTCCACTACATCCAGTTTGTAGATATCCATGAATTCGGCTGCTTCTGTGACAGCAGTACCGGTCATACCAGCCAGTTTTTCGTACATTCGAAAATAATTCTGGATAGTGATTGTGGCCATGGTCTGTGTTTCTTTTTCCACCTTCACATTTTCTTTGGCTTCCAATGCCTGATGAAGTCCGTCACTATATCGACGGCCATGAAGAGTACGTCCTGTGTGTTCGTCTACGATGAGAACTTTACCCTCTTGAACGATATAGTCCACGTCTTTTTCAAACAAAGTGTAGGATTTTAAAAGTTGGTTAATGGCATGAATTCTATCACTCCGACTGGCATGAAGTGCCTGGGCTTCATCTTTCTTTTGGAGCTTTTCTTTATCAGTGAGTTGATCGTCAACGTCAATATCATGCAGCATTTCGGGCAGATCTGGGATGATGAAATCTTCCGGATTCGAGGGCGAAAGGGTGTTTCTTCCCATCTCAGTCAGATCGATGATGTTGGATTTTTCATCGATGCTAAAATAAAGACTTTCGTCGATTTCACCCAATTTTTTATCCCGGATGAATTCACTCTCCACCGTACGAACAAGTTGTTTTGTTCCCTGACGTTGGAACATTTTCATCAATTTTTTATTTTTGGGAATTCCCCTGTTGGCAGTGAGCAGTTTGATACCAGCTTCGCGTTCTTTTTCGCTGATCCCCATCCTTCCGGACTCACCTTCTTGGATACTATCAAGGACTTTTTCTCCTTCAGCCACCAATTCATTCACCAGATAAGTTTGCTTCCGAACGAGGCTTTCAACGAGGGATTTGTGTTCTTGGTACCGCCGGTTCATTGGGGCATTCACTTGCCCTGATATAATCAGTGGGACACGTGCCTCATCGACAAGCACAGAATCCACTTCATCCACGATAGCATAGACATGTCCACGTTGAACCTGGTCATCGCGGGAAATAGCCATGTTGTCTCTGAGATAATCGAATCCAAATTCCTGATTAGTTCCGTAGGTGATGTCATAATTATACATCTCCCGACGCTGTTGAGGGTTCATTTGGTTAAGTATGCACCCGACGGTCAGACCTAGGAACTTGTATAAAAGACCCATCCATTGGCTGTCACGCTCAGCGAGATAATCATTCACAGTTATGATGTGGACTCCTCTGCCGGTGAGCGCATTCAGGGCAATCGGTAATGTGGCGACCAGTGTTTTTCCCTCACCGGTTTTCATTTCGGTGATCATTCCCTGGTGTAAAACAATTCCACCCATGAGCTGCACGTCATAATGGACCATTTCCCAGCTCACCTCCTGCCCCATGACTTTAAATTTCGTCCCGACTAATCGGCGAGCAGTGTCTTTCACGATGGCGAAGACATCCGGCATATGTTCATTTAACGTGTCCTGTTCAGATCGATAAATAAACTCGTCCAAGTCAGTTTGGGATAATCCATCCACTTTACCTTGTTTTCTGGCTTCGATTCTTCGGGTTTCTATATCTTTGCGCACAGATAAGAATTTATCCTTGATTTCATCATCAGTCAATGATGCCATATCAGGATAAACACTAGTGATCTCTTCAACGAGAGGTGACAGTGCTTTATAATCCTTGTCGGATTTTTTACCGAATACGCGTGTTAGAATATTTGTTAGTACAGACATTTTTACTCATAATTTTCGTGGGAAATCTATATGAAACAGAGAAGCAAAGTTACCACTAATTGAGCAATCCAATTAGTGGTAAAATCCATTCTTAACAGATAGAATTGAACTTATCAAAATGACTTTTACGAGGGTGAAAATCAGATTTTCTAGTGTTATGAAATATGATTTATAACGCTTAGATTAAAAGTAATGTATTCATTACAAATCATAGATGACGATGTAAATGTCCTGCAATCGCTTTCAGAGTTCTTTGAAGATGAAGGATATGAAGTATTTAGATATAAAAATGGTGAAGCCGCACTTTCTGCCATTAAGAATGATCTACCTAATGTAGTACTATTGGATTTAAAACTTCCGGGTTTGGATGGGTTCACAATCCTTGAAAAAATTAAAAAATCTCACCCCGATATTGAAGTGATCATCATCACGGGCAATGTGGATGTGATGTCCGGTGTTAAAGCCATGAAGTTGGGTGCGATCGACTATGTGACTAAGCCATTCAATCTGGATGAAATCAGTGTTGTGGTTGAAAAGGCGATCGCCGCTCAAAAACAATATGAGCAACTGGTGTACCTACAAAAGGAAAGAAAATTGTTTTCTGGAGAGATCATCGGTACCAGTCAGGCTATTCAGGAAGTATTTAAATTCATCAATCAGGTTGCAGAATCTTCCAGAACATCGGTATTGATCGATGGAGAAACAGGTACGGGTAAGGAATTAGTCGTCCGTGCAATTCACTATGGCAGTTCAAGAGCAAATAAACCATTCATCGAGATCAACTGTTCTGCTTTTCAAAGCACTCTTCTTGAATCCGAGCTATTTGGATATGAACCTGGGGCATTTACTGATGCCAAGCATCGAAAAAAAGGACTACTTGAATTAGCAGACGGCGGTTCGTTTTTTCTGGACGAAATTGGAGAAATGGATATTGGGCTGCAGGTGAAGTTGCTCAAAGTGATCGAAGAGCAATCCTTTCGAAGGATCGGTGGAACCAAACAGATCAAAATTGATACCCGTATTTTCAGTGCAACCTCTAGGGATCTGGTACGCGAAGTTGCAGAAGGCAGATTCAGAAAGGATTTGTTTTATCGATTAAACGTAGCGTCCATAAAACTTCCTCCACTCCGTGAACGTGGAGATGATATTTTTTTGTTAGCTGATCATTTTATCCGGCAGTACAATATTGAATTTAAGCGAAATATCCATGGACTTGATGAACCGGTAATTAATTTATTCAAAAAATATTCGTGGCCCGGTAATGTGAGAGAGCTCCGGAATGTGATTGAACGGGCGATGCTCTTTGAAAAAGGATCAACAATCAGTCTGGACAGCATAAATATTATGGCTTTACCGGATCTCGAAAATTCACCATCTCAGGATGGAAACAACACAAAAAACACTCAGAATCTTCATCTAAATTTTGATTTAGCAAATGAACAGTATTCATTAATGGATTTTGAGAAACAACTTTTTCTCAAAGTATTGGAAATAACCCATGGAAATCAGTCCAAGGCCGCAGGTATTCTTGGAATATCTCGACAACGGATGTCATACAGGGTAAAAGTTCTTGGCATTACCCCGGAGATCAATTAATACATAACTATAATGATTTTAGGATAGAAATTTGGATACCATCGATCACCCTCAAAACCAACAATGGTCACTTCAACAAAAAGATTTAAAATTTATTGATCAACTAGTGTCATATTCCATGATGTCAGCTTATCGGGAAACCTCTCACACTATTAATAATCTGTTGACATCTTTAACCATATACATATCAATGCTGAAAAATAACCTGAATAAAGGAAAAATTGATAAAGCAGTCAACAGTCTTGACTCCATCGAGAATTCATTAAATAATATCACAGATTTCACTGGAAAACTATCCCAAAAGATAAATTGGCAATTAACGCCTGAAACAGTATGCCCCAATTCAGTAATTAAAGAATCAATTGATTTGTGTAATTTGATATTCAAACAATCCGAGAGTTCAGTGTTAACGAGATTTTGTGAAACAAACGAAAATATTAAGACTGATACATCCATTATTCAAATGTTATTGGTTTCATGGTATGCAATGAATCTGCAAATATTTGGACATCCGGAAATGATTATTCAAACATCATGGGATGGCGGGCGAAAACAGTTCACGATGTCTGGTGTAGTTTCAGAAAAAAATGGAAACACTGAATCGAAGGTTATTCCTCGGGAATCCAGTGGCAGCTGTGGTGAAATCCCGTTGATGACCATGAAGCGGATCATCCATTCAAATTTTCAGTTTGCAGATCTAAAATTACTAAGCAATGATCATAACGACTTCGAGCTTATTTTAACATCCCTATAATCAAATCAAAAGTGTAAAAACTCCCCGGGGATAAGCAGAAGCTGCTATCCCTATCCACATATCCTTTATTCGTTCTGTCAAAATTTTAAAGCACACTCGTGTCAATAATATTTTACACATGTCAAATTTTTTTTACTCTTTTTGGTTTTAATATCTGGTCTGCTTTCAGTGTTAGAAGAAATTATTTATTTTATTTTTGTATTCGAATATTTTATTTGGAATTTTTTAAACATAATAATAACAAATAGTTATAGAATTATTTTTCCTAAAACGTAAATAAAATATTAAGACCATTTTATAGTTTATTGCCTGGTTTTTAGGCAATATTTTTCATCTGGTACGGTAATTGAAACTATTCTGCACACTCGCTTAACATTTGATGTGCAAATGGAAGAACATATTTATTATGATGTACTGAGTAGCATGTTAAACGATAAAGGTTTTTGAATATAACTAAACTATAGAAACTGAAAGATTAAGGAAAAGGGTAGAATACATGACATATTCAGGATTTAGTAAACACGTAGCTGGTAGTTTGTTTATACTATTAATGTTATTTGGCTGTGCCGAAAACCCGATTACGGGCGTAGCACCTCAACCACAGGGAATTCCAACCGATCAAATGTCGTTTGTTCAATGGACACCAGAAATGGCAAACATGATTCAATTATCGTTGGCCAGTCATGGTCGTGGTAATGGATATGATAGCGAAGAGATTGACGAAGACGGTGGGATTGTTGGTGGACATAGAACTTTTGGGAATATGGTTGATATTCCTGAAGGTGCCGTTACAGAAGAAACCGAGTTTTCAGTAGAAGTACTGTGTGTCGACCATCATGAACAATGTGGTGCAGGTGTAGAATTCTTACCCAGTACAAACTTCGAAGCGCCGGTCGAAATTACACTTTCATTTGAATATCTGGATCTTGAAGATGAAGAAATTGAGGATCTGTACATCTACTTCAGCCAAGATGGAGATTTTTGGTTCCCCCTTGATGGATTCGAAATTGATGAAGACGAAGAGACCATCATATTTCAGATCGATCATTTCACAATTTTTGCGTGGGAATTTTAAGGTTAATGTCATTTAATCGCTGTATTGCGGAGAAAATATGACAAGTACACAACTCCAATCCTTCTTGACAGAAGTGCTTAACCGGGTAGTTCCTGCTTGCACGGATGAATTTCTGACATATTTCAAGTTCATCCAACGAGAACGAGAACGTCTGTTAAACAGCGTTTGGCAGGAAATTCCTGCAGACGACTTAACTCCGGACATGAAGCAATTCGTCTTCAAGGAAATTGATTTTGACTCCATCGTCACCCACTCAAAAAATTATTTATTGAATGCGGATGATTATTTCAAACTACTATTTGATATAGCTGTGATTGCCATCAAATTTGGACAGTTTGAAAAAGCTGGATTATTATTAAGTCGAATTATTAAAAATAATCAAAGCTCAATTGATGACCGATTAAAAGCAAATTCACACAAGAAACTGGGAGAAATTAATTTTTATAAAAATAACTTTGCTCCTGCAAAAGAATCACTAGAACAAAGTCTGATTTATTTTACCAATTTAAATGACACTCTTGAAATTTCCCGAATCAAAAATTTTCTGGGAGTCATCCAAGTTGAAAAGAATCTTCCCGTTGAGGGAAAACTTCTGTTCCTGGAAGCCCAAAAGCTCTCAAGAGAATTTGACGATTTGCAACTGAACATAAAAATATTAATCAATCTTGGTATTGTTAGTCACCGATTAGGTGAATTTGACGAAGCGATGGACTATTATAATGACGCTCTGAAATTATTAAATGGTGGAAACAACAAAAATCAGCGTGCCAGTGTATTGCACAACATCGCAATCGTTTACAAATCAAAAGAAGATTATGGAAAAGCCAGCGCCTATCTTATGAAAAGCATTTCGCTTGCAAAAGAGACAAACAATATTTACCAAAAGGGCATATCTTATATGGAGCAATCCGAAGTAACTGCCCAAATGGGGGATATGGCCAAGGCGACTGCACTGGCAACAACCACTTTCCAGATCTTTTCTGAGCTAGGTGCTAAAATGCACGTAGCAGAGGTATATAAACTCTACGGAATGATCAATAGAATGAGTAAAAAATATGATGTTGCTCTGGCTTATCTTGAAAACAGTAAGCGGATCAACCAAGAGTATAATAACCATTTCAACTTGGGAGAAACCTATTTTGAAATTGGTGAATACTACAAAGAAACGGGAGATAAAAATCAATCTCTTGCAAATTACCAGGAGGCGATAAAGCAGTTCCAATTGATTCAAGCCAATAAAAAGGCGGATTATGTAGAGAAAGCCATAAACACACTACCGTTTACTTCCTAGAGTTAAGGGAGTAATAAGGGTACTTTTCCAATTCTACTTATAAGTCCGCCGTACGAATCAATAATTGGTTAGTGTGGTTTATCGTAGCAGAAAGTGACGCCGTTAAGGTCGTCACTTTCTGCATTTTTTAAAGAATAAATTCGTTTGCGAAATCTGAATCGTAAGTGGACATCCCACTAAAATGTAATATTCCAACGATGTTATCATTGGAGCAGAAAACAAGTCATTCGGTTCATTTCTTGACTAAAAATAACATTTACAAGGTATTATCAAAAGTTGTTAACTTGAATATTATTGATCAACATCATTATTATAATTCTGTTTAAATATGAATCACACTGACAGCCAAAGTATTTCCACCATTAACAATAACAAGATTTCTCCACGGGAAATCCTGAACTATCTCACTGATATTATTTTACTGTGTGATCCAGACTATACCATCAGTATAAGCAATCGGTCAGCAGATTTTATCTATGGTACCGGTGAAACGGTTACTGGATTAAAATGCTATGAGGTCATTCGAGGAAAATCCAGCCCATGCGAAGACTGCCCCTTACAAGAAACAATTACAGACAAACGACTAATTCCGATTGAAAACTACGATGAGCGGATAGGAAAATATATGGAGGAAAAAACTCATCCGATTATAGATCCGTCTGAAGGTTTGCAAGGTTTCGTTCTGGTAAGCAAGAACGTGACACACGACCGTGAAATCAAAGATCGTTCAGTACAAACAAAAAAATTATCCGCCATCGGTCGGATAAGTGCCGGTGTCGCGCACGACTTTAATAATTTACTGCAGGTCGTTTTGGGACGGGTCAAACTATTGGAAAAACTGGTCAAAGATGATCACATCATTGAACAATTGAGGATAATTGAATCTGCCGCAAATAGTGGTGCAGCTACCGTGAAGAAAATGCAGGAATTTACCCGCATCAGCAAGGATGATCATTTGGTCTCCGTGAATATCAGCAAACTGATTAAAGATGCTGTGGAATTGACGAGTCATGAGTTAAAAGAATTTAGCGAAAGAAATGGTATTCTGATTCAAATTGTCGAAAAAATTGATCCGGATCTTTACATTAAAGGAAACAAAAACGATTTACAAAATGCCGTCACAAATATCATTTTTAACGCCGTAGATGCCATGCCGGATGGAGGCGTTTTATTTATTAAAGTATTTCTGGTGGACGATAAGGTAACATTATCATTCGTGGATACGGGGATTGGGATGACCGAGGAAACAAAAGAACGCATATTCGACCCATTCTACTCAACAAAAGGTGTTAAAGGAAATGGTCTTGGAATGAGCGAAGTATATGGAATTGTAAATAGAGCACAAGGCAATGTATCAGTTAAAAGTGAGCAGGGAAAGGGTAGTTTAATATTGATGGACTTTCCCCAAACTCTTGATACTTTTCAAGAGAAAGAGAATGCAGAACCCATCCAAGAAGGAGTATACAAAATACTTATCGTTGATGATGAGCAATATGTCTTGGATGTGATCGAAGATCTGCTGACTGATCTGGGTCATGAGGTACATGGATTTACCTCTGCAAGTAAAGCATTGATGGCGTTGAATAATTCCAAATTTGATCTTGTGATTACAGACCTGGGTATGCAGGAAATGACTGGAAAAGAGGTGGCGGAAAAAGTAAAAAAAATCTCTTCTCAAATCCCTGTTGTGCTGCTATCAGGTTGGCATGTGGATTTACAAAAGGATCCTGAGTTAAGAAACCTTGTAGATTTCAGCATTACCAAACCATTTCAAATTGAGGTCATACAACAGACCATAAACAAGGCTGTGAATAAATATAAATCTCCGAAATAGATTGAATGATCCATAATTCATTTATCAGCTCCACTTTGACAACCACAATGTTCTACAATACACATGATGATTTAAAATGAAAAAAACTCCAACACCTGAAAAGCAAACATCCATGTCATTGTTTAGCGAGCATGTGTCAAAAGGAAAAGCTGATTTTTTCCAAAAATACAATATGGATTTTGTCATGGGGCGTCGGGAAAATTCTGTAATTTGGGATATTGACGGGGATCACCCCCTTATCAATTTACATTGTAACGGTGGCGTTTTTAATCTGGGGCATCGCAATCCGGTTATCATCGATGAACTGATAACAGCACTTGATGACATTGATATTGGTAATCATCACCTCATGAGCCAACACAGATCACAATTAGCAAAAAAAATTGCAGATTCCATGCCTGGTGATTTAAGCATTTCCATCTTCGGAGTAAGTGGTGGAGAGGCTGTCGATCTTGCTATTAAAACTGCGCGGGCATTTACATCTCGAAAAGAAATCATATCCATTGCTGGCGGATATCACGGGCACACCGGACTAGCATTATCCACTGGCGATTCCGAATACATTGAACCATTTGGATCAAGATTACCGCATTTTAAACAAATCCCTTTTGCTGACGAGGATGCCTTAAGACAAGTGGTGAATTCAGATACTGCTGCCGTCATAATGGAGACTATCCCTGCCACTGCAGGAATTCGAATCCCCACAAAACAGTATATGATTCAGGTACGCGAAATATGCGACCAGGCTGGGACACTTCTGATACTTGATGAAGTTCAAACCGGATTAGGAAGAACCGGAAAACTGTGGGCATTTGAACATTTTGACATCATCCCTGATATGGTCGTTTTGGGTAAGGGACTTTCGGGAGGGATTTATCCAATATCCGCGACTGTGCTTCGAAAACCTTTAGGATCAGTATTTGAAACTCACCCATTCAGCCATATTTCCACGTTTGGAGGTAGTGAACTGGGGTGTCGCGTAGCGAGTAAAGTTCTTGATATCTCCACTTCATCTGAATTCTTTGAACATGTGAACCATTTGTCAAATGAATTTTCCAGAGAGCTAAACACCTTAGTTCAAAAATACCCCAAGTATTTTGTGGGCGTACGACAACTGGGATTAATGATTGGTCTGGTATTGAAAAATGAATCCGCGGGGCCTGCGCTCACAAAAGCAGCATATGATAATGGGCTACTTATTGTGTATGCTAACAATGATCCATCCGTCTGTCAGTTTCTTCCCCCCCTGAACTTGGATATTGATATGATCCCGAATATTATATCTAAATTGGATGCCGCGCTAAATACTGCAAGAAAATTGTCGGTTCTTCTGCAGCTTAAAAATAAATTTAAAAGATGAATCAATTAATTAGATAAAGAGATATGCAGAGTCATTCTGATATTCAAAGCATCTTGGAATCTTTTGAACAAGATCTTAACCCAGTCACATTCACCAACGGTTTCAAAGGTGCAACCATCATTGGATATGGCGAAATTTCTTCCGTTCTCGCATTTAAAGACGTGCCGGGTTTGGCACTTAAACGGATGCCGCTGTTTGTCTCTAAGGCGGAAGCCGAGGGGTATGTTGTCATTTATGATTCATACTGCCGTTTGCTGGAAGAAGCTGGGCTTACTCTACCTGAAAGTTCAACGCAAATCATTGAAATTCCAAACCGTCCGGTTGTAATGTACTTGAAACAACGAGAATTTCCAATGGAGAAATTAGCTCATCACCTGATTCATCATTGGTCTCTTGACCACATCCGCACGATGTTTAAACGCATTTTAATCCAAATTGAAAACGTTTGGGAATTTTCCCAAAAACAATCACCCGGTATCCGCATAGCTCTTGATGCTCAACTGTCAAATTGGATTATTGATGGCGATCCCAGTGATGGAACCATTTATTATATTGATACCAGCACGCCCTTATTTCAGATCAATGGTCAGGAGCAATTGAACCCCGAACTATTTTTAAAAAGCGCTATGCCGGGATTACGTTGGATTATTCGTAAGTTCTTCCTGACAGACGTAATCAATCGGTACTATGATAAACGATCTGTTATGATTGATCTCGTGGCGAATCTCTACAAAGAGCAATACCCACAGTTGATCCCGATGTTACTTGAATTGGTGAATAATCTACCTGGACTTTCTGACTCTCCAATTAGTCAAAACGAAGTCAAATCATATTATCAGGAAGATAAACGAATATGGAAAATCGTCCAGTTTTCACGAAGAATGCACCGGTGGGGAGTATCGAATATAAAAAGAGGAAGATATGAATTTTTTTTACCCGGATCCATTAAACGATAATTCCAGAGAATCTTATGTGTGATACATTTGTAATCCTTCCTGAAAAGACACAAAATGGCTCGCTCATTTTTGGTAAAAACAGTGACCGGGAGCCAAATGAAGCCCAATCTGTTGAATTTCACCCGGCAAAGGACTTTTCGCAAAATGATTCCGTGACGTGTACGTATTTGACCATTCCTCAAGCCAGACATACAAATACCATTCTCATCAGCCGTCCATTTTGGATGTGGGGTGCAGAAATGGGGATTAATGAGCATGGGGTCGTTATTGGAAACGAAGCTGTATTTACACGAATTCCCCATGAAAGCAACGATAGTTTAACAGGTATGGATCTGCTGCGTCTTGCATTAGAACGCTCTCAAACTTCAAGGCAGGCTTTGGATACTATCACACAATTGATTGACGAATTTGGTCAGGGTGGAAACTGTGGATATACCAGCAAATTATACTACCACAACAGCTTCATGATTGCAGATCATAATGATGCCTGGATTCTAGAAACTGCTGGAAAATATTGGGCTGCAAAGAAAGTTTCAGGATTTGATGCCATTAGTAACCGGTTGTCGATTACAAAAGATTTCGACCTGATCCATCCTGAGGCTATTTCATTTGCATTATCCCGAAGTTGGGTAAAATCTCGAAAATCATTTAGTTTTGCCAAATGTTTTTCTGAACCCATTTATACACGTTTGACAGGATCTCGGACCCGCTTGGATGCATCTCGGTGTAATTTAGAAGCCTCCGAAGGGAGTTTCACTGTTCAAACGGCAATGTCCCACCTTCGAGATCATGGGTGTGACCCCTATGACCCGAAAGGACAGCCGCTCATGGATAGCATTTGTGCACATTCGGCGAATCCTGTGACTCGTCATTCCGCTCAAACTTGTAACTCTATGATTGTGGAGCTTTCGAAGGGAAACGCCACTGTTTGGACAACGATGACATCTGCTCCTTGTACATCCGTTTATAAACCGATATGGTTGGAGGCAATTCCTGAAAAATATTTCCAGGCTCTACCTGATGCAAAACATTCCAATGATACTTTATGGTGGTACCACGAAAAATTACACCGTTCTATCCTTCTGGACTATTCC
>JABMOW010000135.1 GCA_013204025.1 Fidelibacterota bacterium | reverse complement strand
TTAAGACCCGTGCCTCAAGATCCGTTCATACGTGAGCTTATGAAGATCACATCTAATGTAAAAGATCGAGATCTGAAGAAGACCATCTATGAACAGGTTAGAGGATTGGTTAACAGTAACGGAGTAAAGGAGGTCGTATGAAAAGTCTTGATCAGGTCTCCGATGAGATGCTGGAATCGGCATTCCAAAAACGGTTCCGAGTCAGTGTGGGTGAAGCCATAAAGGGAAGTGAAAACGTAGCAAAACATCTGATGACGTATCTTGGTGGAAGACTAACACGGGAATGTTTCGTTGTGGTGTTACTGAACAACCGAAATCAGATCCTCTCAACAGAGATCCTCTTTGAAGGTACACTCACTTCATCTGCGGTGTATCCGAGGGAAATCATAAAACGGATTGTTGAACTAAACGCTGCAGCCATCATCTGTTCTCATAATCACCCATCCGGTAATCTCACTCCAAGTGCAGATGACATCAAGATCACCAAAAAGATCAAAGAAGCATGTTCTACTATTGATGTGAATCTGCATGACCATGTGATTATTACTCCCGGTGGCGGGTATACATCTATGGCTGATCAGGGGGTAATGTGATGCCGGTGTATACGTATCATTGTGAATGTTGTGGGAATACCGTAAAACGGTTGTTTCCAATCATCCATCATCCACCGGAATGCTGTAATTGTGAGATACCGATGAAGCGTGAAATTAAAAGTGTAGGATTTATCCTGAAAGGAAATGGGTTTCACAATACAGACTACACACATCATGGACCAAAAAGAGAAAGGACGTTGCGATGAAGCAGTTTGGTTTTGAAGTTACTGACAAAGAGGTTACCGAAGCGGAAGTTGAACTGGGGGTAGCAGAAGAGATTTGCACGGAAGAGAAAGCGGAACATTGGGCTGACGGCATGGGTGAGTATTTCTTTGAAACATTTCTGCGATTCTGTGTCATCTATGGTGGCTATGCTGCCATTCGTGATCTCGTAGGGAGTATCTTTTGAAAATAGGAAAGCTGGCGTGGGCTGGCTTTTCTTTAAATTAATTTTACAACACCATCCGCTAGACAAGGAATTCAATGTGGACATAAATCTCCCCCCTACCGGTAGAACAATCTGCTTACCCATGTTTCCTTCTGAAACACAGCGTTTGAATTCCATCCTTTAACTATAGTTTGTACATCAGTTTATTGGTGCGGTGTGCCACTGCACTTAATGTAATTGTCTGGGCACACCTAATCCCCGACGCAACGAACAGAAAAGCCGTTTAACTTATTGCCTGTGCCACGGTGGACATCTGAATTATTGTAGTCCAGTACCCGGTACCACGCGTTGAAACTGTTGTAGACAGAGGAAGTCCTGAACTCCCCGTCGTTGCCCATATGACGGTAGGGACCATTGCCGTCACGGGTACCACCGGGAAGGGCATGGAAGCCTGAAGTGCCAAATTCGGCGTTGTTTTGTAATGCTCCATCATTCCATAAATCTGCATTACCCGCCAATTGACTGCCCTGGTCGGTCCCTCGATATTCTGTGTTATGGGCTTCTTCATAGCTCATACCAAGTGCCATTTCCAGCTCCATCCATTCTTCATCCGTAGGAACATGCCAGCCTTCGGGGCAGATATCACGGGCATCGTCAACCGCCCACCAATTGTAAAGGTTACCGTACACATCAGCACAGTCTACTCCACAGGTATTTTGGGACGCCTCATCTTCATCCCACGGGTAAATCGCGAACGCGCCGGAGGACAGGATCCGCCATTGGCTGTTTGTAAAGTTTGTTGGTATATCATCTCCGTTATTATAATGAGTCACCACCAGATTTTCAGCCATCCAGAGTTGGGTGCCGATTTGAACAGTTGAATACACATTACCGTCAATGTCTGTGCATGTGCCGTTGTTGTATTCACAGTTCCCATCGTCATAATATGCATCAGGGTTGTAATTGACAGCATCGGGATCAGTACACCCTACTGATGAAGGATTGAGGATTATATCAACAAGAGCTACTATATCTACCACATTGTTTACACCATCATTGTTGAAATCACCTGAAGAATTGTAGTTAAGGTCATTCAAAATTATATCTACTAGATAAACTACATCGACAACATCAGTCTGTCCATCGAGGTTAATATCACCAAAAGATGAAGTAGATTCGTATTCACAACTATCATCATCAAAGTTGGCATCAGGGTTAAAGTTAAGTGCAGAAGGATCTGTGCATCCAAATACTATGTTGTCTTCAATTTTTATACAACGAATTGAATATCCAACTGGCTTTTCGTGGTCATTTCTGTAAATAGTTGAGCGATCATACATCAATTGCCTGTAAATCGCAGAAAATTCACTGTACTCATCAGAAGTCCAGAAATTGCTGTGAATCCCCATTGCTCCATACTGACCCGTTTCATGATGTCTATGACCTGCGGGATGAGCTGAATACCAAAAATCGTTGGTCGCATTTGTATTTGGGTGCAACCATAACCCATCGCCATTTTCGATTGTGCCTGCGGACTTTAATTTTCCTCCTTCAGTCGATCCTCGCCATCCTGTAGACATTGCTTCGCTAGGGCTCAGCCCAAGTTGTATTTCTAGTTCTTGGAATTGCTCATCGGTTGGGACGGTCCATCCTTCTGGGCAAATTCCTTGATTGTCTTCAACGACGAACCAATTATACAATAACCCATAAATTTCAGATTCCTCACTAGAATTATTGTATGCGCTGTACCCACCTGTATATAGGTTTACCCATTGGGCATTTGAATAATCAGTTGGTATGTCAGCTCCATTTTTGTATTTGGTTACCCTCAGATTTTCTGCCATCCACTCCTGATCACCAATATTAATTGTGGAATATTCATTATTATCGATATCAATTACCGTTCCATAAGGATATACACACGAATCATCATTGAAGTTCGATTCTGGATCGAAATTGATGGCCTCTGGGTCTGTACAGCCATAAACAGGTTCATCACACCAACCGTTTTCGCAATAGAGATCAGATATTTCATACACATTAAGAGCATAATTATAGATTTTAATATCATCAATTAGTCCGTGGAAAAATCTATTATGATATGTAATATCATTACCTAAAATAAAATTTCCACTTGGAGCTCCGAATGTACCGGTATGTTCGGTTTGTCCTACAAGTATGTTATCAATATACACTTTTAATGATAGCCCATCGTATGTTTCGAGGAAATGATGCCATGTGTTTGTTGTGTAGGGTTCAGCATCTATGTTAGTTTGAAAACCTATCCCATTTATTTTCATTTGGAACGTAAAATCATTATTGCCCGAGTACTGGAACATGTTAATCCCATATCCACTTGGATTCCACGCTTCTAATAGGCATTGGGTACCATTAAAGTCACTAAAATTCACCCACGTTGAGATTGTGATATTCTCCCCCCACATCATTTCATTATGGGCGATTTGAATTTTATCATTATTGCCATCGAAATAGGCTGCGCTGGAATTACTTCCAAAGCGGTCATTTATAGTAAAGTCAACTCCACCATATTGAGTACCATCATTCCCATTCCCACTTTCATCATTTGCATTGCCATTAAACGGATAATAAGCAACTAATCCGTCTTCACCCTCATACTCACAACAGCTATTATCACCATTACAGGGCTCTGTAGCATCTGGATCATAATTGAGAGCGGTTGGGTCTGTACAACCATACTGTGTGAAAAGAATTTGAAAACCATATGGATTTTGCCAGGTAGTAGTACTTGCAGATCCTCCAATATTTATATAATAATCACCAGGTTGCAAATCAAATGCTTCTATACTAAATGGCAATGTTTCTATTGAAGCTCCATTGATTAGATTACCAAATGAATTAAGTATTGAGAGGTTGGTAATACCAGTTTGAAGAGAGCCATCAATAGTCACAGATAAATCACCAGTTCCATTTAGTACAAGATGATAATAATCTTCATCTAACATCTGAAAATATGGTTGATATGTAATAAACCCTGTATAAGTTGTTTCAAATTCAATTTGATATGCCCCATTTATTCCATCTGGTTCATCGAGACCTCTAATAATTGCATTAAAATCACCACCTTCTTCATTATGAGGTGTATAAGTCAATAAGGTATCAGAAACAGAAACAGGCATTGACAAAGAATCAATATGTAACCATTGATTATTTAATAAAACAGCACCATCTCCATTTCCATTATCACCAAAACAAAAACCTGCACAAGGAAATGCAAGCCAATTAATGCAAGCAGGGTTTTCGCCACTATTTGTGTTCGATGTTATCCAAGTATATTGAATATTATTAGGTAACGGCATTTGAGAATTATATGTTGTTGATTGATTTAGACCTAAAATATCATCAGATTCAATGCCATTACAATTAATATCAACATTTCTGAATGTACTACCTCCCCATTCATCTTCAATTATACAACTTTCATTACCTCCAAAAAGATATATACCAATAGGATCTCCTTCGCATTCATTTGAGTATGAGTCATATGAGTATTTCAAATCTCTAAAAGCTTCACTAGTACCAAATATGTCATCCCAACCTTCATCATACGATTCTCGAAAAGTTGGATCACAACCTGCATTTGAACCCAAATGAGGAGTACCAATCGTCACAACGTTAGCTACTTTATGACCATCGTCGCTATCCTGAACAACCCACCACCTGCTACTCCCATCTTCAATTCTTTGTAAATACTCTCTAATAGCAAGGCCTCCCATTGAATGACCAACTAATATTACTTTATCACTACCTGTAAAAATCCTGACATCTTCTATAATTTTAGAAACAGCTTTACCTTGTTTATAAATAGCTGCATTATTACTACTATTGTGCTCACCATGATTGTTGACGTTTTGAAAGGTATCATCGTTCAAGTTAAGGATAAATAGTTTATCTTCATCATTTGGAGTAGACAATGTATTTTCACCAAAATTTGTCCACCCAACTACTGAAAAGTCATCTTCTAGATTAGCAGTTTCGTTATTATTATCGTGATTTAAACATATGTGTAGCACCTTCGGCTCATTAATATTCAGTAATTCTAATAACTCCGGAATAAAACCATCAGGCACTTCAGAATTTTGATTGTAAAAAGAGTCGTAACTACCATATAAACCATGAATGAAGATTATTGGGTATACTGGACCTCCTACAACTTGTCCTAATGCCGTCGAATGAATGAATAATATTGCTAAAATATACTTCATTGACTTTTTCATTATGTCTCCTGTTCTTGAACGAAATAATACCCGCAGGAGTCCCTACTGGTAAAGTATTGCTCGTTATAAATCGATCACAGTGAATGTAATACTCATATCTATAACCTTTAGATAATTTTCCATTGTTCAGAATAATATTATTACATGATATGATAACTATCCTATCATATTTTAACTGCCCAAAGTGCGATGTGCGAAAAATAATTTAAAATGTTTGAATAACCTGGTCTGTTACGATTGTGTTGGTAAGATCATCACTTTAAAAGGCGGCTATATAGAAACTCTAAAGAATTCCCAATAAATATTTCAGAGACCGTTTTTACCCTGGGAAACGAAAACCCCCCTATTCAAAGCGTTTGACACAACCGCGATCGCGACTAAATTCCATGGATTTTACCCTTTGTCCATATCAGATGATCATCCTAAAATACCTCGCTTTCAAAATATCAATTTTGTCGTGATTTGTACTAAATTGCCGCGACACAAAATAAAGTGCTAAAAGGGGGGAATTGCCGGCTTTAGCGTCGGCTTTTTTTATATGAAAAACATCTTATCTACCATATTAATAGATCGTATTCTGGTCATGGACGGTGCCATGGGAACCATGATTCAGTCGTACAACCTATCCGAATCGGATTTTCGGGGAGATGTGCTGAAGGACCATCCGAAATCCCAAAAAGGTAACAACGATCTACTATCACTCACTCAACCTGAAGTGATTACCGAAATCCATTATGCATATCTTGAAGCTGGTGCAGATATTATCGGAACCAATACATTCAATGCCTCAGGTGTCTCTCAAAAGGATTACGGCACATCTGAACTGGCCTATGATATAAATTTTCAGGCAGCGGTACTTGCAAGAAAAGCGGCGGATCTATACTCTGCTAAAACACCGGACAAACCCAGATTTGTGGCAGGCGATATGGGACCCACCAATCAGACTTGTTCTATTTCACCCAAGGTTGATGAACCAGCCTTTCGTAATGTGACTTTTGATGAAATCGCCGATGCGTATGCAGTCCAGGTTCGGGCATTTATCGATGCAAAGGTCGATGTATTATTGGTGGAAACTGTTTTTGACACACTCAATTGTAAAGCGGCTCTGTATGCAATCCAAACAATTCAGGAGGAGCGAGGAACAGAAATCCCGGTCATGGTTTCAGGGACAATCACCGACCTCAGTGGCAGACTGCTATCCGGACAGACTGTGGAAGCGTTCTGGTACTCTGTGCGTCACGTACCGTTATTATCCATAGGACTCAATTGTGCATTTGGTGCAACTGCTTTACGTCCTTTTATCGAATCATTATCCAATATCGCTGACACGTTTGTCAGTATACATCCCAACGCAGGATTGCCGAATGAAATCGGTGACTATGATGAATCACCCGTATTTACAGCCGGAATGTTGGATGAGTTCGCCCGAAGTGGTTTTGTAAACATTGTTGGTGGATGTTGCGGAACAACACCAGCTCATATTAAAGCCATCACTGACGCAGTTCGAAACATACAGCCGCGAAAAATTCCGAATTGTGAACGTTTCACCCGGTTAGCCGGACTGGAACCATTGGATATCCGAAAGGAATCCCTGTTTGTGAATGTGGGTGAACGCACCAATGTGGCAGGATCTTCTCGCTTCAAAAAGCTGATTTTAAACGGTGAGTTCGAAAAAGCGCTGGATGTGGCACGCCAACAAGTGGAAAATGGTGCTCAGATCATTGACATAAATATGGATGAGGGATTACTGGAATCGCAAACTGCCATGGTCACATTTCTGAATTATATCGCTGCCGAACCGGACATCTCCCGAGTTCCTGTCATGATTGACTCGTCTCGATGGGACGTCCTTGCTGCAGGACTTCGATGTGTTCAGGGAAAACCGGTGGTCAATTCACTCAGTCTGAAAGATGGAGAGCAGGCATTTATTTCCCGGGCAAAAGAAGTGAAAAAACTGGGGGCTGCACTCATTGTTATGGCATTTGACGAATTTGGGCAGGCAGATACTCTCACCCGTCGATTGGAGTGTTGTAACCGGGCTTATCTTATATTAACAGAAAATGTGGGATTTTGTCCGGAAGATATCATATTTGATCCCAATATTTATGCCATCGGAACTGGAATTGATGCTCACAATAACTACGCTGCTGATTATATAACTGCAGTAAAAACTCTGAAAGTACAATATCCGCATTCGCTTATCAGTGGTGGAGTGAGTAATCTCTCATTTTCGTTCAGGGGAAATGACGATGTTCGGGAGGCTATTCATAGTGTATTTCTATTCCATGCAATTCAGGCTGGCATGGATATGGGTATCGTAAACGCCGGTCAATTGGCAGTCTATGAGGAAATCCCTGATCATGTACGTGAAGCAGTGAAAGATATTATTTTTAACCGTCGGAGTGATGCCACTGACCGTTTGATTACGCTCGCAAGTTCTTTACAAAAACGAACATCCAGACAAGATAATTCTCCAACGGATAGCTGGAGAGAGCACCCGGTGAAAGAGCGAATTATTTATTCGCTGGTTCATGGAGTTGACCGATACATCGATTTGGATATCGAAGAAATCCGGTTGCACTATCCTGCAGCTTTAGACGTCATCGAAGGACCGCTCATGGATGGAATGCGGAAGGTGGGTGATCTTTTTGGTTCAGGAAAAATGTTTCTACCTCAGGTGGTTAAATCTGCCCGTGTGATGAAAAAAGCAGTGACATGGCTGGATCCCTATTTAAAAGCGGAGAAACTGGGCAGATCCGAGCACAACGGAACAATTATATTGGCCACAGTTAAGGGTGATGTACACGACATCGGTAAGAGCATCGTTTCGGTTGTGCTTCAATGTAATAATTACCGGATCATCGATTTAGGGGTGATGGTCCCAGCTGACCGGATATTGGATGCAGCGGTCTCAAATCAAGCAGATATTATTGGATTATCAGGTCTGATAACACCATCTTTGGATGAAATGGTTCATGTGGCAAAGGAAATGGAACGGACTGGTTTAAAGATTCCACTTTTGATTGGAGGCGCCACTACATCCCGCATTCATACTGCGATAAAAATTGATCCTGTTTATTCCGGCGCTACGATTTATGTGACGGATGCAAGTCATGCGATTCCTGTTTTAAGTCAGTTAATGGATTCAACTGCATCTGAAGAATTCATCCAATCGATAAAATCAGATTATGCGACCATCCGAGAGCAACGAGATGGGAATCAACATAAACCCCAACTTCTTTCACTTGAAAATGCCCGGAAAAATAAGTATCAGGTAGAGGAATCGAATGTTTTACCCACCAAGCCAAATCAGGTAGGACGATTCACTATCCTGGAATATCCACTTGAAGAACTGGTGGATTACATAGACTGGAGTCCCTTTTTCCACACCTGGAATATCAAAGGGAAATATCCGGATATTATAAACGGCGAAAGTTCCGAAGCCGCGAAATCACTCTATTCAGATGCTCGAAAATTGCTGGATACTATTGTCACACATAAAAAATTGACTGCACGAGTGCACTATGGCATTTTTCCCGCAGCCCGGATTGGTGATGACATTCAAATCAACGATCCCGATAGATCTGAACAAAAATCAATAATCATTCATAATGCAAGACAGCAATTGAAAAAAGGGGTCAGTAAACCCAACTTTTGTTTATCTGATTTTATTTATCCTGCTACTTCGGGAATTCAGGATTGGTTGGGTGCATTTGTAGTGACTGCCGGATTAGGCATGGATGATCTCGCACATAATTTCACGTTGCAAAACGATGACTATAATGCCATCATGGTAAAATCCCTGGCAGATCGATTGGCTGAAGCAATGGCAGAACGGATCCATGAGAGGATACGTAAAGAATTTTGGGGATTTAATCCTGATGAACACCTTTCAATAGAAGATTTATTACAAGAAAAGTATCCAGGTATACGACCTGCGCCTGGGTATCCGGCAAATCCGGATCACTCTGAAAAGAAATTGATTTTCGATCTTTTGGATATCACAGATGGCTGTGGGATAGAATTGACAGAACATTATGCGATGCATCCAGCTGCCTCGGTCTGCGGTTGGATCTATGCTCATCCGGATGCGCAGTATTTTAATCTGGGCAAGATCAATCGCGAACAGGTTCAGGACTATGCACACCGAAAAAAAATATCGGTAGAAGAAGTAAGTCAACTTTTACAATCTTATTTATCAGATTAACATTGGCACTGAAATGCATCTGCAATATACAAATACGGAAATATAAATGAAAGTCATTGAACATTTAGAAAAAGATACCAAGCCTATTTTCAGTTTTGAGATTATCCCACCGCAGCGGGGAAAAAGCGTTCAGGAAATCATTGATATTGTGAAACAACTGCAACCGTATAATCCACAATTCATCGATGTGACAAGCCATTCTGCAGAAGCGAATTACGAAGATTTAAATGATGGGAATGTTCATCGGAGAATTAGGCGGAAACGACCGGGAACTATTAGTATTTGCGGTATTATCCAAAATCGTTTCAAAATCGATACCGTCGCTCATCTCCTCTGCCGGGGCTTCACCAGGGAAGAGACGGAGGATGCACTGATCGAATTAAATTACCTGGGGATCCAAAATATTCTTGCCATCCGAGGTGATGAAGTCAATTATCAGAAAAAAGTGAGTAATGACAGAACGACGAACGATTATGCCGTTGATCTCGTCCATCAGGTAATGGATCTAAAGGAGGGTAAATATCTGGATAAGGTGATCAACCCCGATCCAATAGATATGTGCGTAGGCGTTGGCGGCTATCCTGAAAAACATTTTGAAGCTCCCAATCTGAAAACGGACATCCAGTATTTAAAGCAAAAGGTGGATGCAGGTGCAGATTACGTTGTGACCCAGATGTTTTTTGAAAACGATGTATTCTTCCAATTTGTAGAAAAATGTCGTGATGCTGGAATTACTGTTCCCATCATTCCTGGTATCAAGATCCTCGACAAAATCAGACAGATGAGTATTATCCCGAAAAATTTCTATGTCAATATCCCGGAAGCTCTAGTGGAAGAGGTAACTGAAAATCCTATACATGTAAGAGAGGTAGGGATCAACTGGGGAATTCAGCAATGCGAAGGATTATTGAACAATGGTATCGAATACATCCATTTTTATATAATGAATGATGCATTAGCTATCACTGAAGTTTTAGATAAATTGAAAGTATTATAAAAAGAGAGGATTTTGAATGAACGATCATTATTTTTTCACATCAGAATCAGTAACCGAAGGACATCCAGACAAAGTCTGCGATAAAATATCTGATGCTATTTTAGATGACATCCTGTCAAAGGATAAGAAAGCCCATGTGGCTTGTGAGACTCTCACAACAACAGGACTTGTATTGGTGGCTGGAGAGATTACTACGGATTGTTACAGCGATATTCCAAGAGTAGTAAGAGACACACTCAAGGAGATTGGATATACCAATCCGGAATACGGTCTGGATTCACAGGATTGTGCCATTCTAACATCGATCCATGAACAGAGTAGAGAGATTGCTCAGGGTGTGAACGAAGGTGAAGGATTTTTCACCGAGCAAGGTGCAGGTGATCAGGGATTAATGTTCGGGTATGCTTCTAATGAAACCGATACGCTTATGCCTCTACCCATATATCTGGCACACCGATTGACCGAAAGATTGGCTTTTGTGAGAAAAGAGGGACTGCTGCCATGGGTAAGACCCGATGGAAAATCACAGGTGACGGTTGAATACAAAGATGATAAACCAATCAAAGTCGGGAAAGTCGTACTGGCTGTCCATCATGACCCGGGAGTACAGGATTTCATGCGGAAAGTTCTGGCGGATGAAGTAATAAAACCTGTTTTAGGGAACTGGGCGGATGATAACACTGAAAATCTGATAAACACCACTGGTGTGTTTATTAAGGGTGGACCGGAAGCGGATACAGGATTGACAGGTAGGAAAATTATCGTAGATACTTATGGTGGAATGGGACGACACGGTGGTGGCGCTTTCAGTGGTAAAGACCCAAGTAAAGTTGATCGATCTGCTTCTTACATGGCGCGATACATTGCCAAAAATATTGTTGCTGCCGGACTTGCACGAAAATGTGAAGTACAATTAGCTTACTCTATTGGAAAAGCCGAACCGGTTTCCGTTTATGTGGATACATTTGGTACAGGGAAAGACCTGGATTACGAAACGCTGGTGAGAGATTTATTCCCATTAAAACCGAAAGAGATCATTGACCATCTGGATCTAATCCGACCCATTTATAAACTCACTGCTGCCTATGGTCACTTCGGGCGTGAACTACCGGAATTTACCTGGGAAAAAACGGATAAAGTAGATGCCATCCTGGCAAAATTAGGATAACGAGAATACAAAGAATTAGAACAATATGGTGTCAATTCTAGAGGATATATTCTTCCAATCAGACATCAGATTTAAATTACAACCCAAAATTGAGGAATGAAATGAGTGATATCTCAACAAAAACGCAACTACTGAATTATAAAGTGGCTGACATTTCTTTGGCAGAGTTTGGTAGAAAAGAAATTTTACTGGCAGAAGCAGAAATGCCCGGACTCATGTCTATCCGTCGTAAATATGGTCCGTTAAAACCCTTAAAAGGTGCTCGGATCGCCGGGTGTATCCACATGACCATCCAGACAGCAGTACTGGTGGAAACTTTGGCAGAATTAGGTGCAGATGTAAAATGGTCATCCTGTAATATTTTTTCAACACAGGATCATGCCGCTGCAGCACTGGCAGAACAAGGGTATCCAGTATTTGGCTGGAAGGGTGAGACAGAGGAAGAGTACTGGTGGTGCATAGAACAGACACTGACATTTGAAGATGGAAAAGGTCCCAACCTTCTATTAGATGATGGTGGAGATCTGACAAAGTTGATACTGGAAGATCGTCCAGAACTTATACCAGATATTAAAGGTGTATCAGAAGAAACCACTACCGGCGTGCATCGTTTGTACCAGCTTATGGAAAAGGGTGAACTCCCATTCCCTGCAATCAATGTTAATGATTCAGTGACAAAATCCAAGTTTGACAATAAGTATGGATGTCGAGAATCGTTATCTGATGGTATCAAACGAGCCACGGATATTATGTTAGCCGGAAAAACGGTAGTGATCTGCGGATATGGCGATGTGGGAAAAGGCTGCGCACAATCCATGGCTGGATATGGTGCTAGGGTTGTAGTTACTGAGATAGACCCTATTAACGCATTACAGGCAGCGATGGAGGGATATCAAGTGCTTCGGATGGAAGATGTAGCAGCAACAGGAGATATTTTCGTCACTGCTTCTGGATGTAAAGACGTTATAACACGAAACCACATGAAGCAGATGAAAAATAACGCCATTTTGTGCAATATTGGACATTTTGATCATGAAATTGATGTGGCATTTTTAGAATCTGATCCAGAGATTAAAGAATTTAATATTAAACCACAGGTGGATAGGTTTCAGTTCCCTGATGGGAAATCACTTATTTTATTATCACGAGGAAGATTGGTTAATCTTGGAAATGCAACTGGACATCCGTCGTTTGTCATGTCTAATTCCTTTTCCAATCAGGTATTAGCGCAGATATCGTTGTGGGAAGGTACCGCCGGAGAGGGAGTCACGGTTCTCCCGAAACTTCTCGATGAAGAAGTTGCCCGCTTGCACTTAGAGCATCTTGGGGTAAAGTTGACCATTTTGTCAGAAGATCAATCGGAGTATTTAGGTATATCGAAAGAAGGACCGTTTAAACCTGACTTTTATCGGTATTAGAAACGCAGAGAAAAAAGTACAAAGAAGTAAAAATAGATTGAAAGAGTAGTGGATTGAGCAAATCACGAAATTATTCTTGTACACTATTGCGTCATCGTATTTTTTTTCGATCCGAAGGACTTGAATAAAATCCATAACCGAATAATTTGATTTTGATTCGATTATAACAACCCGATCAGCGTTTAATAACAATAACTTTCACCCTCCGTTACAACAAGTATTTGGCTATTAGGTGTCTCATAGAGTTTTATAATCTAGCTAATACGTGAAAAAGATTAATGGGTGCTAATGTGACGTTAGATCAATATTTTATATGATGGGCTTTGCTTGTAATGTCAATAAAAAATCTGCTGAATCTCTAAAAGATATCGACTGTTTTGAAATCCATCAACTAACACTAAAATAGAATAATTTTGGACTATAAATGACCTCATACAGATTGACGCAACTGAAACAGTTAGAAATGGAATCCATCCATATAATTCGAGAAGTGGTTGCGGAATTCAAAAATCCAGTCATGCTATACAGCGTTGGAAAAGACTCTGCCGTCATGATTCGACTAGCACAGAAAGCTTTTTACCCGGGAAAATTTCCATTCCCACTAATGCATATTGATACCGGGTATAAATTCCCTGAAATGTACAAGTTCCGTGATAGATTTGTTAAAGAAATTGGAGCCCGTCTCATCGTTGAACAGAATGATGAATGGATCGAAAATAAAGCGCATCCGTTTACACTTGGACCTGATAAATGCTGTCGTTATCTAAAAACACAGGGGCTGCTTGATGCCCTTAACAAACATAGTTTTGATGCTGCTTTTGGCGGTGCACGACGGGATGAGGAAAAATCAAGAGCAAAGGAACGTGTCTATTCAGTGCGGGATTCGTTCGGTCAGTGGAATCCTAAAAAACAGCGCCCGGAACTCTGGAACCTCTATAATTCCAACATCGATGATCACGAAAATGTGAGAGTATTTCCCCTCTCTAATTGGACTGAACATGATGTATGGCAATACATAAAAAATGAAAAAATTCCAATCGTTTCGTTGTATTATTCAAAAAAGAGGAAAGTGGTAGAAAAAAATGGTATTATAATTCCTTTCGAGTTTCTAAAAACAGTAGATCCAGACAATGTAGCCGGACTTTCTGAAAATGATACATTTGAGGTAGACTGCCGATATCGCAGTTTAGGGTGTATCCCATGCACTGGTGCCATAAGGTCATCTACAACAGAAATCGGGGGCATTATTACCGAAGTAAGAGAAGCAAAAAGATCAGAGCGGGAAAATCGTATTATTGACACAACCAGCGAGGCATCTATGGAGGAGAAAAAGAAGGAGGGGTATTTTTAATGGATACACGAGATTCAATGGCAGATAAATCTTTGTTGCGTTTCACAACAACAGGTAGTGTGGATGATGGAAAGTCCACACTTATTGGACGCCTCCTCTATGAAACCAATTGTATTTTTGAAGATCAGTATGCCGCTATCACCAAAACATCAGAGAAAAAGGGGCATGAAAAAGTAGATCTTTCTCTTTTGTTGGATGGTCTGGCTTCTGAACGTGAGCAAGGTATCACTATCGATGTGGCCTATCGATATTTCGAAACGGACAAAAGAAAATTTATTATTTCTGATACTCCTGGGCATGAGCAATATACAAGAAATATGGTCACTGGTGCTTCAAACGCTCAATTAGCTATTATTCTCATAGATGCAAGGAAAGGTGTTCTCACTCAATCCAGACGGCACGGATTTCTCATATCTTTATTGCAAATCCCTCATATGATTGTTGCGGTTAATAAAATGGATCTGGTGGATTACGACGAAACTATTTACAATGACATTGTGCGTGAATATTCTGATTTTTCAAGAAAACTTCAAGTTCACGATATTTCATTTATCCCTGTTTCAGCAGTCGATGGAGATAATGTGACCCATCGAAGTGACAATATGAGTTGGTATGATGGACATACCCTACTACACAAACTTGAGACTGTGGTAGTATCCGGTGATAAAAATCTCATCGATTTCCGATTTCCAGTCCAGTATGTCATTCGCCCCCATCTTAATTTCCGTGGGTATGCAGGAACTATAGCCTCGGGTACAATCTCTCCGGGCGAAAATGTGGCTGTGCTTCCCTCTGGAAAAACTACACGAGTCAAATCCATCGAGACCTATGACGGTCAATTGTCTGAAGCTTTCAATGGTGAGGCTGTCATACTCACATTAGAAGATGAGATTGATATCAGCCGTGGTGATATGATTGTACGATCTGGTAACCTACCAAGAACTGAAACGGAATTCGATGCCATCGTTTGCTGGATGGATGAGAAGCTTATGAAGTTGAAGGGTTCGTATACTATGAAACATACAACTCATACTGTGAAAGTATTTATATCAGAAATAATCTATAAAATTGATGTAAATACTTTGCATCGTGAGCAAGTTGATACATTAACATTAAATGACATTGCCCGGATCAGCATTACAAGTGCTAAACCCATATTTTTTGATCCCTATAACATCAATCAGGTAACTGGTAGCTTTATTCTTATTGATTCCGTGACAAACCAAACTGTTGCAGCAGGCATGATCCGTGATAGAGTACGTAAGGTAGATGATGTTTTAAATGTGACTAATCTGTCTAGAAAATCTACAAATGTAACTTGGCAGGGGGACATCATTTCCGGTAGAAAGTGGGAAGAATTCAATGACCATAAAGCTGCTGTGATTTGGCTAACAGGATATTCCGGATCGGGAAAATCAACCATTGCGCGGTCATTGGTAGAGAAATTATTTGAGAAAAATTGTCAGGTTATGCTACTGGATGGCGATAATGTGAGGCATGGACTTTGTGGTGACTTGGGTTTTTCGAACACAGACCGAACTGAGAATATTCGTCGTGTCAGCGAAACAGCGAAATTATTTTTCCAACAGGGAAATATTGTCGTTTGTACATTTATTTCTCCTTTTGAAAAGGATAGACAATTCATTCGGTCAATCCTTCCCGATGCAAAATTTTTTGAAATATTCATCAAATGTGATTTGGATGTTTGTAAACGACGGGATCCTAAAGGTTTATATGTAAAGGCTGAAAGTGGCGAAATCGCAGAGTTCACTGGTGTATCATCTCCATATGAACCACCGAAACATCCTGAGGTCACTGTTGAAACGGATATTATGACAGTGGAACAATGTACAAGTGAAATATTGGTGAAACTTGAAAATTCACTAATTATCTAGCACTGTCAAAATTAAAAATCCTAATAACAACACCTTTTCATTTTCTCGATAGGGGAATCATGTTAAGGCTAATAGTTGTACCGATTGGTTTGTTTGCAATAGTAAAAACCATATAGCACTTTTCAAAAATTCCTAAAAAATATATCAGAGACCGTTTTTCTGTCAGAAAACGAATCGGCTTTTATCCAGGTTTAAAAATTTGGTTGAAAGGCCAGGTCACAACCTAATTTCTATCCTGTAAGCTAGTCCCGGAAGATCGCTTTTAAACATTCAGCTTACCCCTTGCTTCTATAACAAGGGGGTTCACCGCACTACTTCTTTGGTAATAAATTCTTGAGATTAATCTTCTTCTTCATTTCCGGAATGATATCTATGGGGCTCTGGATTTGAAACACACGCATTATACTACGTACCGGAGGAGACTGTGGATTCAGTCCAATTCCCTCTGGTTTGCGTTTCTCAATTACCTTTAACAATTCTTTTGTTGATTTCATAAGTGATTCTCCATTTTTATACGGTTATTGGTTCTCGCACCCTACCATCCATTCTATTTTCCTGGTTTGGTGTGTTTGCGGGGTACCAGGTATCTGTCCACAATCTTCCGGTATTTCTTCTGTGAGTTGTGATCAAAGATTCCGAGGCATTCACCACAAAAATCTGTGAACATATCGTTGTAATCAAGAAGGCCTTCCAGCATGGACTGCCACACATACCCATGGTTGCGATTAAATTCCATCAAAGGATGCCTATAACCATAAGGCATTAGCGTTATGATATTACCCGAATTCAGCGGATCCTCGAACATAGCTAGTCTTCCCTTCTCAAAAGGTGCCGTAAAAACTTCGCCAACATCAATTCAAGAATCAGGATGGGTCATACGCCAATGAATGTTGGTAATAGCTACATCTCCATTTTCTGGTTTTACACCACCCTTCTCACGTAAATATTCATAACTCCACATGGTATCAGTGTGGAATTGGTATCACAGTTTGGCGTTTGTTGTAAGGTTGTATTCCTTCGAATACAAAGTCGGGTTGTTATTAAAGAGCACAATCTTGAGCTCTGGGTATTTCGGCAGAAAATCTGCTTGATTCGAAAAATTTAGTATTTTCATGTTCATCCTCCATTTAATGTTAATTAATTATACGGTACCATAGGTGTACCAGGGTCGTACCAGGGTTGGTGCCATAGTTAACCCCTTGTTATTATTGGGCGTACCATAGGTACCAGGGTTTTTT
>JABMOW010000134.1 GCA_013204025.1 Fidelibacterota bacterium | reverse complement strand
GTATTAACAGGGGTTATGATGGCTCCGGTGGTAAGACTCGAACTTACGCCACGCGGATTAACAGTCCGCTGCTCTAACCAACTGAGCTACACCGGAATCGATTAGATTCATTTCTAAAAAAGCTTATAAATTTATAAGGAATCTGTTCCTCGCTGGAAATAAAAAAATGAATTAAGTAAATTATTTTGAATCAGCACCTATTCATCTTTGGGATTCTCTTTTTAATTTACAGTAAATTTATTTCCTAATTCACAACGGAAACATCGTACTTTTATCGATCAGATTAATATAATGCTTTATTCCATCGTCATCCCCGTATACAATGAGCAGGAAAACCTGCCTACTTTATTGACAGAAGTCACTGCTGTTATGCAAAAAGTAAACGAACCATATGAAGTGATCCTTATTGACGACGGAAGCACTGATGGGAGCTTTCACATTATGACTTCATCTGCTAGTATGGATCCCCACATTCACCCCTTCCGATTGAGTCAGAATTCAGGACAATCTGCTGCACTGGCTGCCGGGTTTCAATTAGCCAAGGGAAAATACGTCATCACAATGGACAGTGATCTGCAAAATGATCCGGCTGACATTGGCAAAATGACCCCCTTCCTGCAAACTTACGATATGGTCACTGGATGGCGTCAGAAACGAAACGATACCTGGTTAAAGCGCGTTTCATCCAGATTTGCAAATACCGTTAGGAATACCCTGTCCCGTGAAAATATCACTGATACCGGTTGTTCTCTCAAAATTATGGACAGACAATACTTGTCGAAGATCAAAATGTTCAAGGGGATGCATCGTTTCCTCCCGACACTAATGAAAATGGAAGGCGCATCGGTGATTGAGATTCCCGTTAACCACCGGTCGCGGGTTGCTGGTGACTCAAAATATGGTACCTGGGACCGAGCTTTCAGCGGATTGCGGGATCTTTTGGTTGTTCGGTGGATGCAGGATCGATTTATTAAAATCAGTTTAAAAGATAGAATAGAGGATAAATAAAATGAACATAAGTGATGGTGGAAATCCCACTTTTTGGTTGATCCTTGGCTTTGTGGGTCAGGCATTTTTCACTATGAGATTTCTGTTACAATGGATCTATTCTGAAAAAAAGAAACAGTCACTCGTACCTGTATCTTTCTGGATATTCAGCATTTTGGGGAGTAGCATGCTATTGATCTATTCCATCTACCGCAAGGACCCTGTTTTCATTCTGGGACAGTCCTTTGGATTTATCGTTTACTTCCGGAATCTTTACCTCATTCGTTTGGCTAAACAAAATACCGTATGAAATCGCTCTACCTCCTGCTGGGTATTGCGTTATTCCTGTTAATCTATCGACTTGATTCTTTATCATACCTTGAATCAAGTGAAGCGCGTTATGCAGAAATTTCACGTGAAATGTTGGTGTCAGGCGATTATGTTACGCCCACCCTGATAGACATTAAGCATTTCCACAAACCACCCCTCACCTATTGGATGACTGCTATTTCTTTCAAGCTGTTTGGCATCAACAATTTTAGTGGAAGGATTTTCCCAACACTTTGCGGGCTCGGTATATTGATATTTACCTTTCTCATCTCCAGGATGTTATTCCCAGGGATGCCCCATATTCATTTATGGAGTGTTGGCATTCTCCTGTCTTCACTGCTTTTTTTGGTTCAGGCTCGCGTCGTCACAACGGATATTTATCTATCTTTTCTCACCATTGGCGCCATTTACTTTCAATGGAAACGAAAATTTTATTATGGTAGTGAAAAACTAATTATTCCAGCTGCCATTTTATTAGCTCTGGCATTTCTCACCAAAGGTCTGATTCCCTTTATTTTCTTTATCTTCCCTTATTTTGTTTTCATTTTCTTATTTCCAAAGATGAAAAATGTCAATCTATCTGGAAGTTTCAAATTTCTAATCATTTTCATCATCATTGTTACACCATGGTTCTGGTTGATCATCCGTGATAACCCAAAACTTCTGGAATATTTTATGGTCAATCAGACCGTAGATCGATATGCTTCCACCGTTCATCACCGAAGCGGATCGCCTTTCTATTATATCGGTGTCCTGTTGGTTGGGATGCTTTCGTGGTTTATGTTTTATTTTCCATCCTTGTTTATGACCCTCAAAAGATGGAAAACCCGCCATGAACATCCCTGGGAATACCTGTTGATCGCTTACACCTTCATCCCCTTGGTATTCTTTTCGTTTTCAGGCAGCAAACTCCCGGCATACATCATGCCTGCGTTGCCATTTTTTTCGATTTTATTGGCATACTGGATATTCGGTAAGTACCAGAATCATGGATTCAAAAGTATCCATATCCTGAACTTCTTACTGTGCCTTTTGATACCATTGTTGTTGATAATCAGACCTTTTAAAAATGTACCATCCCAGATAGGTCACTATGATTTATTATTCTGGTTTTTACTCTGTTTTCCATTGGTATATCTCATTATTTTCCGATATTCATTGAAAAATATTAGAATCCGGTTTGAATGGGTTTATGGGATTTATAACATTACGTTATTCCTTGTTTTATTGACAGTGCTCCCATCAATTCAAGATGATTTGAACAGTTTTGAGGGCTTGGCTAAAGTAATCAATAGTAACCTAAAAGAGGGTGAGCAATTGGTTTCATATAAAGTCCGATTACCGTCATTGTATTTTTATACAGGGCAACGTGTAATCCATTTGATGCATGACCGGGAGATTCAATTTGAAGATCAAAAATCGATGGCAACACTAGAAACGTACCTATCGAATGATCCTGAGAAGCTGGCTGATTATTTATTATCCGATGCGGGGTATTATGTAACAATCAGAAGAAAAGACTGGTTGAAATATTTGATGAACCAGGAAGAATTAGCTACTGCAGTGGATACGCTTTACGAAAACCAAAAATACCTGTTATTGAAAAACCAGCGGTTAAAGATGTAGCTTTTGGAACCCGTCTGCCAGTCGGTTGCGAGTTTCCAACATTCCATCCATCATGACTTTAGTGTGCCCTATAATGGGCATAAAGTTCACATCACCATTCCATCGTGGTACCAAATGAAAATGTAAATGGTCTTCTATTCCTGCGCCAGCTACGTTCCCGAAATTTGCCCCGAAATTTACACCCTGAGCCTGAATCGCGGATTTAAGTACCTTTATTGAAAGGGAAACCAATTTCATCATTTCCATTTGTACGGGGTCAGTTAAATTATCGAATTCAGATTCATGATCAAACGGAGCAACAAGCAGATGTCCGTTATTGTATGGATAGAGGTTGAGCATGACGTAGGATGTTTTCCCCCGAAAAACCACCAGCTTTTCTTCGTTGTTTCCCTCTATTGAATTTTCACAGAAAACACAAGAATCAGATGAGCTTTTTGGCGCATGGATATATTCCATACGCCATGGTGCCCAAAGTCTGTCCATTAATGTCCCTGTTCTCGGCTGGCTTTATACTCTGCGATTACTTTTTCAGCTTCAATGGCAGGGAGGTCTTCATATCTTGCAAACTCAATATTGAATATTCCACGGCCTTGAGACATGGACCTCAGCGATGTTGAATAATCATGTAGATTGACTAACGGAACTTCAGCAGTAATGATCTGATAATGACCGTCGCTTTCCATTCCTTGTACACGACCTCTTCGTTGGGAAATATCTCCCATAACGTCACCCATTACGGCATCTGGTATTTTGACAACAAGTGTGTAGATGGGTTCTAACAATTTCGGTTTGGCTTGAAGAAAAGCATCGATGAAGGCGTGTTTTCCGGCAATCTGAAATGAGATATCATTTGAATCAACCGGATGCATTTTCCCATCGTAGAAATTCACTTTAAGATCCACAACCTGACATCCGGCAAGAATTCCATCATTACAGACGAAATTTATACCTTTTTCCACAGAAGTGACGTACACGCGGTCAACGTTTTGGCCAACTAAAGAACTTTTAAATTCAATGCCCTCTCCTCGTTGACTGGGTTCGATTCTCATCCAGACTTCTGCAAATTGTCCAGAGCCACCTGATTGTTTCTTATGGCGATATTTGGCTTCTGATTTACCCATGATTGTCTCGCGGTAAGGTATTTTTGGCGCAGTCATATCCAGTTCAACATGATACCGGTCTTTTAACCTTTTCATGACCATCTTTAAATGGAGCTCGCCCTGTCCTGAAATAATGGTCTGTTTCAATTCAGGATCGACCATATACTGAAATGTGGGGTCTTCTTCATGGATCGTAGAAAGACCTTCGGAGATTTTTTCCTCGTCACCCTTTGCTTTCGGGAGGATTGCCATTCGCATAGTGGGACTGGGATATTTGATGCCTGCCAATTCAATAGGTTTTGAGGATGATGCGAGAGTATCACCAGTATGTGTATTTTTCAATTTGACTGCAGTGCCGATGTCACCTGCAATGAGAGTGTTGGAGTCTATTCTGTTCTTCCCATTCATGGAAAACACCTGACGAATCTTTTCATTCGTATTACGTAAAACATTTTCCAGTTCATCTGCTGCCTTAATTTCACCTGAGTACACTCTGAAGAAGGATAGCTCCCCAATGTGTGGCTCACTCACCGTTTTAAATACAAACGCAGAAGTAGATTCTTTGATCGATGGCTTTAGAGTAATTACCGTATCCGTACCAGGCTTGGTTCCTTTCACTTCTTTAAAATCGGATGCACATGGGGCATATCGGGCCAAAATATCCATCATCCGTTTCACGCCAATATTTTTTTTCCCTGCCACACAAAATACCGGTATCAATTCCCCCGTAAGGAATGCATGATGCAAACCGCCGCGTAACTGTTCCTCAGTCAACTCTCCATTTTCAAAGAATAATTCAAGCAGCTTATCATCAGATTCAGCTATGAGTTCAATCAATTCTTCATGGAGTGTGCTCAACGATTCAACCCATTCACCTGTTGGTTTTGATTCCTTATAATTTCCAGAGCCATTGGTTTCGTAGGTGTAAATTTCCTTCCGAAGAATATCGGCAGCCTGATTAAAATTTTCTCCATAATTCATTGGAATCATAAATGGAAATACTTTATTTCCGAATCGTTCTTTAGCTTGTGCAAGGACTTTATCAAAATCAGTATTATCCCGATCAAGAAAATTGACAACAATCAATCGTGGGATTTGATAATCTGATTTTGCATAATCCCAAACCAATTCCGTCCCCACTTCGACACCATTTGATCCGTTAATCACAATAGCTGCAAAATCTGCGACTCGAAGTGCCGCTTTTGACTCACCATGAAATTCAAGATATCCAGGAGTATCAATTACATTGAATTTTTTATCCAGCCATTCAAAATTTGCTAACGATGAGGTGATGGAATGTCTATGCTCAATTTCATCATCGTGATAGTCCGATGTGGTATTTCCGTCCTCAATGGTCCCCAACCTTTTGATTACTCCTGCGTTGAAAAGAAGCGATTCTAAGAGAGTTGTTTTTCCGGTAGTTGAATGGCCACATAATGCAAAATTGATGATATTTTCAGTTTTGTACTCTTTCATAGGGTTCTCCTGATTTAAAATAAAAATCCGGCATTGTCCGCCGGATTTTTTATTTGTATAGTTATTTCGCCCAACTCATTTTATGAGTTGGGCAATAATTGACACCTGATGTTATGAATTTCTCTTTATTCATTAAAAATTTCATTCATTTTATAGGGGTAAAAAATAGTTTTTTCAGACCAATGCAACCAACTAAAATAGTGACCCCTTACGTTCCGATTCAATTAATTCACGAATTGCGGGTTTAATATAAATATTTGATAAATCAAGAAAGGAAAATGCAGAAGCCAATCGGCGTATACGATATTCAATTGGTTTATTTTTATTAACGACGATATATTTATCTTTCTCTACCAAACAATAATCACCATTAAAATTACCTTTACTCGTAACCAATTTGATATTCAGTTGCTCAGCGAGTTCTTCAAATTCCCGATAAAGATGCTTGATATTCATACTGTTATCAGAGATATTCTGTCATATCTTGTTTTTGTAAAATTCTGACCACTTCTTTTACTTCTTCGGCATATTCCATAGAAGCAACAAGCAATGTGTCCTCCAAATTGATGACCACAATATCTTTCAATCCCACAACAGCTGTGAGTCGATTCGGACTATAAACATATGACCCTTTAGAATTCACAGATATAATTTCGCCATTTTCAACATTCCCTTGTGGATTTTTTTCAGAAATGTCGAATAACGCTTTCCAGGATCCAAGATCGCTCCATCTAAAATCACTTTTCAGCACATACACATTTTTTGCTTTTTCCAAAACACCATAATCTATACTATCAGGGCGGACAATTTCCCATTCCCGATCAAGTACAATATTGTATTTATCCGTGCCAACAGCATCATAAATAGCATCCAGGGATTCGTGTAACTCCGGCATAAATGTTTTCATCGCCAAAAGTAAAATTTCTGTTTTCCAGATAAACATCCCGGAATTCCATAAAAAATTCCCAGATTCCAAGAATTTCTTTGCAGTTTCCAGAGGCGGTTTTTCTGCAAATGTTTTGACTTTAAATATCTTTCCTTCGGACTCTTGTTTTTCACAATCACACTGAATATACCCATATCCGGTTGCAGGATAAGTCGGGTGAATCCCCATGGTCACCAGCGAAGGTTTTTTCAGAGCCATTGCGATACCGTCTTCAATTGATTTTTTGAATTTTTCAGCATCCAAAATGATATGATCTGAGGGGTAAACGCACATAACACTTTCAGAATTCCGGTGGTAAACGTTGATAGCGGCTAGTCCGATAGCAGGAGCGGTATTTTTTGCTGAGGGTTCCACGATGTAATTTTCTTGAGGAATTTCAGGAATGTGCTTGCGGATATTCTTACATAAAAATTCTGAAGCAACAACCAATATATTTTCTGAAGGTGAGATTTCTCTGAGCCGATTAAATGTCAACCGGATCATGGATTCCTCTCCAAATATTTTTAGAAGTTGTTTTGGATTTTTTTGACGGGAACGGGGCCAAAACCGTGTTCCGGTTCCTCCAGCAATAATCACATGATACGTTTCATTCATATTTTCCCCCTTGTTGTCATTGTCCTACCCTAAATTAGCAGGTTCCTGATCAAAACTCTTTCATTTTATTTCATGTCAATTTTGACGCCTTCGATGATCCAACGTTTTCGTACTTCGACTGTATCTGCGCTGATCCCCATCCTTGCGGCTCTCTGCAAGGGCTCCCACAATCCTGAAAAATATGTTTGGGGATCAATACCATAGTCCGTTTCGAATGCTTTGAATACATACCCTCCAGGAGCAATGTTTTGAAAGTAAAATTCAGTTTTACCAAGGGTAAAGTAACGGTCCCCCGTTTCTACCCGAGTCGCTTCTACCATCAACGAATCGGTACCGGAATAATTAATGATTCCCTTAACGCTGCCACCTTCGATTTTACTTTTTACATGTTGAACCGAATCCATGATAAACGTAAAAATACTGTCTTGAAAAGAGTTCCCAAAATAATCCTTTAACATCTGAAGATTCAAGACTACGGGCATGGATTGAATTGGAGTAAAATCAACCAGAATGCTGTGGGGATCTTTGAACTGATAGTCCACGGACTTCGTAGTGATGGAATCCGGCATATATTCTAACAGATTGCCGGATATCTCTGGTATTACCGGTTCGGTGAACGAAATTAAATAGTCCTCATTTTTATAACCGGATTCCCTGATGTCTGGTGGGATAGAATCTTGAATTGACGGAACTTTGAAATATAATGGGTCAGTTTGATATCGTTCCAATCGATTTTTCAAATCAACTGTCACAAAAATGGAGTCGTCGATAATGGATTCCGTACGTTGTTCAAATACCGGAATTTCTCGGTCCCAATCCTTTGGGATTGAAAAAGTGTACGGTATCGTCGATCCGTCACTCAATTCTAGATCACCGAATTCTGAATTCTTAAATTGCATTGATTTGAGTGATAATCGTTTCACAGGTTCGTCCATCCAAATTGCAATATCAGTAAGGATACTACCATCTATAACGGTAACAATGTCAACAGATTGCATCCCGTAGCGTTTTGATCGTATCTCTTTTGAGAAATCGGTTAATACTCCTTCTACACAGGCGATGAAATACTGTCCGTCTGGTATATGTCTGAATACAAAACTACCATTTTCGTCAGCTTCTGCTACATGAACCATTTCGGGTGCGAGATCTTCAGCCAATCGATATAAACCAGATTCCACAACAACCCCGTCGGTTGAATTAAATATTCTACCGCTAATTTCACCATTCGGTAGTTCACCACCAGTGGAAAAGTACAAATCTGCTTGTTCAGCCATTTTATTTAATTGATAGTCTCTGATTCTTCGCGACAAAGCGATATGAATAATTGTCCCTCTTGGCCAGGTAGATTCAGGTTCAATTTCTACAATTTTTCCACGAGTTTTAATCAGGAGTTGAATATCGGGTTGAACACGTATGGATGCAGGGACGGAAAGGGGATCTACAAGTTCGTCAAAACGAATGGTTAACACGTCCTTGCCGGATAAAAAAACTGCTTCGGGGTCTGGGGTCACTTCAATGATTTTAGGACCGGTTTCATCACTGGGTCCTCCACCAGCAGTTCCTTCTGCGGCGCATGACCAAATAATGAGCACGATGAATAATCCGGCAACATTTGGTAAGAAAGAAAAAACGGGAATCCTCTTAAATTTCATTGCGGAATTTCGCTAGGTTTGTATCGGTAAATCAAGAATTATTCGGTGAATAATCCTCCAGAAATAACCTGTGATTTTTGAGCGATTGGAATTAGTCGTTAGATAAAAATAGGCGAAAAAAGAAGGTTACTGTGTTTCTCCGATGATGATACTAACCATCTGAACGATGTCCACAACATCCAGTAATCCATCTTGATTCATATCACCAACAAGCAATTGACCCTCATCCGGGATAATTACTCCCAGAATGTAATTAATCACAATAACCACATCAAGTACATCCAAAACATCATCAAAGTTCACATCTCCGTTACCATCAAAATAGTGGATTGCAGCCATTACATCAATGATCCCCCATCCATACTGGTTATCAGGGTTATCGGTGTTACTGGCTGTCATCATGAGAGCCTCGCGAACTTGCAGAGGTGTCCAGGATGGTCGAGCGCTGAGAATGACCGCAGCTGCTCCTCCCACTAATGGTGTGGATAAGGACGTACCATTTGCTTCACGATAACTTTCCGGAGAGGTAATATCTGCACATCTTGTGGCAACACCTCTGGCACAAATATCTGGTTTAATCCTACTGTCAGCTGTGGGACCCCAAGAACTGAATCCTGCGATTTCGCCATCGCTGTTCACGGCACCACATGTCAGTACATTGAACGCATCCGCAGGAGCAATGAGACCACCCTCACCAGCGTTCCCTGCTGCAGTTGCAACCACCATTCCATTTTCTATGGCAATATTAACGGCAATTGTTGTCACGGCGGTTTGTCCATCCAAATCTTCGGGCATATACCAATCAATATAGCCCAGGGATGATGACGCCACATCAGCACCTAATGATTCTCCCCATTCTAAACCAGCAACGAACCAGTCTTCTTCGATTGGGACCTCTTGGGACACGTCTTCTGTTTTCGCAATTAAAAATTGAGAGTTGTAAGCAGGACCGTAAAGTTGACCTTCAAATGAGCCGCCCAGCGTGGAAAGTGTGTAAGTACCATGATTATGAGAATTTTCAGGATCACCAAGTTCATTTTGAGTTTCACCGTCATTATTAATAAAATCCCACTCTGCGATGATTTGATCTGCATGTATGGATTCGTGGTCCGTATAAAATCCTGTATCCAGCATGAGTACAATAATTCCCTGTCCCGTGTAACCTGCTTCATGAGCAGCAATGACATTGATCTGGTTCAATTGATCATACGAATCTCCATAATCAGTGCGTGGACCAAAATACTCATTTTGATCAATTTCAATGGTGGATTCGATTCTTTTTCCACCGAGTACAATATCCAGTTTTTCGACAAATGGAAGTTCTGCGATTTGGCGAATCTCTTGCGGTCCGGCTGATATTGAAACTGCATTTAACCACTTAGAGGTCGCTCTTAATTGTGCACCCATTTCGATAATTTGTCTAATATAATCCTGTGAAACTGGGATATCCTTAAAGTCAGCCAGATCACCCTGTCGGGTTTTTGAACGTCGCCATAAGGTATGCGCATCCATCTCGGACTGTACATGCTCAATCGTTTTTATCAGGTCGTTGTCAGACAAATTCTTGTCTGATAAATACACCCATACGTGAATATTAGCAGGCATGGTTTTTTGCAATTTCCCTTCAAGCCGATCAGATATTTTCGGGTTGTCGTTACTTGAAAAGGCAACTGTAATAAGGAAAATTCCAACCGCGTACAAAATATTTTTTTTCATATTGGTGACTCTTTAATTACTAATAATTTCATTTACGAGTATGACCACATCGAGGACATTGAGGTCTTCATCGCCATTCATATCACCAATGGTCAGTTGCAATTCAGATGGGGGATTATCTCCGATGATGATTCCAACCATGATGACCACATCCAAAACGTCCAGATTGTCATCACTATTCAGGTCGCCCGCTAACTGAAGTGAGGCTTCCACAAGAATGTCAATAGTGAACTCTACCTGATACTGGACCCATTCATTTTCATTTGATGTAACGGTGAGCTGCATGGATAGTGATCCTTCAGGGATATCCAGAAGTAATTCTATTTCCAGTGGTGTCAGCTCGTTAATTGCTGCTTCACCTGGAGGCATATCGGAAAACATCGTGCTACCATTGATAATAAGAACGAAAGGAGAATTAGTTGATAAAATGCCCTGAACTCCGGTTGCGGTTCCCCAACCCGGATCTGAGAATAAAATGGCAAATATTTCCAGCACATCTCCTCCGTTGATTATCCCATCGGAGTCTATCACAGGAATAATATCCATACCTGCAAACTCAATGATAGGTAACAAGGGAGTTTCCACCGCTTTTTGTGCATCCACTCTGCCTGTACCCAGTTTCCCGTACAAATAACCTTCGTTATTTACCTGATAAATTACCGGATCAGCAGTAGCCAGAATCATCGTTTCCAGTTGTGCCTGATTCCGATCTGGATAATAGGATTTCATGAGTGCGATAGTGCTGGCTACAATGGGCGATGCCATTGAAGAACCGTCCCAATTGGAGTAGTTGTTATTAATGACGCAGCTTCGAATATTTTCACCGGGAGAAGATATGTCGATGGTAGGGTGATAGGTGGCCCAATGATGCCACACATCATTGTTACCCAGTGGTGCCACGGAGATAACATTTTCATAACTTGAAGGATAATGTGCTTGTTCATCCTCACCGCCTGTTTCTGCTCCATTTCCACCGGCAGCAACAATGATGGAATTATACGTGTCGTGTGCTACATTGATTGTTGCTTGCTCATATTGATTAAATCCACCCCCGCCCCAGCTATTGTTCTGGATTGAAAATCCTGCATATTCAAACCCTGCTTGTGCGGCATACAAAATACCAGAATATCCATCTGTGATATAAGGAGTTCCTGTCTGATCTTCCTGAGAGACCTTCACACACATAATACTACAGTTGAATGAAGTTGATGAAATTCCAGTGCCATTATCTGTACTGGCTGAAAGGAGACCCGCAACGTGAGTACCATGTGCCCAGGTGGAATAGTTTGAAACACCTATTTTTGGAATGGGATTGTTATCGTCACCACCACTCCAACCCGAAAGATCCCAGCCAATGAGATCATCAATGTGCGTTAAGGAATTATTGTCCCAGTTGTCGTCATCAATACCATTCAAATCCCCTGGATCCAGTACCCAGGTTCCACCGATGTATTCCAGTGTGTGGCCATCACCATCGGCATCTTCATTCAGGTTCTGCCAAATATTATCGATCAGGTCAACGTGATCCCAGTCAACTCCTGTATCGACTGAAGCTAATATGATTTCCTGATCTCCGGGGTAATCCATACCGGACATACTCCAAAAATCCCATGCAGTATTTGCTCCGATTTGCGGGAGAAACCACTGTTGATAATACTGCGGATCATTTGGTGTATACGCAGGTGTTCTGATGGGTTCAAATTCAGAAGACAGAATTCCCGGTAATTCAGTAATAGCAGATTTAACTGCATTCAAATCCTGTCGACCAGTAATCCCGAATGTGACTCTGTAAATTCTGTTCAGATAGATGTCACCATCATGATCAGTATCCTTTGCTGAAGGCAACCATCGTTCTATAGATGTAGCATCGTATTGCGTAAGTACCTGCTGTAGTTGAGGATTAGAAATCGAAATTTCATCCCGTGATGAAATTATATCAAGGGGTGATGAGTCTGGTGCCAGACATATCAATAAAGCATCGTTTCGGTACTCCGAAAAAAGCAGATGCGTCAATATTAGTGTATAAAATAGTATAAAACGTTTCAAAATTTTCCTTATTCTTTATATCTCGTTGTAAAAAGTTATGAACAATATTTTGCGGTTTTCCAGTGAAATTTATTATCAGATTGTAAGACTATAACTGAATATCGGAATATCAAAGATTCATTGGGATAAATCCCAATTTGTAAATCGCTTTCATAATACTGGCATAAATGCCAGGGTAATTGAAGTTATTATCTAGCTAACCGTCTCCAACCGCAGAAAATTCCACTAACCGATTCTCAAAAATGTGGGTGATTATTTACCGGGATACAAATCCGGTAGTGTTCCGCTGAGACGGTATAACTCTACTTCTGCGAACTTTGCAGTGTATTTTTCGTTGATCAGTCTCAATTCAGCGCGTATCCAGTTTAATTGGGCTTCCCGGAATTGTGTAGTGGTTACCTGCCCCAATTGGAATAATTCCTGTGTCCTGTCAAAATTCAATTTTGCAGTTTCTAGATTTTTTTCTTCCACTTCTACGGTAAATCTAGCGTTGCGATAGGTGGCATAGGCGTTCATTATTTCTGTCTCAAGTAGCGCTATCGTCCGATCCAGGACTTCCTTTTTAGATTTGACACCAATATTTGCGTTCTGCAAATTGGTATTTTTCCGAAATCCTGAAAACAGATCTACCGATAAATTTAGTCCCGTGGATATCCCTTCCGATTCGTTTTGTTTGTATTGTCCACCATCTGATTCCGAATGGGATTTGTTATATGAAGCTGATCCCGTGAGAACGGGAAAATACGCAGCTTTTGCAGTTTTTACGTCATACTCACTCTGCTCCAATTGGAGCTTTGATTCATTCACCGTTGAATTATGTGCTTTTGCTGTGTTTTTCCATTCATCCAGTATTTTTTCAGTGAAAAACTCCACAGAACCTGTAACCGCAAAATCAGTGTCAATTTGACGCCCTAAAATGAAGTTCAGATTCCGTTTGGCGTTCTCTAACTGAAGGAGTGCTTTTAAAACGCTCACACTATCTGTATTCATATCAACTTCGGAATTTAACTGCTCCAACTTTAGTGTGCTGCCCAAGTCCACCTTATGCTTTGCCCGCTCTAATCGCTGTTTGGAAATACCGAGTGCTTCCTTGGTAACGTTTAGATTATCTCTTAAGAAGGTGATCTGATAGTATGTTTGGATTACCGCAACCATCGTGTTTTCTTTCGTCTGACGTGCCTGAACCTCCCCTATATCCTGAGTTTTCTTCAGTTTTCCCCATGTGTAATAATTCTTGCCGCCTGCAAATAAAACACTGCTGATCCCCGCAGTTGCATTTTTTGAAGAGGAAGCAGAGTTATTCACATCAATAGATACCGGACTGTCGTATGGTAAAAAAGATATATCTGATTCGGATTTTGTAGAAGAACCATTAAGCGTTACCTGCGGAAATAAGCCCGCATTTCCCGGATTAGCATTATTTACTGCAATCTGGTAATTATTTTCCGCAATCCGGATCGAATAATTTTGTTTTAGTGCAATGGAAATAGCTTCCTCCAATGTCAATACCGACTGAGGAAGAATCATTCCAAAGAACACCGGAATGACCATGGCGATCAATTTGTAGTTAAAATTCAATTTCATACCTCGATTCTCTGACGGCAGGTTCAACATCTTCTCTGGTCAGTTTTTTCTTAAATATCCAGTTGGGGAGATAATATTTGATATCGTTAAGCAATACCAATGACACTGGTAATACGATGAGAGTAATAGTGGTTGCCACGATGATCCCGTATGCGACAGATACTGCCATTGGGATGAGAAATTGCGCCTGACGACTGGTCTCAAGTATCAACGGACCCAATCCGGCGACTGTTGTTACCGATGTCAAAACAATGGGTCTGAATCGAGTGATACCTGCTTTAAAAACCGCATCCCGAAATTTCATTCCATCCTTTAGCAAATAATTCATCTCTGTCACCAACACCAGTGAGTCATTCACCATGATACCGATTAGTGCGATGATTCCAAACATGGACATAATTGAGATGGGCATTCCATGGATAAAATGTCCTCCGGCAACACCGATGAATCCGAGGGGAATCATAGCAAAAACAGTTATCGTCTGACTGAACGATCTGAACGTTACCACAATGATGGCAAACATCAAAATGAGAATGATGGGTACCACCGTCTTCGCTGACCTCCCCGTCTTCGCAGAATCCTTTCTCTGTCCTTCGAATCCAATAGTGACATTGGAATAATTTTCGCGAATTGCAGGAAGGATATCCGATCGGATCCCCGCAAGCATATCCGTGACTGATTCTTTCGGATTCGTCATATCAGCTGTGACAAGGATTTGACGTTTTCCGTCAATGTGGTTAATCCCCAAGACACCTCGCTCAACTTCAAAATTGGCAATATCTTTTAACGGAAATTCCCTTCCATCATTGAGCTTGATCCACATATTCTCTAATTTTCCAACGCTGGATCGCTCACTTTCTTCGTATCGAACCCAAATTCGGACTTCATCCAGACCTCGTTGCAGACGTTGTACTTCACTTCCGAAAAAACCCTGGCGGATACCCGAGATCACATCTTGCAAAGATATCCCGAGAAGATAAGATTTTTCTTTTAAGGTGATATTGATCTCTTTCAGTCCTTCAAGATTACTGTCCGTGATGTTTTTCAGAGATGGCAAATCACTCAGTTCCTGTTTCAGATCTGCTTTTGCCAATTTCAACGTCTCGAAATCATGACTTTGGAGTGACAGTGAGACTGCCTTCCCGAAATGGCCTGCCGATCCGAATGTCACATTTTCCGTGCCCTCAAGATAACCTGTTTTTTCCCGAATGGCATTGGTGATGTGAAAACTCTCGAGGTTTCGTTCTTCCCCTTCCAACAGTGTGATGCGCACATTCCCTTCGTGAGATTTGGGTCCCACCCGTTTTTGGATATTAAGAACCACATCGCGGTGATCATCTCTCTTTTCCTTGAAATCTTCGTTGACGGACCGGGCAGCCGCTACGATTTGGTCCAGACGGGCTTCGGTGATTTCATCAGGGGTGCCGCTGCCCATTTCGATTGACACGGAGATATTGTCCCGATCAATGTACGGGAAATAGGTGGTTTGAATGAATCCACCTTTGATGGCGCCAAAGGTCAAGACCAGTAATCCAACGGCAATCGAAAAAGTGATAGCTTTATGTGATATGGCATGTTTCAGAACCGGTGAATACCATTTTTCTCTCATGAACATCATGAAACCATTGATGACCAACTCGAACCGTGATTTCTTTGCACTCGGTTTCATGGATTTGGAATGGGCAATATGTGCCGGCAAAATGAACGCTCCTTCGATGAGGGAAAAGAGAAGCGTGGCGATGACGACGAAAGCCATATCTGACATGAATTCTCCCATCCGTCCGTCTAAAAAGAAGAAAACAGAAAATGCCAGCACTGTGGTCATGACCGCTGTAAATACTGCTGGGAGCACGTGCATGGTCCCTGCCAGCGCTGCTTGTTCAGGAGGCATTCCCTGCTCGTGTTTCTGGTAAATACTTTCACCGATAATGATTCCATCATCTACCAGAATACCCACCACCAGTATCATTCCAAACAACGACATCATATTAATGGTAAGTCCGGATATTCCACCAAGAATAAACATCCCCATAAATGAAATTGGCAATCCAAGCGCGACCCAGAACCCCAGCCGGGGATTTAGAAACATAGCAATGAACACCAGCACCATGATCGCACCGTAAATTCCATTTTTCTCGAGGAGACTGATTCGCTGCTTCAGAATCTTTGCCCCATCTCTGACCACTGCCAGTTTAACAGGACTATCCTCCTGATTGAACTTGTCGATGTATTCTTTCACCCGGGTTGAAACGGTGATCAAATCTTCCTGATTGGTATTACTAACGGTAATTATGACCGTTCTTTTTCCATCAAGATAGGTTCGTTTTGGACTGTCTGCCCATTGATCTTTAATCTGAGCCACATCTTTTAGTCTGACAGTTCGCCCATCAGCCGTGGTTTTGAGAATGATATTTTCCAGATCTTGTGCATAATACTCTTTGGATTTCGCCCTGACCAGAAGTTCCTCATATTCACCTTTGACTGTTCCACCTGTCATGTTTAGGTTGGATGCCCGCACTGCTTGTCTCACCTGTTCAAAAGTCAATTGGTAATTTCGAAGGTTTTCCTCTGTAAAGCTGATCTCTATTTCTTCTTCAGGATATCCATCAATACTAATTTTGGAAATCCCATCAATGGCAAGTAAATCGTTCTCAATACGTTGGGCAGCATTTTTTAGAGTCAGTAGACCTGTGTCACCACTGACGGCAAAACTGACGGCAAATTCTCTGGCTTCAGTATTAAAAATAACAGGGGCTTCCATCCCGATGGGGAAAGAACCGATCCGATCTACTGCATTTTTCACATCCTGCAGGATTTTATTCCGGTCGTAATTTTTCAATACATCCACAGTAATGGATGCAAAATTTTCGTTTGATATTGAAGTGACCTGTTCTACTCCCGATAATCCCTTGAGATTATTTTCAATTTTCAGTACTACCCCCTCTTCAATCTCCTCAGGTGATGCACCGGGATATACTACCTGAATCGTCACACTTCGGTTTTCAACATTGGGGAAAAAGGTGGTTTTCAGTGAATTAAATCCGAACCACCCAAAAATAAAAATGAGGATAACGAGAAGATTTCCGTTGATGGGATACCGGATGAAATATTTGATCAGTGACTTCATTTGGCATCACCCTGAGTAGAAGTGGTCACTTTCATCCCGTCTATGGCGCTCACAATGATTTCATTCAGTAGGATCGTTCCATCTGTAAGACCGGTCACCAGCATTGATTTTTCCATTCGTTTCACAATTTGAACAGACACTGATTTCAGAGTATCCTCCTGAATCACGAAAACCGTCCTATCATCAGTGATGAGGTTTCGAGGCAATTCCATCACGTTTTTAATGGAATTAGATTGGATGTACCCTGTGAGATACATGCCACTTTTCAGGTGATCTTCAGTGATGATTATGAATACCTTAATGGTTTGAGTCCCGGCATCAATCTGTTCACTGATACGGGTAACTTTTCCAGACCATTTACCTGAAATGTCTGATGACAGGAAGTGCGCATGGTTCCCCACAGATACAAAATCTAATTCAACCGGAGACAGAGCAACTTCAATCTCAAAGGCTTCTGTACTAATAAACGTACCCAGATTTTGGCCAATGCGAACCAACGTACCCACCGTAATATTAGACTGGGTGATCACCCCTTCGTACGGCGCCCGGATAGTATATTTCTCCAACCGAACCTCCAGACTACGAATGGAATAAAAAGAGTTGTAAATCCCCCGAGCGGCGACAAAATATTTTTCCTTGTCGCTCACATTTGCAGGCAATTCACGAAGCGGGCGATCCAGATCAAATGTTTTAAGGTATGATTCCCAATTGGCATAGCTTGCAGGGAAGTCCAGTTTCAGATCTGGGAGTAATTGCGTAATGCTGTTCAACAGATTGCTTTTCTGCGCCTGAAGGTTCAACCGAGCTTCGCGATCGTCAATCTTCAGGAGGATGTCCCCTTTTTTAAAGTGATTACCCTCCTTAAACGGGACGGGCGATTCCATAAGCGTTCCGGTTACTTCGGCGAAAATCTCGAATCGGTCAATAGCGTCCACCCTGCCGGTAACAGGGATATCCACCTGCATATCCTGGTTGTTTACTTCCAGACTTCGCACCTGTCTGATATCATCATCACCATGATGCATCCGCTTCATGGATTCCTTTTGACTACCCAGAACATTACTCCCCAGAAATGAAAAAAGCAGAATGGCTGCCGCCACGATGAGTGAAATGAGTGTTTTCTTCATACGTTTGAGATATTTCCTATCTTAGTTGCACATGCAACGTCATGATTACATAATTTATCGATGATCTTCTCTAGCACGGTAACACACTGGTTCAGATCATCTTTTGAAATTTCGCTGGTAAGGGATTCGTTAAAATCCAGGATGATCTTGTGAATTTCCTGATGAAGCTTTTTACCGAAGGGGGTCAGATAGATCAGCTTGCTGCGCTTATCAATTTTATCAGGAATCCGGACCACCAGATTTCCATCTTCCATCGTGTTTATGATCCTCGTAATGGATCCTTTGTCCTTGGAGAAATAATCTGCAAGCACCTGTTGGCTGAGTCCATCAG
>JABMOW010000133.1 GCA_013204025.1 Fidelibacterota bacterium | reverse complement strand
GGATATGATGATAATCCTTCAATTGTGGAATATTCCCGTATTAGTGTAGGTTAATATTACGGAGTAACGGGGAAATCGTCAAGTTTATGGGGAGGTGTTGGTTTTGAGGGTGGTCAAAGCCTGGGGCGGGTCAATAATGAGAATACTCGCATTATTAGTGGTACAAATTCCGGGGAGCAGTTCAGCATGACCTTGCCCCCAAAAGTTGTACCATGTTTTAAGTTAGTCCTATAGAAAAATGAAGATCAAACAGAAATATCGGCACGGGTTATGCCGGTGCGTTATAATGCTCCTAATAATTCTGGTTTGACCAGTGATTATTTAAACCTGGAGGATCAAGAATTGGAAGAAGTCTAACACCTTCTTATTGTCTCTCATTCGGTCATCACCAAGTGAGATTATTTATAATATCTGGTATATGAATCATAGAGATATTTTAATATCACAACCCTAGAGTGTAGCTTAAAGAAAACTCCGAAAGGAATATGAAAAATGATTGGATCAATAATTGGTGATATAATAGGATCAATCTGGGAAGGCAAGCAGTCAAAATCAAAAGATGTGGAATTATTTTGCGAGTATAACACTTTTACTGATGATTCTGTATTAACGCTAGCTGTTGCTGAAGCCATCCTGAAAAAAACAGATTATCAGACTGAGATGATCAAATACTATAAAAGATATCCCCACGCTGGATATGGGTATCTATTTAATGAGTGGGCTAATTCAACAAACCCTCAACCATACCGGAGCTATGGAAATGGTTCAGCCATGCGGGTGAGCCCGATTGGGTTTGCGTTCCATGATATTGAAACTGTTCTTGATGAGGCTAGGAAAAGTGCAGCAATTACTCATAATTCTCCTGATGGTATTGCAGGAGCAAAGGCAATCGCACTAGCCATATTTATGGCGCGAGAAGGTAATACCAAAGAAGAGATACGAGCCAAAGTAAGTAGCCGCTGTCGGTTTGAAATCAAAAATAGCGTTGAAGAGCTTAAAATATTTAATGAAGAAAACTGGGCCTTCAACGGATCAAGTATTGAAGAGTCTGTTCCTGTTGCACTACTATGTTTCTTAGACGCAACTGATTACGAAGATACAATCCGGAATGCATTATACCTGGGGGGAGACACTGACACCATTGCTTGTATGGCTGGTGGGATAGCCCAGGCATTTTACAGAGAGATTCCCGACTGGATTATTAAGGAAACACGAAATCGGTTGAATGGTGAACAATTGGATGTTGTCGATAGTTTCAATCGAGCGTATGGGATTGATTACCTATGATGATCTCGTTTCAAGGACATTACCCACCCAACTAGTGAAGATACATCTTTCTGATAAAATCAGGCTTGAATTCTATCCAAAGCCGCCAGTAGTGGTCTATGGTTTTAACCCAGACGAGGAATATCTGTTTTCATTTAACTCGTCTGGTCCCTCAATGATGGGTGGTCCAAGCCTGGGGGCGGGCTATTTTCAATAGGACTAACTTAAAACATGGTACAACTTTTGGGGGCAAGGTCATATTCAACAGATACCTGTGGAGTTGCATGAATAGAACCTGTCAGGATTATCAGAAGAGCACAGGCATTAATGATTATTCGAGATTTCATTGCGTTCCTTTCATTTGTTTATTTCATCATTGATCACCAATACTCAGGATCTTCAGCTCGTTCAAAACCTCGAAACAATAAAGATAATATTATCTACCCGTCCGTAATTTTAGACGCAGAAAATCCCCATAATACTGGTGATTTCTGTTCGGGGTTGGTACGAAACTTGTCATGGTTACTAATCGTGCCAGCCCCTCTTTAAGAGAATTAATTTTCAAAAATATTATTAATCTTCTACCCTCGTCCCCTTGGCGATCCAGGTATAACCGCCAAGATTTAAATTCCCATATAATATAATTGTATTGTCCTTTACTGCCATACCAGAACACAAATGATAGTATTCGGTTGATATGAAATAATCATAGACTTCATTCCCGAAATACCAAGAGGAGCCATTATAGTGCGCGTATTTGGCAATTTGTGATACCGTAAAAATATCATGAGAATTATTTCCAAGAAGTCCCTTTCCCCTTGACCACCCTGCATTAATTGAAGAGAGACTGTCCAGTGGGAAATAGGAACCTTCTCCAGTCGAAATTGACTCCCTCCACAACCCATTTAAAGCTGCGGATACGTAAACCGTATCACCATAAGCCCATACATTGTATATGTAACCACCGAGTTCATCATCCTCTTGAATTGCAGTCGTAATTGTATATAAATCTACCCAGTCAATACCGTTATAAAAGGAAAGTTTACGGGGATGATCTGGATTTACCAGATCAATGTGTCCGGATATCGTCCAAATATGATCATCATCCAAACCGTACATATCCCAGATGGGATATGGCGGATCATACTGACTTCCGCTGCCGGTAGTGGTTTCCATGATTGTGAAGCCCTCACCGTTCCAATGAATAATATCTCCGGAATACTCGCTGAAGTACATGCTTGTTGAAGAGGAGCCCCAAGTATTGCGTATTTCTCCAAGGCTTAATGGGTATCCATCAACACCTAAATACAAATACCAATAATCTCCATTAAAATACGCTGGTAATGAAACTGTCATCCAAAGATCATTTTGAGAGAACCCATAAATGGAGGTAAGAATATGTGGATATGGACTTGGATTGTTCTCTTCATTCATAATACCTTGAGTCCATTCATTACCATCCCAGCGAATGTAGTTATGCAAGCTGTCACCATCGAAATTACGAATTTCACCCACCACCCAGATGTCGTCATCAGATAGGATATGAGCATCCCAAAGTGAGTTGATATTTCCAGAGGGTGCACCGAAAATCTGTATGTCCCAAACAATATTATTTCCCGTAGTATCCGGACAGCAGATAGAAAGATTATCTGAACAGGGGGAGTACAAATTCGGGCATTCATAAGTCTGCATAATGATTGTGACGATAATGACGATATCAGCAACATCGATGGAGTTATCTAAATTAACATCACTTGCCCAAAGTTCATAGTCAGTGGGAGGTGGATCAACTTCAAGAATAATGTTGACAATTCGGACGATGTCGAGGATATTGACCTCCCCATCGTTATTCATATCGCCAAGTTGGTCACGGGTGGTAGCGAACAAAATGAAACTGATTGTCAGGAAAAGTATCCCAAACAGGATGGTTTTGAAAGGATTGTAGGATCTATAATTATTCAAGTATGGACTATTCTTTTATTAGCATGACCGAATATTACGGAATACTATAGAAATGTCCAAATTTTCCGGTATTTTTGTTGATACAGCTATGGGATTGGGTCAGTTTTAATAGGACTTACATGGTCCAACCTGGGGGACAGGTCAACAAGAAAGTTTAACT
>JABMOW010000132.1 GCA_013204025.1 Fidelibacterota bacterium | reverse complement strand
ATGGATATTTCTGGAAATTAAATGATATGACTCTGATAATCCGTTTTCAGGAACCCCTCTAAATCTCCTCCCGACGTTGCAGTCGGGACAGGCCTTATCATGGGAGACTTTGAATTTCTCCTTCTATCGAAGATTTATAGAATTATAACAAATCAATTATTCTGATTCCCCCTGACAAGGGGGTTAGGGGGTTTTTAGATTTTCTCATCAATCTATTAATTTACCGATTTATATTAAAATTCAGGATTAACTCTCAATATTATTAATGTTGTTCCACATCATTTGAATTCATTAAGTTTAGATTAATGAATGTAAAATATAAATATTATCGTGTAATCTTGACTGAAGCTGCTAGAATCAATAGAAATAATCCAACACCCGAAGAAGCAAAATTATGGACAGAAGTACTCATAAATCGTCAAATGATGGGATATAAATTTCTTCGCCAAAAACCATTAGAAAATTTTATCGTGGATTTTTACTGTTCAAAGCTCCAGTTTGTTATTGAAATTGATGGAGGCAGCCATCGTGGAAAAGAAGATTATGACTTCAATAGAACACAAATTTTACAGCAAACAGGACTCAAAATTATCCGGTATTATAACCGCGAAATCACTTCTGAAATAGAGAGAGTATGTGAATCAATAAAATTTGAAATTCAAATTAGAGAAAAGGAATTAGGTCTTTCTGGTGAATCCCTCTGAAGACGTAGTTGGGAGTTCTTTCAAATCGATATTTTCACCAAATTCCCTATCACTACAATTGTTTTGAAATCATTGAATTGATTTTCTGATACTCTATTCGGAACCCCTCTAAATCTCCCCTTATCATGGGAGACTTTGAATTTTTCCTTCGATCGAAGATTTATAGAATTATAGCCATCAATTATTCGGATTCCCCATGACAAGGGGGTTTGGGGGTTTCCGGATTTTCTAAAGAATCTTTTATAATCGGATTTCGGAATCCTTTCATGGATTAACTTACCCCATGATAGAGTGTAATTTGGATTTTATCAGGCTACACGATGGGAGTAAATTTTGCCCACAGACCAGCTATGAAAAATATCTATTGCGACATATCAGCCACAACTCCCCTTTCACCGGAAGTGAATGAATTTATCTTCAAAATTCAGAGCACGGTTTTTGGGAATCCATCCAGTATCCACCGATTCGGGCAGGAAGCCAAAGCGGTCATCGAACATGCCCGTAGACAGATATCAAAAGCTATAAACTGCTCCCCTGGCGAAATCTATTTTACTGGATGTGGATCTGAATCCAATAATCTGGTACTTCACAGCCTGTTAAAACCCGGCGACCATCTGATCACTTCCACCTATGAACATCCGGCAGTGAAAAAACCAGCAAGCACCCTTGAATCTGCGGGAGTAAACGTAAGCCGTATTCCACCGGACAAAGATGGACGGATCAGTCCTTCAAATGTAGAACATGCGCTGAAACCGGAAACCCGGCTGGTATCCATCATGATGGTAAATAATGAAATCGGATCGGTTAACGATGTGGTATCCATCGGTGAAATTTGTAAATCCAAAGGTATATTATTCCACACCGACGGCGTTCAGGGGTTGGGTAAAATCCCCGTAGATCTGGCTGCGTTGCCCATCGATCTGATGAGTATGTCTGCTCATAAATTATACGGCCCAAAAGGGGTCGGAGCGTTATTCGTTCGGCGAGGCGTCCCTATCACCTCAATTCTACAGGGTGGCGGACAGGAGAAAAACCTCCGTCCAGGGACAGAAAATATCGCCGGTATCGCTGGTTTCGGACTAGCTGCACAACTGGCTGTCGAAACCTTGGAAAAATCCTCTACTCATTTAAAAAATATAACACAAATTTTCCTCACTTCGCTAACTGAAGAGAATATCAGATTTTCTGTCAATGGATCGCATCAGATACCCGGAGTGTTGAATATCTACTTTCCAGGGATTGAAGCACAATCTTTGGTCATCCGAATGGATATGGCAGGGATTGCCATCTCTGCAGGCGCTGCTTGTTCATCCGGGACTGCAAAACCTGCAGGCGCTTTATTGGATATGGGATTTGATATCGACCGGGCATCCACCAGTGTACGTATCTCCTTCGGGAAATTTCATACCGTTGAAGATGTGATAACGGTGGCGGAGGAACTGGGGAAAATCATCACTCCCCTGCAGAAGGACCCCCTTCAATGAAAAAGAAAGTGATGGTGGCTATGTCGGGAGGCGTGGATAGTTCCGTTGCCCTCCTTCGGGTACTTGACATGGGTCATGATGCGTTTGGTGTCACCATGAAATTATGGGACTATCAGACTTCCGGGGGAAATGTTGCCCGTGAAAACAGTTGCTGTTCCGTGGATGAGATCAACGGTGCCAAACTAGTGTGCGACCGGATGGGTGTCCCCCATTACACCATCGATTTTTCACAAATTTTCCGGGAAACCGTAATGGATGATTTTGCCAGTGAATATCTGGCAGGCAGGACACCGAATCCGTGCGTTCGATGTAATTCATTTGTAAAATGGGATGCGTTTATCAAGCAGGCGGATATTCTGGGTGCAGACCTTATTGCCACTGGTCACTATGCCCGGATAGAATACCGACAGAATATTCCTGTTCTAAAAAAAGGTCTGGATCCGTTAAAAGATCAGGCATATGTTCTCTGGGGAATACCACGGGATTCTATGACTCGGACGATTTTACCACTTGGAGACTTGACTAAAATCCAGGTCAGAAAGATTGCTGCAGATCATCACCTTGCCACTGCCCAAACCCCCGAAAGTATGGAAATTTGTTTTATCGCGGATAACAATTATAAGCGGTTCCTTCAGGATTTCGTCCCTGATAAATTTAATTCAATCGGAACCGGAAATATCGTTGAAGACGATCGTGTGGTAGGTGCCCATCCGGGGTACGCCGGCTACACCATCGGGCAGCGAAAAGGATTAGGGCTATCCAATCCTGAACCCCGATATGTGCAGAAAATCGACCCGGAAACCAATACTATTTTTGTATCAAAAAAGGGCGCGCTGTCATCCGCCACGTGTAAAGTATCTGCAATAAACTGGTTGGTGGATCTACCTGATTTTCCAAAAAAAGCGCAGGTTCAGATCCGGTATAACAGTCAACCCGTGGATGCCGAACTGGAGATTTTACCGACGAATGAACTACAGGTTCAGTTTTTGGAAGCACAGCTTGCGGTCACTCCGGGGCAATCCATTGTATTTTATGATGAAAACGAACCTGATATTGTACTAGGAGGAGGGATCATTGAGCGATAATTCACACAAACCTTTAGCGACAGTTATTATGGCAGCGGGGAAAGGTACCCGAATGAAGTCCGATTTGCCTAAAGTTCTACATACCATCGGGGAAATCCCCTTGGTTACTCATGTGGTTCGGCTTGCACAAGAAATCGGTTCCCAAAAAATAATCGTGATCGTTGGGTACAAACATGAATTGGTAGAACAGGCGCTGGTGAGTGAATCTGTGGAATTCGCTCTACAGGTTGAACAACTGGGTACAGGGCACGCCGTTGCACAGGCACAAAAAGCGTTGACCGGTTTTAAAGGTAATGTATTAGTACTATCCGGGGACGTTCCATTGTTGACCGCGAATACTTTGAATCAATTGATAAAAACCCATTTGGATACGAGAGCAGTTGCCACCATCCTTACTGCCGATATGGACGACCCCACCGGTTATGGAAGGGTGATCCGTAATGAACGGGGAGATTTACAGTATATCGTCGAACATAAAGATGCAAATCCTAATGAACAACAGATAAAGGAGATTAATTCAGGTATCTATGTGTTCGAGTCCGAAACTCTTTTTAAATTTTTACCGAAGCTGCAGAACAAAAACGTTCAAGGTGAGTATTATCTGCCGGATGTTTTGCCAATGATATTATCTGTAAAGGGCAAAGTATCTCTTGAAAAAACCATAAATAATGTGGAAATTCTTGGCGTGAATACAGCCGAACAATTAGAGGAACTCAATAAAAATGTCAGCAACAAACACCATATTTAGATTATTCTTTACCATCTGTCTAGTCGTTTCTCCCCTGTTCAACCAGGGACAATCTACTCGGATTCCCCAGATTGATTCCACATATCCAGGTAGTACTTTTTCGAATTCGTTTCTGAGTTCAAATCGACTGCAATTTACACAGGGATTAACATTTACCACCTCATCGGGAGGCGGATTGACCACAAGTGCTGGTATTTATTCAAATTATATGACCTACCGAGTATCCGATCAGATTCAAATAAACACTGGATTTAATCTGGTTACTCCTTTGAATAATGGGATCTATGGCCAGCAGAAGCCCACCGTCGATTTCGATGTTGAACTGAATTACACGCCATCTGAAAATTTTAACTTTAAGCTGGGATTTTCAAAAATAAACAGCGAGAATTTGTACCTGTATCACCGAATGGGAAGTTTCTAAATCCCCCGCCCACCGACGGAAATCCACAATGCCACCACGAAAGACCACAAGGAATAAGCTGAAAACAGCAAGAAAACGTTCGGGATTTAATTTTAAATATTTCTTCTCAAATGTGGTGATCGTCGGTATGTTTATGATCGTCGCAGGATTCGTCTGGTCTTTCATGTCCAATCAAAATACGGAAGGAAAATTCACATTTGACCAGGCAGTCAACCTCCCTGATTTAATGGTATCCTCCAGCTATGAAAAAACGACCGGACACAGAATTAATGTGGAAGTACTAAACGGGTGTGCGGTGCCCAAACTGGCTGCACTATACCGGGATTATTTAAGAGCCGAAGGTATCGATGTTTACCGGTCAGATAACGCAGACCATTCGGAATACGCTAAAACAATCGTGATCCAACGTCAGGGCGATCCGGAAATTGCCCGCGGACTAGCTGAAATTATGGGCGTGTCATCTGAAGATATCGTGATTAGTGACAGCTCGGATCCAGTACTTGATGCCACAATTATCTTAGGCAGAGATTATGATGTGCTAAGTTCATTCCGAAAGGCATTACAATACAAGACGCCCTGACCTCATCCGTGAGTTACTATACCATCGGTTTCAGCCTATCCAACACACAATATCGGACGTTAACTCGGAATATCCCGGAAGACTACACAGATCACATCAGGTCTGTCATCATACATAACAATTTATTTCCCTCAACTTTAATTTGATCTAATTCAGGAAGTTTTATGCCAAGAAAAAAAAAGGATGTCACTGAGACAATTGCACTAAAGATCAGCCAGTTAATGCTGAATAAACAAGCCGAAGACATTAAGATAATGGATGTTCGAGAAGTCACCCCCATCACAAACTTTTTCATTAACTGCTCTTCAGGTTCACATCCACAAACCAAAGCCCTATCAGACTATATCAATGATGAGTTAAAAAAAGACGGAGTAAAACCCTGGCACATCGAAGGGTTGGAAAACCAGGAGTGGATACTCATGGACTATGTCAACATCGTTGTCAATATCTTCAGCAAGAAAAGTCGCGAGTATTATAATCTTGAACGACTATGGGGAGATGCGGTAATTACTGAAGTCAAAGATGAGAAAACTGAATGATTTCTAAAGTGGAAGCTTGTGTATCGGATGCTATCCACAAACTTGGATTTCCTTCTGTTCCATATCAAATTCAAGTACCGGGCAAACCTGAATTGGGTGATTTTGCCACAAATGCGGCGCTCCTTCTGACCCGTCAAATGAAACGTCCTCCCATGGAGATTGCTCACCAGCTTGCTCAAACTATCCTTGAAAATGATGATGGATTTTTTCATTCTATCGAGCCCGCTCCTCCAGGATTTATCAATTTCAAGATCAATCAAAAGTATGTCTATAAGGGTCTGAAAACAATCCTGAAAGACGGAACCCACTTTGGCAGACAATCTGTAGGTAAAGGGAAAAAAGCGCTAGTAGAATTTGTCAGTGCGAATCCTACAGGTCCACTCACCGTTGCACATGGACGAGGCGCTGTGCTGGGTGACTGCATCAGCAATATCCTTGAGTGGAACGGTTATGAGGTTCATCGAGAATATTATTTCAATAATGCCGGCAGGCAAATGAAAATTCTGGGGGAATCCGTTTATTTTAGGTACCAGGACTTATGTGGTGAAAAAGTAGAATTTCCCGATGATTACTATCAGGGAGAATACATTACTGAAATTGCAACTCACATATTTTCAAAGTTTAGTGATACATTAGCACATCAACCTGAAAGCTCGGTTTTCAGGCAGAGTGCAGAAGAAATTATTTTTCAGGATATCAAGCAGACATTAGAAAGTATCCAACTGGTTTTCGACCATTTCTATAATGAAAAAACACTTTATGATTCCGGGCAAATTCAAGCCGTTATCGATGAACTAAATCAAAAAGGACTGATTTACGAAAACGATGGAGCTACCTGGTTTAAAGGTACTGAGTTGGGACGAGATGTAGACAAAGTTCTCATTAAAGGTACCGGTGAACCCACTTATCGATTACCGGACATGGCTTATCACAAAGACAAATACGATCGCGGATTTGACAGAATGATCGATGTGTTCGGTGCTGACCATGCAGATACTTTCCCGGATATCCTGGCTGCTTTAAAAACTTTGGGATATGATCTTGAAAAAATACAAGTGATCATTCATCAGTTCGTCACCATCATTCAGGATGGTGAACAGGTGAAAATGTCCACACGGAAAGCCAACTACATTTCTTTGGATGACCTCATCTCACAGGTTGGAGCTGATGTAGTTCGGTATTTTTTCATTATGCGTGGAATGAATACCCATTTGAATTTTGACTTGAAACTGGCTACCGATCGCTCTGATGAAAATCCGGTATTTTATTTACAATATGCCCATGCCAGAGTTTGCAATATTCTCCTACGGGCAAAAGCGAATGAAATTGTTTTTAATCCTGATGCAGAGTTGGGTCTATTGGTTGAAGATATTGAATTGCAGTTGATTCGAAAATTGCTGGAATTCCCCCTGATTATCCAGCGTGCAAATGTGAATCTTGAACCTCAGGGGATCGCCAACTATCTCCATGATACTGCCGGGATCTTCCATCGGTTTTATGCCCATCACAGGGTAATTTCCGAAAACAGTGAACTCACTGCAGCCCGACTGGTACTCACTGAAGCATTTCGCATAGTTATTTCAAATGGCCTAACCCTTCTGGGACTGACAGCGCCGGAGCGAATGTAATGGACTTTTCCATCAGCCTTTCCCCCTCGTTGAAATTTTTCGTAGTATCCTTCCTGTCTCTTCTGACTTTGGTGAATCCCATAGGGTTAACACCGGTATACGTCTCGCTGATTGAGCATATACCGAAAATTAAACGTACCAGAGTTTTGATAAGAGCGATAATTACAGCAACTCTTGTCCTTATCATTTTCATGCTGTTGGGACGTCTTATTTTTTTGTTTTTCGGGATCACAATTGATGCTTTCAGGATTGTCGGTGGTATCCTATTTTTCAAAGTAGGGATGGATATGATGGAAGCGAAACTTTCAAGGACAAAATCTACACCCCTTGAAACGGAAGAAGCGCTTCAGAAAGAAGAAATCGCCTATACGCCGATAGGCATTCCCCTTATCGCAGGACCCGGATCGATCACTTCGGTGATGATTTTTTCATCAGAAGCTACAAATTATCCTGACAGACTTATCCTGCTTTCTGCGATTTTTTCAGTTATGATCATTACATTTATCGTATTGCACTCAGCAGAGTTATTTACACGAAAATTCGGGACCACCGGTTTACGGATTCTGCAGCGGATTATGGGTTTAATTCTCATGGTTATCGCCGTTCAATTTATCGTCAATGGTCTCACGCCTATCGTCACTAACTGGTTGTCGACGGCATTGCACCCACCGGGATAATAAATCGCTCATGATAATAATCGTATTAAGGACATCCACATGAAAAAATATTTACTTGGAATACTAATTCTCACAAGCCTGACTTATGTTTTTCCGCAAGGGACTTGGGCATGGACAGGTAGGGTTCACTCAGAGCTTGATTGGCATCAGATTGAAACCGAACATTTTAATATTTTCTACCACACAGGAATTGAAGAAATTGCAAAACATGGCGCCAGCATCTGCGAGCAGGCATACCCCATTTTATTGAAGCAAATGGATATCGATCAAACGCCCACGATTGATGTGATTTTTACCTCCGAAGATGAGATCATGAATGGATATGCCATGTGGACAAACCAAACTTTTATCTGGGTAGATCAGAACGATGCTGCCATTTGGTTGGAGGATGAAAAATGGTTATCGCAGGTTCTAACACACGAATTACAACATATCATCTTTTTTAACACGATCAAGACTTGGATTCCCGAACCTTTCGGTTATTTATTCTCAGACGTTCCGGGATGGGTGGTTGAAGGTTTAGCAGAATATTACACAGAACGATGGCGTCCCTATCGATCTGATCTGTCTCACAAGTACCATGTGTATCAGAATAAAACATCAGAGATGGACCCCCACCACGACGGATTTTCAAAAATTCTGCTGCTTGCAGATAAGTTTGGAGATTCTACAATCGTCGATATCCTGCATTACCGAAACGAACTGGGGATGTTTGACTTTGCTAAGGCTTTCAAAAAATATACGCATATGTCAGAGAATCAATTCAATGAAGAGTGGCGCCAGGTGATGAATACATATTATTACGGATACCGTGCACAGAAAGAAGCCATTGAAGATATTGGTGTAACCACCACATTACCGATCCAAAGAATGAATTCATTTCTATTTTCACCGGACAGCCTTCATATTGCCGTCATTGGTGCAGATCACAAGGATCAACAGGACAACTCCCTTGTGATTGTAGAAATAGATACGACGTTTAAGGAGCAGAAACAATCTCACTTCTCGGAATGGATGTCCCGAGGGAAATCAACGGAAGAATCCGAAGAAAAGAAACCTCACACCCCTGATTTCAATAAAAATGAAATTGACGACGGTAACTTTCACTCTGCCATGAGTTGGTCCTCCGATGGTCAAAGACTACTTTATTCTAAATACCGATTTGGAGCTCATGGTTCCATGCTTTATGATATTCGAATGTACGATTCTGCTACCGAGAAGCTTACGTGGCTAACCTCCGATAGGCGTGCAGCATACCCGATCTGGGATAAAACCGAAGAAAATATTATTTTCGTTGCTCACCAAAACGGAATTTCAAATCTTTTCCAGGTGAACTTATCCACACGCGATGAATCGCCTTTGACCTCTTATACCGAAGATACACAGATTTTATCACCGCAATTGTCACCAGACAGAAATCAAGTCGCCTTTGCAAGATCAAAGTCCGACGGTAATTGTGACATTGCTATCCTCGACTTAACCACTTTAACTCTAAAAACAGTAACATCTAATCCTGAAGTGGATTATCTACCAATTTGGCATCCTGACGGTAAAAAGATCACTTTTACGTCCCACAAAGGCTCTACTCCAAATTTGCATACTCTGGATTTAGCTACCAATGAAATTGTCCAGAATACCGATGTTGCTGAAGCCGTTTGGGGCGTCCAATGGTCTCCTAATGGAAATACAATTCTGGCCAAATCGATGAATACTGCAGATTCCGTCAGAGTTAGTCAGATCGATCCATCCCGAACCATTACCACCGAACCGCTGAGTATTCGGGGAAGCTATTTGAACTGGCGGACAAAACGACCAGACGTCCCGCTTGAAGGAATTGATCCTTCTGATCCTATTCAGATAAGTGCACCGCAGGATTATAGATTCTATCATCATTTCAAACATCTTACTTCCTTTGTTCTGCCACTGGATGTTCTAACTGGCGCAACAGTCTGGACCGATGCATTAGGAAAGCATATTTTTCAATTGATGGGTGGAACCACCTGGGATGGTAAACATCCTTTTGTTTTGGCAGAATACGTTAATGCACAGCATGGTCCGCTTTGGGGAGTTAACTATTTTTATAATGTCAATTGGTCATTCAGGTTTTATGACGATAGTTCCAGTGGATTATTTGAAAAATTTGATGGAGTTAACTTTTGGGTATCTCATCCTATCAATTTTGGCAATTCAATGGCATCAAACCATACGGTGACTGCGGCGTTGGCAGTTCATCAACGTCGGATCGTTGAGGTAACTGATGAAGATGATCTTATACATGAATTTACAGATCCGCTCGGGCCACTCGAACCAGAAGAAGGTAGTGAGGGAATTCTCACATTGAACTATCGATGGGTCAACAAACGTCCCGATAAACGAAATATTGCTTTACCTCGACAAGGCTGGGGATTGATTCTCACCTCAAAGATGACATCGGAGCAATGGTACGGTGATTTCACTTACCAACGATATACGATAGATTCGTTCACGAATATTACCGCTGGTCCTGGGATAATTTTCCTGCGAGCGAAAGGTGAATTGCTAAACGGTGATGCACCAAATCAGGATTATGTGGGATTTTCAGATGATATCGCCATTTACGGAGCTGGAAATATGGGCACTTTTGGACTCCCTGAAAATATGAATCCACGAGGTTGGGATGGATATTTACTGGGTGATCGGATGATTTTCGGGACGGTCGAATATCGATTCCCGTTCATTTCCTCATTGCCGGTAGAAGTTTTTGGTATCAAACTTGGACAAGTGACTTTTGCCATGATATCCGATTTTGGAAATGTATGGGACCAATCTACTGCACTATCTGAAGATTGGATTGTTACGGCGGGATATGAAATGAAGTTTGGTATTCAATTGGGAAGTGCACCGATATTATTTATTGGAGCAGGCGCAGCACAAACTACTGATGACTGGCAGGAAAATAATCGACCTGATACTTATGTTCGCTTTTCTATGATTAATCCGTTCTAAAAAGCGATTTGTGATGTGGTTTGGTGGAGGCGGGTGGAATTGAAGGCTCTCTGTAGGTGCTGCTAACTTGAACGCTACGCCGAGGCGGCTCGCTGTAGGCGTTGCTATTTTGGTAGCTATGCCGAGGCCCGCCGTCCGAATTGACTCACTTGGACCTTAATCATCTAAATTTTCAAATATCGACAGTTTTTCTTTTGGAAATTGGTTAATAAGTACGGCTTTATGTTTTCCCAAAGTAGGATGTTTGAGCGCTTTTTCTCGTACCCTAGCTTGTCCGATAGAAGATAATTCTTCATAATAAACCAAGATAAGTGGCCGCCGATATCGTGTACTTTTACTCTTCCCATCGTTATGTTCACGAAGTCTTCTTTTTAGATCCGTAGTTGACCCTGTGTAGAACTTTCCATCTTTTCTCGATTTTAAAATATAAACATACACCATTAAATAATTCCTCTAGTAGGACTATTGAGATACGCATGGAAATTAGGTACAGTTGAAGAATATTTTTGCAAAAAAATTAATAATTAATAGTCTGGTGGTGGAATTGAAGGCTCTCTGTAGGTGCTGCCAACTTGAACGCTACGCCGAGGCGGCTCGCTGTAGGCATTGCAATTTTGGTAGCTATGCCGAGGCCCGCCATCCGAGTAAGTAGTGAAACATATTTAGGGCATTTAAATTTCTCACTTATCCTTGATTAATGACTCCCAAAGAATATGACAGAAATATTTTAAATAATTTAGGTGAGTAAATTTATGTGGTTTGGTGGAGGCGGGCGGAATTGAACCGCCGTCCGAATAAGCCGCGGAACGGTGTCTACATGTTTAGGTCATTTAAATTTCTCACTTATCCTTGATTAATGACCCACCGCCGGATAAGCCAGTCTGAAAGTTCTTATCCTATTCTGACAGACACAGAAGAGGACCAGCCCGTATAATATGACACCTTATTAGCAGATCACAGGCGAATCCGCCATAAGATGGCTGTCGTTAATTAAGCGGCAGCGAGATAGCCGTTATCGGCACTTATTGTTTTTCCAGGGTGATTTAGGAGGTAACCCAGAATCCTCCACATGCAACCGAACTTTAAACGTACCCGTCGAAACCAGACGCCCCCATGTCAAAAAACCGACTGTAATTTACATAGTTTTCGGAATGCATTAAAAAATAATTCAATCTGTTTCATTCTAATATTGGTTTACATTTTTTTAATTACCTAAAATTACAGGCTGTTTTGGAATACGTTTTTACAGTTTGCGCCATTAGCTCAGTTGGTAGAGCAGCGGACTCTTAATCCGTCGGTCCAAGGT
>JABMOW010000131.1 GCA_013204025.1 Fidelibacterota bacterium | reverse complement strand
GTGATATTTTTCATAATTGATGTCTCCAAAAAAAGTGAATAAAATGATGTTCCAACATCGAATATTAAATTGAGAATCATTCTCAATACAATAATTATTTCTTCACAAACTCCTATTTTCTCCATGATATTCACAGCTCCGGATTTGCATTCTTTTCTAAATTATCCCCCCATGGATCACCGAAAGATCATACACGTTGACATGGATGCCTTTTATGCGTCCGTCGAGCAGAGAGACCATCCCGAATATCGCGGTAAACCCGTGGCAGTGGGTGGATCGAAAATCCGTGGTGTGGTGGCTGCAGCCAGTTATGAAGCGCGGAAGTATGGTATCCATTCAGCCATGCCATCGCGAACCGCATATAAAAAATGTCCACACATCATTTTTGTGAGACCCCATTTCGACGTGTACACCGAAGTCTCCCGGCAGATCATGAAAATATTTCGTGACTACACCGACAAGGTTGAACCCCTTTCGCTGGATGAAGCCTACTTGGATGTGACCTGCAATAAGGTACGGTTCAATTCCGCATCACAAATCGCCAAAGAGATCCGTGCCCGTATAAAAGCGGAGACTCAACTCACCGCATCCGCCGGTGTATCGTATAACAAATTTCTGGCAAAGATCGCATCCGATATAAACAAACCTGACGGACTCACTGTCATCCCACCTGAAAAAGCCATCGATTTCCTGGAGAAATTACCCATCGAAAAATTCTATGGCATCGGGAAAGTCACCGCCGAGAAAATGAAATCCGTCGGTATCCACAACGGCATGGATTTAAAACAATGGTCCCGCGAAGATCTGCTTCTGAAATTCGGGAAATCCGGTGGATACTATTTTCATGCAGTACGTGGCGAGGATAACCGGGAAGTATCCTCCATCAGAATCCGGAAATCGTTGGGTGCCGAGCGAACTTTTGATACTGATCTGAAAGATCGGGAATCAATGGTTATCCAATTGGGAATCATCTGCCGAAAGGTGTGGGAGCGTATGGAGAAAAAACAGTTCGCCGGGCGCACGCTCACACTGAAGATCAAATACCACGATTTCGAAGTCAATACCCGAAGCCGCACATTTGGTGAATCCGTTATCGGATATCCCGAACTGTTGGAAAAATCCCTGGAACTGCTCAATACGCCGCATCCGCCCAAAAAACCGGTACGACTGTTAGGAGTTTCTTTTTCAAATTTAGAACCGGAAAAGGCGGAGGAATCCGTTGATCAGATAACGCTGAATTTCTGAAAACGGTGTTGATATTTTGTATCTTCATCATCACAAAGACATTTAAAACTCGGGAGAACCCCACATGTACGAATGCTGCCAGTGCACCGGAATTGAAAAAATATTCAATGCCAAAACAGCCCGCAAGGAGATTCGTCGCTATGAAAAACACGGACCCAGAAAAACCACCAGATGGCTCATCGATTGCGTGCGGAAAAATATTCGACAAGGGGGATCGTCCCTTATCGATATCGGCGGTGGGATCGGTGCCATTCAATACGAATTGTTGAAGTATGGTGTGACACAGGTAAACAGCATTGATGCGTCCTCCTCCTATCACGATCTGGCATCGCAGATGGCGGAGAAACGGGGCGTCGGTGATAAAATTCAACGAACCCATGGTGATTTTACTGATGACAGCATCCGTCCGGACATGGCGGATATTGTGACCCTCGACCGGGTGATCTGCTGCTACCCGGATATGAAGACGCTGGTGGAAAAATCATCCGGTTTGGCGACTCGTGTCTATGCTGTCGTCTTCCCCCGAGAAAGATTTTTTATCAAATGGAGCCTGCCATTGGTGCATTGGACATTGAAGCTTCGACGGATACCCTTCAGAGTGTACGTTCATTCCACCAACGACGTGGATGCCATAGTTCGACAGAACGGATTTCGACTGTTACAGGTTCGACATTCCTTTATTTGGCAAGTACGTGTGTACGAAAAGGAAACCCGTGAGTAAAGATTTTTCAACGCTATACCATTCTGGGAAGGCAATTTTTGGAGAAGATCCTGAACCCTTGTTGGTGAACTTTCTATCGCAGATCCCCACGACTATACCGGCACTGGATTTGGGCTGCGGTCAGGGCAGAAACAGCCTGTATCTTGCTGGTAAAGGATTATCAGTGACCGCCATCGATCCATATCAGATCGCTGTTGATCAGACGCTTGCAAATGCAAAACAGGCTGGAGTGGCGATCTCTGCGTCTGTGGCATCTATTCAAGATTTTATCCCCTCGGCCACCGTATTTGGTGCCATCCTGGCATTCGGACTGATCCCAATACTGACCCGGGATGACATTCGATTGCTCACTGAAAAGGTAATGGAATGGACACAACCCGGTAGCCTCATTTTTGTGACCGCATTTACCTCTGATGATTCGTCTTTCGTCCGGTATGGAGAACAGGGTAAACAAATTGGCGATTTGTCTTTTGAAATTGATGATAGAAAGATTCGCACTTTTCTGGCACCGGGGGAGATACTTCGTTTATTTGACAGAGTGGATATTATCCATCATTGGGAGGGACTGGGACCTTGGCATCAGCATGGCGACGCCACCCCGGAACGACATGCATGGGCGCAGTTGGTAGCGAAACGGAGATAGGAAAGTTAGCGAGTTGTGGTTCGACAAGCTCACCATCCATGGTTTGGGAAGTTTACGAGTTGGCAGTGGTAGACAGCAGAAGCAGTTAGCAGTGGCAGGGTGCAGGAACCCCATCCCTTCCCCTTGTCATGGGAAGGGTGCCTTTGTAACTGACTTGAAAGAAAATGAATATTGCTAGTTTGAGTAAAATATAGCAAGAAGTGGCAAGTTTACGAGTTGGCATTGGTAAGAGAACAAAAAATTGAGAAAAAAATTCCCTGACTTTAAGGACGGGAGTAAACCATAATGAGACAAATCAATTAGAGGTAAAACAATGAATTATAACCGAAGTATCGTTGGGGAGACGATTTGCAATGCATCCATCCAGGATGTGTGGGATGTCTGGACGACCGAAAAAGGGATTACCTCATTCTTTGCCCCAGCGGCTAATATCGAACTCATGGTCGATGGAAAATACGAAATATTATTTAATCCCAATGGCAAACCGGGATTCAGAGGCGCAGAAGGCGTACGCATACTGGCGATTCAACCACACAAAATGCTGGCATTTACCTGGAACGCACCACCGCATTTGTCCGAAGTTAGCAAACAGTGGACGCATGTGGTGATCCGATTTGAAGAGATCAGCACAGAAAAGACGAAGGTCACCCTACATCATGATGGTTGGGGCACTGGTGATCAATGGGACGATGCATTTGAGTATTTTACCGATGCATGGCTAAAGATTGTGTTTCCTCAATTAAAATACCGATTTGACAACGGTCCTGTGGACTGGGATAATCCACCTGATTTAAGTTGCTGTTCCTGATAATTTTAGATAAACGTACTTATATTTACGGGAGTCCACCTTCTCACGGTGAGTTTTGCTACACCAATTTATCTCGTTAACAAGCAGTCACCATTTACGATCGGAACTTCCCCTTCAGAATGTGCTTAAATCCACGCACTGGTAACTGATAAATTTCGACCCGTTTAACAAATCCCATTTTCCATAACCTGCAGGGCTGGTGAATAGGACAAATATCCCGAAATCAAAAGGAATGAAGTGAAAAAAGCGATTATACTGTGTTTATTGATCATGCCTATGTGGGCACAAAAATTAATGATCCCCATGGATTTGGCTCAAACCGACCACCTGAAAGCCTATGGCATTGCATTCTGGGTACTGGATCAGGGAATCAACATTGAATGGTTATTGAATTACCGTGGCGGATCATTTTTAATAGACTATTACGCCAATATCGACAGAGAGTGTGTTCTACGAGGGGTCACATATGAAACGGTGGACGCGGGCATGATGGGAACGATCTACGGCACGATTGACGAACAAAATATGGATTCCGTTCTCCTTGAAAAAGCACCTGATGTTGCCGTTTATTCACCGCCTGATAAACAGCCTTGGGATGATGCCGTCACGCTTGCTCTTGAGTATGCGGAGATCGAATACGATGTGATCTTCGATCATGAAGTCCTCACTGGAAAACTGAAGGACTACGATTGGCTGCATCTCCATCACGAAGACTTCACGGGACAGTATGGCAAATTCTACCGGAGTTATCACAACGCCCAATGGTACAAGCAGCAGGAGGCAGATTCAAAACTGATCGCCTCTCAACACGGATTTCCTTCCGTTCATGAATTGAAAAAAGCGGTTTCGCGGGTCATTTTGGATTATGTACAAACTGGAGGATTCATGTTCGCTATGTGTTCTGCCACTGATTCATTCGATATCGCTCTGGCAGCCGGTACAACAGATATCGTCGCTTCAGTATATGATGGCACTCCAGTTGATCCGGCTTATGCACAAAAGATGGATTTCAACCGGGGGATCGCCTTTGAGAATTATCGATTGTATACTGACCCCAACGTTTACGAGTATTCCACAATTGACATCCCACCCAGCCATATGCCCACAACCAAAAGCGCAGAGGCAGATTATTTTTCACTATTTGAGTTTTCTGCAAAATGGGATCCAGTGCCCACTATGCTCACCCAATGTCATGTAGGCGTGATAAAAGGATTTATGGGACAAACCACTGGTTTTCGTCGAAGTACACTAAAGAAAAGTGTGGTGATTTTAGGTGAAGTGCAAAACGATGAGCAGATCAAATATATTCATGGGAATGTGGGGAAGGGGACATATACATTTCTAGCAGGGCATGACCCGGAAGATTACCGTCACTATGTGGGTGATCCACCCACTGATCTTTCGCTCCACCGGAATTCACCAGGCTACCGGCTTATTTTGAATAATGTGTTATTTCCTGCTGCCAAGAAAAAGGATAAAAAAACCTAATCTAAATTAAATAAGAAAAAAATCAGGTCGTCAGTTTGTCTCCCAAAATGACCAACATCACACCTGATAAAGCCAGGATAACTGCAATGATCCGACGCCATGAAATAGGTTCTTTTAAGAACATCCAAGCGAATAACAGAATAAAAATTGTGGCAGTTTGATTTAAAATACTGGCAATGGATGCGGTAGTATAGGTCATTCCGATAATCCAGCAGGTCATTCCCAAAAACGTCCCCAAAACTGAACTCCCCACCAGTGGAAACCATACCTTTCGATTATAAAACGGGGTGATCAGGTCACGCTTACGACTCACATAAAAAAATACGATCAGTGAAAAAATGGTACCCGGTAGCAGTCTGAAACCTGCCACCCACATCTGCAGACCAAAATCCAGTGGTAGTTTATTGAGAACAGGCTTTGTCAGAACAATCCCGAAGCCCATCAATGCCAATGCCAATACACCCAATAATATTCCATACTTCATTTCTTTTGGAGGTGCGGGCAGATTTCGAAATTGGAAGGATGCAAACAATATGGCTGTGACCACCAAGCCTGCGCCAACGACTTGTATGAAAGTCAGTCTCTCACCCAGCATTAGAAAAGCAAAAAATATTACCGATGGACTGTACATGGTATCCACGATGGCAGAAAAACCAGCACCCAAAATATTGAGGGATTTAAAAAAGAGCAAATCAGCGATCCCGATACCCACCACACCGCTAATGATAAGACGTACATAGTCTGATGAAGAAAATCCGTTTATCCCCGTTGGATCGAAGGTTTGAAGGATGGGCTGTCCAAGAACCAGGATGGTTATTAAAAATAGGATTTGCGCCAGAACATTCTTAAACGGATTCAGCGCTATTGGAGATATGGATTCACCAGTTTTTTTAAATAAAATAACTGCCAATGCCCACAAAATCGCACTGAGCAAGGAAAAGATTTCACCATAGTATTCCTGGAATATCATTCTAGTGCCAATATTTTTCGGTTATTTGGTTTGGAAGGATGGTGGATATGAATGAGATCAGTGTCAGTACCCCTGGATACTTTCGGATAACGAAATACTGACCACACCTCTGAAATCATTCAATGAATACCCTATGGCTTTGTCTTTAGGATATTTCTTTTTCAACGATTCCATCACATCAGGACTTATATTCTCAACCATCCCATGACAATTCAGGCAAAGGGGCATCATGGTCAGAGGCTTATAATATCGGTAAAAATCTCCTGATTTTTGTTCGATCTTCTGTACATAATATGAGGGAAGAGATACATTTGTATCGACGAATTTTCTAAAGTAATCCAATGCATCCTTTTCGTATTTATCCGGTTTGTTTTTCCGGTTCCGATATTGATAGGATGTTCGCTTTATCTGAGTGATCTGATCATTGGCATCAGCAATTTTTTGGGTCAGAGGCAGCGCTTCTACACTACACATATCTATTGCTCCGGCAATCCCTTCATTCTTGATGGCTTGTTGTAATGTATGAGAAAGTTCTGTGATTAGGTTGCGAAACACGTTTTCACCAGCAGTAATCACCCACGTTACGGATTCTGCAGGGGGACTAGATACACGACCTTTACGATCACCACAGGAAGACATAAATACGACGATGCCGGCAATCAGGAAAATGGATAAAATACGTTTGTATTTCATGACTCTAATTTGAGGGTATTAACAGGCAATTTTCCCCAGTTATTTTTCCAATAATCAGGGTTGTTAGTGAGGGACATCCATACGTTACGAACGATAATTTATGTTTTGAATTTAACAGGGTCGATTAATCCAAGATTGATCCGGAGACCGGCATCCTATGTTTTAAGAAACTGATATTGCAGGAATCGCTGGTTACTAATTACCGTCAATAATTATATTCAATACCAGCACTACATCCAGCACATTGATAGCACCATCAGCATTGATATCAGCCGCCCATAATGCGCATTCACCCGGATCCTGTAACTCACCAATGATAATGTTAACCATTATCACGATATCCAGGACATTCAGAGCCAAATCATTATTCAGATCGCCCATTGCCCAATCTTGACAAAATGCACCTGACACGTTCATGATCACAGGCATTGTCACAACAGGGTGAGCAAAGTCATTGGTTAAAAATGTAACGGGAGCAAAATAAGATCCGTCATAAAATCCTGTTGCGTCGACGGTGACGGTGATCTCTTCAGCTTCGCTGGGTGGAACAATTCCGTCCAGAGCCGAAATAGTTACCCATTCTGCTGGAGGGAAAACTTTAAACGCATAATCGCTGGTGATCAAATCGGTATCATAGGGAACTAACAATGCGTTTTGTCCAAGTCCATCCTGCACGCCAATTGTGGCAGAATGCACATCCCCGTCCATCGATCTATAATTTAATATAATTGCACCGCTTGGATACAAAACCATCTGAAAATCATAAGTACCAGAGATACTTCCACTACCGATCCAATGTGCCACGTTATCAAACCACACGACCAGACGTTCTGGTGAAGCGTTGATCCTGACGTATCCAGCCATGTCAGCACTATTTCCAGTGTTGACAGGATTTAGATCGTCCCAAAATCCGAAAATCGCTGGAGCTGGGGCATCGGGGTTAGGTAGTCCTGTATTCTGCCAAGAGGTGTTGTCATCGCCAAAACCCATCCATCCGTTGGCATTTACAATACATGATGAATACATTTCTCCGAAGAAAGGAAACTCAAATCCAATATTAAAGGAAGGTGCAGCCTGATCATTATGCGGAATTGTGAGAGTGGTATTGTCTTGAGAAATGTCAACCCAATCATAATCGGTATAATCGGATTGGGAATCCACGAAATAGTACCGCTGTGTATCGATAGTGTAAATGAGTTCTTCGTCCCCGGTATTTAATATAAAAACGGGGGATTCGTCCGTTGCACCGGTTTCCAAGTCAAATGTTAGTAATTCCACATCCAATTCGATAGTGGGATGGCTGAGCGAATATGACACTGCTGAAAATGCATTCAATCGTCCATATCCTGTTTCAGAATCCCATCCGGGGATATCCAGATCATCGCACGTGGCTTGCATCACATTTCGGACTCCCAACGGTGTCAGGTCAGGAGCTGCTGCCAAGATCAATCCGGCGATACCTGCGGCGTGAGGACATGCGGATGATGTACCGTTAAATGTTGAAGTGTATCCGCCACTCATTGTAGTAGTATGTATCCGTACACCGGGGGAAAGGAAATCCAGTTCATCTCCATAGTTACTGCCCCAAAAGTCTTCACCATCACAAGAACCAGGGTTCTTTCTTTCGTTGCAGGGAGATAATGCTCCAACAGAGATACAATTATCGTAGGCAGAAGGATAACTGACGGTTCCATTATTATCATTCCCGGATGCTGCAAATACGACCGTTCCATTATCTACCGCGTAATTGATGGCGTTGTCGAGGTAACCCGTATATCCGCCACCGCCCAAACTCATGCTGATGACGTCTGCACCATTGTCTGACGCCCAGGTAATGGCATCGGCAATATCGGTATCATTCCCAGAGCCACCGGAATCCAACACTTTTACAGACATGATTGAAGATTCCCAAGCTACACCTGCAATCCCCACACCATTATTCCCGGCAGCAGCGGCTATCCCGGCACAGGAAGATCCATGACCGAAATCATCTGCAGGGTCATCATCGTTGTTCACAAAATCATATCCGGGGACCATCCGACCTGTAAATTCTTCATGATTATTAACACCCGTATCCAAAATTGCAATGATCACTTCGCTGTCACCCGTGGTAATGTCCCAGGCTTCTTCAGTGTCAGTATCGCAATCGAGAGTACCAACATCATTGCCACCATATGAAATGGCCTGCCCCGAATTATTGTGCGCCCATTGTAATGGATAAAGGGGATCGTTAGGTACCAGATTTGCATCTACCTTGTATGACGGTTCAACGGAGATGATTCCATTGATGATACTTAACTCATCCATGATGGAAAGGATATCTACCGGTTCAGTAAATTCCAGGACATAATAAAGGTGCAGTTGATGACGATAGTGTTTTTCGTTAAAAGAGTTGGTACTTGTAAATAGTGGTCGAAAGTTAAATTCCGGTATCTGTCTTGAAAGCGTCACCAGTTCAGGAAAATAATCTTTAGATAGCGGTGCTGCTTCCCCCAATCGGGGAGCAATTTCGTTGTCAATTTCAATCGCAATTTTCGTGGATGAAATCTGCTGACCACCCATCGCTGTCCATTGTCCGTCCGTGCAAAAGACGAACGAAACCATTAACAGTGCAAAAACTGAATATTTATTCATGATATTTTCCTTTGTAAAAACGGACTTACTACTTTGCAGGTAAAACAGAGAAATATACTAATTTTATTATACCAGAAATCGGTTCGGGAGCTATTCGACTCCCACGATCATATTGATAATTAAAATGATGTCCAGAATATTAATGATGTCATCTTCGTTTACGTTTGCAGCCCACTCCTGACAATAATCTGGTTCCAGTAAGACCCCAGTGATGAGATTCGCTACGATGACAATATCAATAACATTGACGTCGCCATCAAGGTTCGTGTCTCCAAGAATATTGTTGGTTCCGCAGTTCAATTCAATAGCCATATTCACAGCATTCAATGCATTGATTCGACCCCATCCAGATTGGGCATCCCAGCCGGCATCATACAAATCAACGGTTGTGGATTGCATAATCTGCCGAACTTCGACAGGAGTCAAATCAGGATTGACGGATAACACCAACGCCGCAACCCCTGCAGCAGACGGGCAGGCAGAAGATGTTCCGTTGAAATCAGTCATATAACCGCCATTATTATTGACAGTATGAATACGAACGCCCGGAGAAAGAAAGTCCATTCCGGTTCCATAATTACTGCCCCAGAAATTTTCTCCGTCACAAGAACTATAACTTTTACGCTCATTACATGGAGAAAGCGCACCGACAGCGATACAATTTTCATAAGCTGATGGGTAACCGATGGTTGAACTTTCTTCGTTTCCCGTTGCAGCTAAAACGACGGTTCCGTTAGCAGTAGCATAATCAATGGCATCGCTACAGGAATTATCCGGACTTGTCCATCGGAGACTCATACTGATCACATTTGCTCCATTATCAGAAGCGTAAACAATACCATTAGCGAGAATGCCTTGGTCTCCGTTTCCAGAATTACTCAGTACTTTTACTGGCAGAATTTTTGAATCCCAGGATATGCCCGCAACTCCGATGTTGTTATCTCCCTGCGCACTAACGATACCTGCACACATGGTTCCATGCCCAAAAACATCCGCAGTATTGCTGTTACCGTCGTAGAAATTCCAGCCGTCAAGCAATCGGGTACCAAACTCATCGTGATCATTCACGCCGGTATCTAGAACCGCCACGATCACATCCTCACTACCGGTGGTAATGTCCCAAGCTTCATCCGTATCCATATCACAATCAGGGGTGCCTACCTGACCTCCGCCATAACTTTGTGCCTGGCCCGTATTATCGTGCGCCCATTGATTTGGATAGTAATTATCATTAGGGACAAACGTCGGCCGGACAAGATAATTCAAATCAACCACATCCACATCCAATAATTCGTTGAGTGCAGATCGTACAGCTATCGGGTCAACTGCTTCAGAAAATTCAATGGAATAGTACTGATGAAGATGGTGCTCGTAATGAAGGGAAGAGAACATTTCATAGTCACCAAAAAGAGGCTTAAATTCTGCTACTGGATATGCAGAAACGGCATCTGCAAATTCTGAACGCGATGTCAGTGTGAGCGGAGATTCCGAACCCAGAAGGGGTGAAACCTCAGGTTTGAATTTGATGATAAGTTTATTGGCAGAAATAGTCGTTCCGTCGTGGTCGATCCAGATGTTGTCAACGGCAAACGTAAATGATAGGCACAGAATACCCATAGTTAATATTTTTCGCATGTGTAATTGAACTCCTTAAAAATGATTAAAATGAAGATTATTTTTCGATTCAAATTACATCGGATACTTTTATTGACATTGTAACAAATTGTAGAGTGGAGATGTGTAAAATGTCGATTGATTGGAATTTCCGTCAGGTAAGTTGGATAAGTCGTGATTCAGGCTATCATTTCTGCTGTCCCGATGAGACTCGATGTATATTTGTTCTCAACCCCGGAACTAAAATACCGGGCTACTGCCTTTCATCTCTGTGGGATTATTCCGAAGTGATGATCTCATGCATACTGCAACTTCACAGTTTTCACCAACTTCCAACTCGTTAACTGATAAACTGGTTAACTATTCAATTCTACCAGCTTTTGCTTCATGCTGTCGGGCAGACTCGCTGATTTAAAATTCGCATCAACAAAAACATGTTTACTTTTCCCGATAACACGGAGTGTCCCATCAGGGCCATCGATCTGGTATTGGATAGTATAAGAACGGGTCCCCACCGATTCTACACCAACATGAATAGAGAGAATCTCACCCAGCTTCATAGGTCGCTTATAATCCGCCTCTACGTGAACGACGGGTAAAGCTGTGCCAGCTTTTATAAACTGCTGATGCAAATCCAAGTCGACCGAGCTCATAAAATCTTCGTAGGCCATGTGGAAATATTCAATTGCGCGAGCAAAAAATACCACCCCGGCAGCATCCACTTCACTGAACCGGACTTTCTTTTCAAAAATAAACATGGGACCCTCTCAATATGATATTTAAATTTCCAAGAGATGCAGGGTCAATCACAGTATATCCGGTACTGTCTAAATCCCTTTTCTACATCCCGTTATCAGTGATAATTTAGCCAGAAATATTCATGAACTCATGAATGAATCAGATTTGAAAATGGACGAAAGAATCAAACTTATAAGAGACAAAATTGATCGTATCGATGAGAAAATCATCGAACTGTTGAAGACTAGGATGTTGACTGCCCGCGAAATGGGATCTTTAAAAAAAGAGCTAAACATACCTGTAGAAGACCAGCACAGGGAAAAAGAGATCATCGATCGCCTGACCCGTTCTGCAGGTGGTACCCTTTCTGAAGAACAATTGATCCGCATTTTCGAGGCGGTTTTTCACTCCGCAAAACAGGTACAAAAATAATCATGTCATTACACACGCATGCGCATTCAGGAATTGGTTCTTCTATACGAACACGACTGTGGTGGGCGTTTTGGATCAATCTTGTTTTCTTCATTGTTGAGCTTGGCGGAGGTATTTTTACACACAGCTTGGCGTTACTATCCGACGCGGGACACATGGTGATGGATGTACTGGCGTTGGGACTTGCTATCTTCGTCTCCAAACTCAGTGAACGTATTGCTGATAATCAGTGGACCTACGGGTACGTGAGAGCTGAAGTCATGGGTGCGTTTATTAACGGAGGAACGCTGGTATTTATTTGTGGATTCATCCTTTTCGAGGCAGTAAAGCGGTTGGGTGCATCTCAACCTATTGATGGTGGCCCCATGTTGATTATTGCCACATTAGGACTGGCTGCCAATGGTGTCAGTGCGTGGATATTGGCGGATACTCAAAAACATGACCTGAACACCAAAGGGGCATACCTCCATTTAATGACAGACACCTTTGGATCTGTAGCTGCAATTTTATCTGCTGTGGTCATCTGGATTTGGCATTTCTATCTGATCGATGTGATTGCCAGTATATTAATCGCGTTGCTGATCCTTGTCGGAACCAAATCTCTGCTAACACAAAGCATCAAACTATTAATGGATACGGTTCCGGATCATCTGGATTATGAATTGATCAAACAAACCATATTGGATCAACCTCATGTGGAGAATGTGCATGATCTGCATATCTGGTCTATCTCACAACACAAACCCGGACTCAGTGCTCATTTGCAGGTATCCCCTGAATGTATCCAGACTCATCATTGGGCGGATTGCCTCAATGGAACCAAAACACTCCTCCGCGAAAAATTTAAGATTGAGCATTGCACACTTCAAATTGAACCAGTAAACTTTGTCGAAAGCACCCACTGCGGATGAATATGCCTCACATCGACAACCCGCTCACCGTTGGAATTCTGGGTTTTGGAAGATTTGGACGAGTACTTTATAAAATTTTATCTCCCGGATATACAATCAAAGTATACGATCCCAATGTGAGCGATATTCCAAATGAAATTAGATGTGAAAATCTGGCTGAAATCACACAATCATCGTTGTTATTCCTCGCAGTCCCGATTCGAAATTTTGAAACGACTATTGTAAAGATCGCAACCATATTGGGAGATCACACAACCATCATTGATGTATGTTCAGTGAAATCATTCCCTGCACAAGTCATGGAATCCAAGTTACCCAAGTCTGCAGGAATCATCTGCAGTCACCCCATGTTTGGACCGGATTCGTACAGTCCATATTGCGAATTAAAGATGGTAATGCATCCACTGAGAGACCTGCATCATCAATATGAAAACCTGAAATCCTATTTCGAAAATCATTCCATTCGCATTGTAGAATTGTCCCCGGAAGCGCATGACCGTTTGGCAGCGGTGAGTCAGGGGATTACGCATTTTATTGGACGAGCCCTTGAACGAACTGGAGTTCGGTCAACACCCATCAACACTCTGGGATTCAATGATCTCCTTGGTGTGATCGAGCAGACATGCAATGACAGTCTGGAGCTTTTCAAGGACCTGCAACGATTCAATCCCTACACAGATGAGACCATTTATCGCCTGGAAGAAGCAATTCGCGAAACCCACAAACTCTTTAATTCAACAGGAGAATCCGATGGTACTGAAGGGTAGTGTAACGCTCCCCGGGGATAAATCCCTATCGCATCGGGCAATCATGCTGGCGTCACTTTCCTCTGATAAAAGTGTCATTGAAAATCTGTCATCGGGGCAGGATGTAATCTCCACCCGTGATTGTCTGGCAAAATGCGGAATGGACTGGAGTCAGGACGGGGAACAAATCAACATCAAAGGCAGGCATTTTATATCACCAGCGACACCGCTGGACTGTGGCAACTCCGGAACTACCGTTAGATTATTATCGGGCTTAATTGCCGGAGAGCGGATCAATGCCACATTTACCGGAGATCAATCATTATCCTCACGCCCCATGGACAGAGTCGTCAGTCCGCTCCAAAAGATGAACGCAAAAATTTCAAGCACAGATGGTAAATTGCCGGTGATCATTCAAGCATCAGACTTGCACAGTATTGAATACACGATGCCCGTTGCCAGCGCGCAAGTAAAATCTGCTATCATGTTGGCCGGGATACATGCTGTGGGTGAAACGATCATCCATGAGACGGTACCGACCCGTGATCATACAGAAATTCTTTTGTCAGCTCTGGGATATCCAATCACTACCAATGGTCAAAGGATCGCCATCAAAGGTTCTGATACTCGTCATCCGGGGTTTCATTTTCATGTACCTGCGGATCCATCATCTGCCGCTTTTTTCGCAACGGGAGCAGCTATAATTCATGATTCGGAAGTGATATTTAAAAACATGCTGATCAATCCCACCCGGTTTGGCTTTTTTAGAAGTTTGGGAATGTTGGGCGCTCAAGTGGATATCCTGGATCACTGGACAGAACTCCATGAATCAGTAGCCGACATCCGGATTAAATCAGGTCAACTACATGCAGTTCATATTGCAAAGGAGGACGTTCCTGCATTGATTGATGAATTACCACTCATCGCCATTTTAGCAACACAAGCGGAAGGTACAACGACTGTAGAAGGTGCAGGCGAATTACGGGTAAAAGAATCGGATCGATTACATGCCATCTGCATCAACTTAGAACGTATGGGCGCACAGGTAACAGAACACACTGACGGATTTTCCATATCTGGACCTACTTCGTTAACGGGCATTCATGTACAAACTTTTCATGATCATCGTATTGCCATGGCATTTACAATTGCTGGCCTCATCGCAGACGGAGAAACAACCCTCGATGACTCGGATTGCATAGCCATATCTTTTCCGGAATTTCACAATGTGTTGAATTATCTGACTTTGAACTGATGTCTATTCATCCACACCGAAAATTTGCCGTCATCGGAAATCCTGTGGATCACAGCCTTAGTCCACAGCTTCATAAAAATGTATTCGATCAGCTAGGGATTGATGCAGAGTACACAAAAATGAAGTGTCCGGAATCAGATTTGTCTGCAATGATGGAACGACTCAGGTCTGGTGAATGGGACGGTCTTAATATTACTATTCCCCATAAACAAAAAATTATTCCACTCTTGGATAAACTGAATCCACGAGCACATTCCATTGGCTCAGTGAACTGTGTAACAAACGATAATGGAGCGCTCATCGGATACAATACGGACTGGTTTGGATTCAGTATGTCGCTAAAACTAAACCAGATTTCTGTGCAGGGGCACTCCTGCGTTGTTATCGGTGCAGGCGGGGCGGCATACGCAATTGTCTATGCACTTCTTCGCGAGGGAGCCAACTCAATTGCTGTAGCAAACCGATCACATGCAAATTCAGAAAAGTTGGTAGAGAAACTATCCGTCATTCAAAATGATTGCCTGTTACACTCCATCCCTTTTGAACAATTGAATGTTGCTATGAATAGTGCATCCATTATTGTCAATACAACACCTGTAGGTATGGGATCGAATCCCGACGAGATACCCGCTCCCAAAACAGCCATTACTTCTTCGCAGATTCTCATTGATATTATCTACAGTCCCATGAAAACTGAATTTCTTAAATTTGGCGAAAGGATAGGTGCAAAAATTATTAATGGATTGGACATGTTCATCTATCAGGGACTAGCATCGCTGGATATCTGGATGAAGGACCGAATTTCCCCCCGAGTGGACATTAACGATCTGAAAAAAATCCTGGAAACACACTTATGATGAAAAAGATACAATTCCTCACCGCCGGTGAATCTCACGGAAAAGGTTTATTGGGGATTATTGAAGGCATACCCGCGGGTTTAGAAATGAACGAAAATCTCATTGCCGAACAATTATCCCGGAGGCAAATGGGGTATGGGCGCGGTAAACGGATGAAAATTGAACAGGACCGAGCGGAGATTTATTGCGGAGTTCGCCATGGACAAACACTGGGATCGCCTATAGGATTGATCCTGCCGAACAAAGATTGGGCAAACTGGGAACAGGTCATGTCTTCTGATCAAGTGGATAACCCAGGTAAACAAATAACCCTCCCCAGACCGGGTCACGCCGATCTTGCCGGGATTCAAAAATTCGGATTTACCGATATCAGAAATGTTCTTGAGCGATCTTCTGCTCGTGAAACTGCCATGAGGGTGGCACTGTCATCCATTTGCCGTAAACTACTGGATACGTTTGATATTCACATTGCCAGCCGGGTCACCCGGATTTATAATATTACTGACTCAGCTACCAATCCATTAGATATGTCTCTTAAAACCCTCAACCATCATGCAGATCAATCTCCTGTTCGCTGCCTCGATAGTCATGCAGAACAACAGATGCTCCAGGCAATCGATTTGGCGATACAGGCGGGAGATTCAGTAGGTGGAGAAATTCAGATTTTAGCATCGGGACTGCCGTATGGTCTGGGGACTTATACGCACTGGGACAAAAAGCTTCATGCACGGATCGCCGAAGCATTGATGTCCGTTAATGCATTTAAAAGCATTGAGTTCGGTCCTGCTGTTGAATACAGCAAAAAACATGGTAGTGAAACCCATGATGAAATCGGCTGGGATGGTAAAACTTATACGCGATCCACCAATCACGCAGGAGGTATTGAAGGCGGAATGAGCAACGCACAATGGCTGGATATTCGCGTCGCGATGAAGCCGATTCCCACATTGATCAAACCGCTGAAATCTGTTGATATCCTTACAAAAGAATCAAAATCCGCTCATAAAGAACGAACAGATACCTGCGCGGTACCAGCAGCATCAATCGTCGCTGAAGGAATGCTGGCATTCGTCCTCGCAGACGCACTGCTTGAAAAATTCGGTGGTGATTCTGTGGATCAGCTCACACAACACATCCATGCAACCGGGAAGTTTTAATGGCTTCAAAAAAAACGATTTATCTCATTGGGATGATGGGTGCCTGGAAAACAACCGTTGGAAAAATACTGGCGGCAAAGTTGGGGCAACCATTCACTGATACCGACACAAAGCTGATGAAAACAGCGGGGATGAGTACAGCAGAACTGTTCAAGACGAGGGGGGAAGATTACTTCAGAGACCAGGAAACACATCTGTTAAAACAAATATCTGTGAATTCCGGACAGGTGATCTCAACCGGTGGAGGCATCATTTTACAGGAGCCAAACAGACATATTTTGAGATCCACTGGTGTTGTTATTTTACTTTTCGCACATCCGCGAGTTCTTTTACAGCGAATGAGAAATCTGAAAAACCGACCTTTATTATCCTCCTCTAAACAACCTGAGTCCACGCTTACCAAATTATGGTTTGAGCGGAAAGGTCTGTATCAATCTACGGCTCATCACGAGATCAATACGGAAAATCTATCGCCTAATGAGGTTTGTGACGAGATCATTCATCTATTGGAATTGGACGATGACTCAAATTGATATCACATCCCGGTTTGGGGATTATCCCATAATGATCGATTCCGGATTATTGACTGACCTCCATAACATTTTGGAATCGCATCATCATGGTCAAAAATGGGTGGTTTTAACCCACGCGGAAATTTGGGACCATTACGGAAAACCTATATCCGATGTGCTTGAGAAAATAGGGATTCATCCTGTTATCATTCAGGTCCCGGTGGGGGAAGAATCTAAATCTTTAACCCGGGTAGAACGGGTGGTTTCATCCATGATGGATCATCACTGTGACCGCAGCACTTGGCTCATAACACTCGGCGGCGGTGTGATCGGTGACCTGGGGGGCTTCGTGGCTTCTGTATTCATGCGCGGGATTTCATACCTCCAGATACCCACCACTCTCCTTGCTATGGTGGATTCATCGGTTGGGGGGAAGACAGGTGTAAATACCCCCCAAGGCAAAAACCTTATTGGGGCATTTTATCCTCCCAAAATCGTTTTGACTGATCCGACATTTCTGAAGACCTTGCCTGTTCGGCAAGTCTTTTCGGCAGCTGCTGAAATATTGAAAACAGCCGCCATAAGTGACTCTGTATTTTTTCAAGAATTTTCACTTCAACTATCAGACTATCAAAAAAATCCCTCAAGTGTTCATTTTTCAAAAGCTATTATTTCCGCTTGCCGATTTAAGGCACAGATTGTTTCGCAGGATGAGCAGGAATCTGGAATACGCCGAATCTTAAATTTCGGACATACGGTGGGACATGCACTTGAAACATTCTATGGCCATGAACATCTGACTCATGGAGAATCCATCGCCTATGGGATGTTATGTGCCGGATACATATCATACCGTTTTGGAAAAAAATCTGGATTATCAATTGATCTGTCTACTACCGATTGGGAGGCACTTAAAGAAGCCATATGCAAGCTGCCACTTCCGCCATTGGATAACCTGAACATTGATTCTGTGCTATCCATTATGAAACGGGATAAAAAAAATGTGATGGGTATGGGTAATTTTGTGCTGCTGGAAGCATTGGGAAAACCAGTGATTTCCCATCAGGTAACAGATGATTATATCAAAATTTCTTTGGAGCAACTATGAATATTTTAGTGATAAACGGTCCGAATTTAAACTTACTGGGTGAGCGTGAACCGGAGATTTATGGTTCAAATACCCTTGAAGAACTCATGATGTGGTTAGAAAAGAGTCCCGAAGCCACAGGACATCATTTTAAATTTTATCAGTCCAATCATGAAGGCGAAATCATTAATACCCTACATGATGAAAGGCACTGGGCAGATGGGATTGTCATCAATCCTGCAGCATTTTCTCACTATTCATATGCGATCAGGGATGCCATTTCTGCTGTGAATATTCCAACAGTAGAAGTCCATTTATCAGATATCCATCATAGGGAGGAATTTCGACAGATATCTGTGATTTCAAAAGTTTGCATAGATCAAATCGCCGGATTAGGCAAAGCCAGTTACCTGGAAGGGCTAAAAGTTCTACTGGAGCAAATTTCAGAAGATTGATTTTGGATAAAATTCCGAACTTTATCCTTAAATGAATTGAATGAGTTCGACTCATTGTTTGATCTTAATACTATCTTCCTAACCTGTCGACAGGAATACACACAAAATCAGAGTAAATTGAAGATAATATTCGTGCTTCTTACTTGGATGTTAGAGAAATATAATCTTCTGATTGCATTACTTTCCGAACTAACCCCAGTTTCATTGCCATTAAATTGCTGGCACCGGTTGCAAATAGTATTACTGTTATGGAACTTACGGGCATAAGTATAGCCGCGATCAATGGTGATAGTTTACCGGTTACGGCAAAACCCAACCCCGCCAGGTTATAAAGAAAAGAAATAATGATGCTGGCAATAATTACGCGAATTGCCTTTTTAGAAAGGTTTATTAATACTGGCAATTTTTTGAATTGATTGGCATCTAATATGGCGTCACATGCGGGAGAAAAAGCGTTTTTATCTTCTGATATTGCAATACCCACATGACTGTGTTTCAATGCACCGGCATCGTTTAATCCATCGCCAATCATCACGATTTTATGATGGTCACGGATGCGATCCTGTACAAATTTCAACTTATCAAATGGTGTCTGATTGAAGTGCATATCATCAATGCTGAAAATATCCATTAGATTTTTTTTCTGTCGGTCATTGTCACCGGTAAGCAGATGAACCTGATGGTTGGATTGAATACGACTCACCACGTCCGGTAATCCATCTCGGAATATTTCCTCCAGATTAAAACCTCCGATCACCTGTCCATCAATGGATACCCACACTTGATCTGAAGAATCCCCATCTGGGTCATGTCGTAAATATGAGGATGATCCAACGAGGATTCGATGTCCATCCACAGTACCGGCAATTCCTTCGCCGGGAAGTTCCAGAAAGTCTGTTACTGGTATGATCGCAGATGAAGACAATCCACGGTCAATAGCTTGGCTTTTGGGATGGCTTGACTGGTTTACGACGGACTTGATCCACCCCAATTCTCGCGATGATAGATCTATCTGTTGCCCGTTTACAGGCATAAATTTGAGTCTGCTCCGTCCTCCATATGTCAGTGTTCCTGTTTTATCAAAAATAACGGTATCCGTCTTTGCAAGGGACTCGATAACACTGGCGTTTTTCAGATAGAATCCGTTTCGACTGAGCACACGTAAAATATTGCCCAATGTAAAAGGTGCAGATAATGCCAGCGCACAGGGACAAGCGACGATCAGAACAGAAGTGAACGCATCCCAAGCGAGGGCAGGTGAGTGCATCATCCAGTATCCGGCGGAGATGATAGCGATAGCAAGCACGATCAGCGTAAAATATCGACTTATACTGTCTGTCAGTTGCAGAATTTTGCCATCGGGACGGTTTGGATCGTCACTCTTATTCCACAGTCCGGTGAGGTAACTTTGGGATAATTCGCGGATCACCTCCAGCTCGATCATACCCCCGGTTTGAATACCCCCGGCAAAAATGGTATCACCAGACTCTTTTCGTACGGGCTGGGATTCTCCCGTGACAAAACTGTAATCAATCATAGCAGTAGATTTTAACAGGATGGAATCTGCAGGTACAATTTCACCATTTCTAATGAGAATTCGATCGCCTACTACCAACTTCGATAAAGGGATTACCTCCGTGCCGTCTGCAGTTTTACGATGAACAGATACCGGAAAGTAGCTTCGATAATCCCGGTCGAATGATAGAGAATCGAAGGTTTTTTGTTGAAATAATTTCCCAATCAGTAACAAAAAAACCAGACCGGCAAAAGAATCCATGTATCCCGCACCCGTATGCAAAACGATTTCAATGACGCTGCGTGTAAACAATGCAAGGATGCCCAGAACAATAGGCACGTCAATATTGATCACTTTGTGACGCAAACCAGTCAGGGCAGAAGAGAAATATCCCTTTGAACTCACCAATAGGACAGGTAGAGCTAACAGGATATTCAAGTATCCAAAAAAATGTTGAAAGGATTCACCAAGATGTTTACCGCTTGAAAAATATTCAGGCAAACTCAACAGCATGATGTTTACGAATGAAAATCCGGCAACCGCGATCTGGATGTACAAAGTTTTACGAGTTTTTGGAGTGGAGGTTTCTTCAACGTCGAATAGATTCAGACGCGGTTCGTACCCGATGGACGTTAGCAGATCTGCAATTTCCCGAAGAGACATACGATGATGATCAAAATGAAGTGTAATCTCTTTTTGCAGAAAGTTTACATGTGTATTTGAGATAGCATCGTTCAGTTTGTATAATTTTTCCAAAAGCCAAATACACGAACTACAGTGCATATCTGGTAGCGTGAACCGAACACGGGTACCGGTATCATCCTGAAAATCGATCAGTTTTCGGGCAATTTCCTCATTATCCAAAAAAGAAAATTGATCTGTTACAGAGACGGTTTGTGGTGAAACTCCCGGTTGCCGATTCAGATCGTAATACTGGCAAAGGTCGGAGGATTGCAGCAAGAGATATACCTGTTTGCATCCATTACAACAAAACGGTTTATCATTCAGAATAATGGGAAATCGTCCGCAATCATCCCCACAATGGAAACAGGTTTGAGTAGCGAGTCGGGTATTCATCGGTCAGGGGTTCGGGGACCAGACAAAGTATCAGAGTGTGTGGATTGATTATAATGACCGCCAGGTTCGCAACATTCGGGAATGGCGTTCTTTCCGTTATTCATCTGGACGGTGCGATTGAATTTCATGACTCCCTTTTGGATGGTCAATATTCCCAAAATCAGCACCATAATGGCAGAAAATTTGAACACTCTGCGTTTAAACTTTCCGGTGATCCATTGAGCGCTGATACCCATCAACATCATCGCAGGAAACGTCCCCAAAGCGAAAGTCATCATCGTGAGCATCCCAAGCGCAATATTTCCAGTGGAGGTAGCTTTTACCCCCGCAGCATACACCACGCCGCATGGGAGAAATCCCAGCACCACACCTAATATGAAGATGTTCGATCGATCCACCTGTCTAAGCAAGTTGTGAATCAATCGTCGAAACGGGTTTTCACCAGTTGACCATTTCGGTAGAATGTTGGGAATCCAGTTGAGGAGATCGAATGCCATATAGACCATAACCACGCCTGCGAAAATCTGTAGCACACTCTGGTAATTGAAGGCGGTGGAAGCGAACATGAAAGTACTCCCGGCCAGTGCGAATATCCCCCCCAGAAACATGTATGTGATCATCCGTCCGCCATTATACAATACATGTGGCCAAATCCGGCTGAATCTGCCGGATGACGATGGATCATTATTCGTCAGGTTGACAGAATAGGTGAGAACAATACCGCCGCACATTCCCACACAATGACCGAACCCACTGGTAAATCCCACCAGAAATATCATGATCAAGTCTGTTGTCACGAAATTAGGTCTTCAATAAAGAATCAAAAAGAGTGAATTTGGTTTTCATAATGGCAGGAAAATTACCGGCATTTAAATGAGCATATCAAAGTAACTGTGGAGAGAGGAGAGAAGTTTGCAAGTTTAGCAAGTTTACAAATTGGGTAAATCATGGAAAAAGCAAAAAACAAGAAATAATTGACAAACTGACTATGCCTGAATAAGGTTTAACTCTTTAGGAATGTCATATAATGTCCTGTTTATAAATTTCAATATAAATATTTCGAAAGAAATATGACTGAATCAAATCATATATTCCAATGTAAATTTATTAGAAACAATAAATCATGTATTAAATTTATCACATGAATAATCCTGTCAAATATAAAGAAATCCCGTTGAATATTGAGCTTCCCCTCCCTTCTAATCACAGCACCGCAATCGAAACCCTTAATTTAGAAATCCCCACCGATGACCTGTACATTGAAGTTAACCATGAGGATGTGATCCTCCACCTGAATCGGGCGAATATGGATACGCTCACTGCCATCCGTGATCGTTTCCCCGAGTCGGTTCTGGCTCAGGTAGTTGAATCCGTTGAGTCTATCAAAAGTTATGGTATCAAAGGGAAAAAGCGTATCTTCGTGGATTACAACGCAGAACGGAAGGTGCAAAACCGGAAGCGAAAAGAAGAAGGCCGAGGGAAATACTTTTACACGTCCGGTCACCCGTTTAAAACACACGTAAACGACGTACCCGACTCATTCGTGAACCGGATCATCTGTAGAGACAGCGAATCCACACTCAAATCTCTACCGGACAACTGCATCGATCTGGTGTTCACTTCACCACCCTATAATTTCGGGCTGGAATACGATCAGCAGCAGGACGAACATTTCTGGGAGCATTATTTCGAGAAATTATTCAATGTTTTCAAAGAGTGCATCCGGGTATTGAAATTCGGTGGACGGATTATCGTGAATATTCAGCCGTTGTTTTCGGATTATATCCCCACCCATCACATGATTAGCAGGTTTTTCCTGGATGAAAAACTGATCTGGAAAGGGGAGATTCTCTGGGAGAAAAACAATTATAACTGTAAATATACAGCGTGGGGGAGTTGGAAAAGTCCTGCCAGTCCGTACCTGAAATACACCTGGGAATTTCTGGAAATCTTCTGCAAAGGTGATCTGAAAAAGTCCGGTGATCGGGAAAACATCGATATTACCGACGAAGAATTCAAATCATGGGTGGTGGCGAAATGGTCCATAGCACCCGAGCGAAAAATGAAAAAAATGGGACACCCTGCCATGTTCCCGGAGGAACTTGTCCGTCGGGTTTTAAAATTATTCAGCTATCAGGGGGATATCATTTTGGACCCCTTTAACGGTGTAGGTACCACCACTGCCGTCGCTCAAAAAATGGAAAGACGATTTCTGGGGATCGATATTTCTGATGAATATTGCCAAAAAGCGGAGGACAGACTGAAAGCTGGTGACCGTTAGCAAATGGTTTTTAGAGGGATGACACCGAATTTTTCGGTGTTCTGAAATCCTGATTTGCATGTTAAATAGGTTTTAAGGAGAAATGTCATGAAATTATTTTTTTACTTTACAATATCCATTATAATGCTCCAGATTGCTTTTCTACAAAACCGCACCACTGCAAGGGGGATAGTAAACTGGCAACCTTCTTTAATATGCCCGGATTTGTGCTATTGGTATTTTTTAACACCAGACCCAGGTTATGAACACCAGCATTTAAAATCCGATTTTGGTGTGAATTTAATATTTTATGCTGGGCAACACGTTGAAGTGAGCGGCATAACAACAACTTGCACATCTTGTGGTATTTATCCGGTCAGCGCAATTAACGTACAATCGATAACCATCATAGTGGAGGTTCCGACCTACACTGTTTCAATGGGCACCTTGCAGGAAAACACCGATGATAGTAGCTGCCCGGCTGCCTGCGCGGATTTCAGGATTGAACCCAACGAGGGATATCCTGCCGTCTGGCTCACGACACAAGGAGAGTCTGAAATACTCATGCCTTTCTTAGGTGAGCAGATTGAGTTCATCGGCGAGGAAATTTCCTGCGATGTATGTAATCCATTGGAATTGGGGTTCGTTAATGTTATCAATTTGGGCAATCAGGTGATAAATGGCAGTTTTGAATCTGGTGGAGAACCTGCATTAGGGGGGTGGGCATTCCCTTGTGTCGCTACAGTATCTGAAGAGACACCCATCACAGGCACTGGCCGATGGAACCTTAAACTGGGGACGGGATATTCGCAGGGTTGTTGGTTGGGAACCGCTACATCCACATTAATTACAGCAGCATCAGGTGGGGATATCCTCACCGTATCTGGATGGGCTAAACAGGATAATAACGGGTTAGGTGCTGGAATTCGAGTATTATTAGCGGATGCCCCGTACACCATCCTTGGGGAAGGATTTACCGATACAGCTGACTGGACATTCATTACTTTTACCGACACTCTGTTGCTGAACCAATCCATCAATCTTCAGGTAGTTCTGGATGCAGGCCTCACAGATGAGTCCGATATAGCCTGGGCGTACTTTGATCAGATTGTTGTTCAAAAAATCGGACAAATGCTGAAAGGCGATGTGAATGCGGACTATGAGATCAATGTGCTGGACATTGTAATCATGGTGTCTATCATTTTATCGATTTCTGATACAATACCTTATCAGCTTTGGGCGGGCGATATGAATTTGGATGAAATCATCGATGTGCTGGATGTGGTGATCCTGATAGACTGGATGATTCATATACCAACAGGTGACTAATACTTTTTGATTATTTATTAGATTCTCACAAATTTGCTAATTGCAGGGTGGCAATAAAGTCCTTGCTCCATAAAAAATGTTCATCAGGAGGATTATCATGAAAAAAGTAACGTTAATCGTCGTGTCAATCATCTCTATTTCTGCACTGTTATCGCAAGATCGAATTACCACTCGAGGAATTTTGCACACCGCAGCTAGTGTGTGCATGGACGCATGTTCCATGTTTTATTTGGAACCGGATCCAGGATACAATAGCGACTTCATCACTTATTTACCCGATCCCTGGATACTGATGGAATATGTAGATGAGCATGTGGAAATTACCGGTGAAGACGTGTGGTGTGCAGAATGTGGTGCTATTAATGTTCAGACCATTGAAATTATCGGAGATCTACCTGAATTCACCATAACTTCGGGAATTTTATACGAAAATACCGAAAACAGTTTCTGCATGGATGGCTGCGATGAGTTTGGCATCGACCCAGATGATGGTTTTGATTTTCAGTGGATCACCACCTTGAGTGAACCGGAAATCTTGTTGCCGTTTGACGGACAGCACATAGAATTCATCGGTGATGAAATCACATGTGTGGAATGCACCGCACTCATATTGGGGTTCATTAATGTGCTCACTGACGACAATCTGCTTATCAATGGCAGTTTTGAATCCCAGGCAGAACCGCTAATAACCGGATGGAATTATACATGCAGCGGAGACACAGAAACAGATGCACCAATGGGTGGTGGCGCGTGGAGTCTGATGCTTGAATCCGGGAATACACAGGGGTGCTTTCCCGGTATTGCTACATCGGTACTTTCTGTCACCTCTGGACCCGGTGATATTCTGCAGGTATCCGGTTGGGCGCATCAGACATACAATTATGTGGGTGCGTGGATAAAACTTACCCCTGTCGATAGCCCCGAAACCATTATCGGTGAAGGAAATTCTCATTACTTAGATTGGACGTCAATTACATTTACCGATACACTACTTGTGAATGAGAATACTAATCTTCAGATATTATTGGATGCGGGTATGACAGGTGGATCTTCTGTAAGCTGGGCGTACTTTGATCAGATTGTTGTTCAAAAAATCGGACAGATGTCGAAAGGTGATGTGAATGCGGATAATTCATCCGATGTTTTGGATATTGTAATCATGGTGTCTATCATTTTATCGATTTCTGATACAACGCCTTATCAGCTTTGGGCGGGTGATATGAATTTGGATGAAATCATCGATGTACTGGATGTGGTGCAAATGGTGAATGTGATAGTGGGTCAATAGTTACTTGCTTCCTGAATTCAATTCTTCTATTGCAACTCTCAATTCATCGGGAGAATTCACCACATTCAGTTTGTCATTGGCGATCTCGTATAGATCGGCTTTGGTTTCGAACCAAGTCTTGTCGGAACGGTACCGTTTCGTTCCTTTTTTGTAAAACTCTGCACGATCTAGTAATTGTGCTTTTGTGACCCATCCACAAACCGTGAATTTTGATGTGGATTTGTCAATGCTGCAAAAGAAGTACACATCTGTCTGATAATTTTTTTGCAGGGCGATGAAATTATTCACATAATACTCGCGCACAGGGGTGGTCCTTCCCATGGTTTTTACATCCACTCGCAGTCCGTTGATCTCAATGTCCACACCCTCATCGAAACCGCCTTCACCTGTGGGGAGCGGGCTCCCCAACAATCGGCAGATCATACTCTGTCCGATCAATCCTGTGTATTGTTCTTCCCGGTTTCCATCCGCGAAACCACGGTTACCAAAATTGTGGTTGGTGATGAGTTCACCGCAATATTCCTTCAATTCCTGTGAGATGGCGATTGAAAACACGTTCAATATCCTTCGTTTAAAATGAGCTGAACGATGAGCACCACATCCAATACATTCAGGCTGCCGTCGGAATTGATATCACCTGTGAGCAGTTGCATTTCAGAAGGATCTTCATCATTGATGATAATGGACACGATCAACACAATATCCAGAACATCTGTCGTCTGATCCAGATTCACATCACCAGTCATTAGGTAGATACAACTTCCATCCTCAACAATAAAATCATGGGAATAATTCCATGCCTGGGCATCCGTGCATCCTGCAATGGAGCAATCCTGCTGATACAATCCATCCACCAATGTGTATCCACTGTTTAGCAAAAAATCCGGGATATTTTCGATGATCATTTCGCCATCATAACAAAACAGGCTGTTGTCACCCAGATACAATATCCATGGACTTTCCAATTCCCCCATGGTCACAGGGATGGTGTTTAAGAAATTCCCTGAAAGATCCAATACCAGCAGAGAAGTTAGATTGCCTATGTCATCAGGGAGTTGAAATAGAAAGTTATCCGATACGTCAAGAAAGTACAAGCCAGTCAGTCCGTCCCAAACATCAGGGAGTTCAGAGAGTTCACAATCCGAGACATGCAATTCAATGAGATTGGTGAGATAATTGATAGATGCAGGTAGCACTGAAATGGGATTTTCAGAAACATCCAACTTTTCCAGTGAGACCAATATTCCAAGGTTTTCGGATAAATTCTGGATCTGATTTCCGTGAAGGTATAAGTTCCGCAGCATCGGTAGCGTCCATAATCCATCAGGAATAGACTCAATCTGATTACCGGACAGATCAAGTGATTCCAGTTGAGATAACAATGTGATTGCCAGTGGTAATTGCGTGAACTCGTTTTCCGCAAGATTCAACCGGGTAAGGTCCTGAAGCAGGTCAAACCCGTAGGGCAGATAACCAATCATGTTTTCCGAAATGTCAATAAAATTGAGAGTCGTAGCCCAAGGAAGTGAGTAGGGGAGTTCCGTAAGCTGGTTGTGTTGACATTTAAAGGTGTACAGTTGGTTGAACGTTTCCATTCCCTCGGGAAACTCTGTCAGTTGGTTTCCGGATACGTCCAGATTTTGAAGGCCGGTATTTTGTGTAATGGATGCGGGGATGTCTGTGATCAGATTCCACGATACATCAAGCCAGCCCAGGCTTGGAATTTGGGACAAGGCTTCAGGATATTCAATGATTTGATTGTGACTCACATCTAACGAGAAGAGGCTGGACAAACTCCCGATGGAAGTAGGCAAATCGCTTATTTGGTTGTGGGACAAATCCATGATGAGCAACAAAGACAGACTATCCAGATTTTCAGGGATTGCCAAAAGCCCGTTATAGGCGACATCCAGACTCATGAGGGCAGTGAGATTTTCCAACTCATCTGGTAACGATGTTAATTGATTATGCCTTACGGATAATCCCCCCAATTGTATCAGGTTACCCAGTGATGTAGGGAGTTCTGTGAGTGCATTCTCTTCCAGAGCCAATTCCAGAAGCTGCTCAAGATTACCCATACTCTCGGGGAGTTGAGTCAGTTCGAATGCAGAATTTCCCGACATGTTCAGATATACTAACCGATCATTGGACCAGATTTGTTCGCCTAATTCCAACGGATCAAGCGTGAGATCATTCAGGTCGATGATGTCCTGTAATACCTGAAGGTCACCCTCGTCATAGTCCCGCGGTTCATCATCGTGATTGGGCGGAACTGCTGCATATCCTGCAGACATCACAACGGAAATACACATACAGCGCCACAGCCATGTTCTGAACTTCATCAGGATCGGTCAAGTTATTTCAGGAGAACCAATTTTTTGGAGACGATTCCCTCCGGAAGGTATATTTTTACAATGTAAATTCCGCCGGGGAGGTTCGCACCGGACCACCGTACCTGATGCCAGCCGGGAGAACGAAGGTTGTCTTGTGGAGACAGTTCTTCCACCAACCTGCCGGACACATCATAGATCATCAATTGAACGGGGAACGATGCTTCCAGATAATACCGAATGGAGACATCCGGGTTAAACGGATTGGGATACACTTCCACCAGTGAATACCGGGTGGGCTCCGTCGGGAGGGAGAGTTGCCTTTGATTCAGGGTTCGATCTACTGCGAGTGCGGACTGTATCGTTACATCACCTGAATACCGGAATAGCTTGGATTGTGTCAGAGGTGAGCCGTCCATGGAAAACAGGATTATTCGGTGATCATTCTTCGTGAATTGCCAACCAGCCGGTAGAAAACTTTGCGTGATGGAGAAATCACCCTCAAAATCAATTTGCATTGCGGAAATACCATCGGGAATGTCAACAGATATTTCATTCCCTGAATTTGCCAATGCGGTTGCTGTCATTGGGATTTGTAATGCAAGGTCGTTCCCCAGGATAATATTGATGAGCCAGACTAGATCGAGAATGGTAATGACCCCGTCCTGATAGAGGTCTCCTGCTATCATTTGCGCTTCTGGTAATAAAGTTTCCTGTAGGATGACGTTCACCATGAAGACCACATCGACAACGTCAACAGCCCCGTCTTGGGTGATGTCACCGGGAATATTATATACGCATGAACCGTCATCAATAGACGCGTCTGGATTATAATTTGATGCGTCAGGGTCAGTGCACCCTTCGATATTGAGGAATGTGTAACAGTCATCTACGATGACGTTATATGGTGGATTACCCGGAGGAGCAGAAAAAACAGGTTCTGTGAGACAGGATTCAAAGTCAAGTATTTCTGAATAGGTAAAAATGCCTAGTAAATAGTCTCCTGCAGGTAATGTATGATTCCAAAATACAAACCCTATAACCGATCCGTTGTTGGAAGTGCTTATAGGCCATGAAGGAGAAAAATCGGTGACTCCGCCATACACACCAGTGAGATAGATCCCTGTAATCACAAACTGAAATCCAGACACTTCATCGGGTGCATTCATCCAGACTTCCATAGTGTGCGCCTGTTCATCCACTTCGCCAAAGTACAGATACAAGTCTTGTTGGTACTGGCAGCTACCATCATCGATGGTTGCGGTTTCGTCGTAATTATAGGCTTCGGGGTCGGTGCATCCGTAACAGAAATCTGTATCAAGACCAGTCGATCCCTCCACACATCCACATTCATTTTCAATTGCGAGACCGTAACATTCATCGTTACAGTCCATATTTTCATTGAATTCTAGTTCGGTTGTTCCGCCGGTACAAACCCCGCAATCATCTTCCAGCGCATCACCGTAGCATACACCTTCACAATCCAAAATCTCTTCACCAAAGCATAGTCCGCATTCGTTCAATCCATCGGGATCGCAACAGTCACCCATCCAATCCAATTCTGCGGTTCCACCACAGACACCGAGACAGTCGATATCAGCTAAACAATTTCCAAAACAATCATAAAATTCCTCCACGTAGAAACAATCACCGTCATCGGTTGCCTCAGGATCATAGTTACAGCCTTCCGGATCCATGCATCCCTCAATTTCTTGTTCATCACAAATGCCGTCGCTATCCCAGTCATGCAGACAATTGCCTTCGCAGTCAAAAAATTCTGCTGGATACTCGCATGAGCCATCATCAATTGCAGCATCGAGATTATAATTACACGCATCCGAATCAGTGCACCCCTCAATATTTAAAAATGTATGGCATTCACCTGTGATGACATTATATGGTGGTTCGACTGGAGGTGTAGAAATAAGGTAATTAAATAGGCAAGCTTCTGGTCCCAGCATTTCTGAATAGGTGACTGTAAGAACCAAATACTCACCTGCTGGTAAATAACTTGTACCAAAGGTGAACCCCAAAATCGTCCCACTATCTGAATCGAATGCGAGTTGCCATCCGGGATAATTGCTAATAAAACTTTCAATATCGATAATAGTCACACCGTCCAATATAATTTGAAATCCCGCGACACTGCTGGGTGCATTCCACCATACTTCCATTGTATGTGCCTGTTCATCAACTTCACCAAAGTACAAATATAAATCTTCTTGATAATGGCAATTCCCGTTATCTAACAAAGCAAATTCATCATAATTATATGCTTCTGGGTCGGTACACCCATAACAGAAATCAGAGTCCAATCCGGTTGAGCCGCCCACACAACCACATTCGTTTTCAATGGCAGATCCTCCGCATTCATCATTGCAGTCTAGTTCTGCGATACAATCTCCATTGCAGTCGAAATTTTCTGGGGGATATTCGCATGATGAAATATCAGGGACTAAAGCATCCGGGTCGAAATTACATGCTGCTGTATCCATACAACCTGAACACAGCTCATTACCACCATAACAAACACCGCATTCATCCATCGCATGGAGGGCACAGCACCCGCCAAAACCATCTGGGATAAATATTCCGTCGCACGCGCCGGCACAATCTTCTAATGCCTCTCCAAAACATTCACCGCTGCAATCCATATCAGCGTTTATTTCTAGTCCGGTAGTTCCTCCGGCACAAACACCGCAGTCGTCAATGATGGCATCTCCCCAGCAGACACCGGCACAATCCACATTTTCCGGCGGAAATCCTGGAAGCACACAGTCCCCACAATCATCTATCATAGATTCACCATTACAGATGCCTGCACAATCTAATTCAGCATCCCCGAAACAAGTGCCTGTGCAGTCTATATCGGCATTGGGGATAAGTTCGGTAGTACCGCCGGAGCAGACTCCACAGGCATCGATGTAAGCAGTTCCACTGGCACCACCATCCCACCCTGGTGTGCCTTCAATGCAGTCACCATTACAGTCAAAGTTGGGTTCATAATCACATTCTTCACATTGGTCAAAACAGACTCCACAATCATCAATAAAAGCGAGTCCACCGCACTCACCCAAGCAATCAATTTCCACAAGGCAATTACCATCACAGTCAAAATTTTCAGGTGGATATTCACAGTCTGAAATATCGGGAACCCATGCATCAGGGTCGTAATTACAGGCTTCCGGGTCCATGCAACCGGAACACATTTGATTTCCACCAAAGCACTGACCGCATTCGTCAATGGAATCAGGAGCACAGCATCCTTCATAATCGTCATAGACGAATACCCCGTTACAAGTACCTGAACAATCTTCAATAGCATCTCCAAAACATACACCGGCACAATCCATGTCGGCATTGGGAATGAGCTCTGTATTACCTCCGGCACAAGCTCCGCAATCATCGATTTGAGCAGGACCGTTACATTCGTCGTTACAATCTGGAAATGCAGTTCCTTCACAGACACCCAGGCAGTCTTCTACGGCATCACCGAAGCAGGTATTCGTGCAGTCCATGGCTTCATTATTGCCACCACAGACATCGCAATCATCCATCATAAAATTGAACACGTCCCCGGAATTTCCATCTACGCAGTAAAAACAATCGTCAATGACTGCAGAACCGAAACAGTCGCCATTGCAATCCATATTCAGGTTTGATCCGTCGCATACACCGCAGGAGTCCAGGTTTTCCGGTTGGCAGCAATCACCGTTTGGATCGGTAACGGCAGGACCTTCACAGGTACCGGCACAATCTTCTATCGCATCTCCAAAACATTCCCCCGCACAATCCATGTCGGCATTGGGAATAAGTTCGGTAGTACCACCGGAACAGAATCCGCATTCATCAATTGCAGCGGTCCCAAAGCAGAGCCCGGTACAATCTTGTGCTTCATTGTCATTTACGGGATTGTCGTCACAGTCCCCACAGTCATCCGTCAAATTGGGTCCGTTAGGTACGCCTGCACAGTCTGCAGGGGGAAGTGTGAGCAGGATACAATCACCTACAGTCGTTTCTGGAGTATTTCCAAAATCGTCAAAAATATCCTGAATGGTGATACAGGATTCAGCACCATCTTCGTAATCGTATTCAAAATAAATTGTTGCTAAAGTACCTGAGCCTGGCTCAAGAAAATCGGTGCCAGATGGCGAAAAAATAGTAACCGTACTGCCGGATACACCAATCCCCATGTTCTGGATTTCCGGTGCAAGATCAGCATCTGTAAGTGTGAGACCGCCCATATCAAATAGCAGAACAGAAACAGAAAATGAGCTGTTGAATATTATCTCTACAGATCCCGTTGGTGCGCCTGATATATCTGCCGAGCCGTATGCCAAATGAAAACTTCCTGAGGGGGTAGTATCGTTGCAGTCAGTTACCCATCCCTCAGGTATGTCTCCTGAACAATAATCTGTTTGTGAAGCAGGGTCACCCAATCCATCTTGGTCGACGTCTGAACACCAGGGTTGGGGGGCCAGTTCATTGCATCCACACCCCAAGTCATTGGCGTTGGGAATAAGACCTGTTGTTCCCCCCGCGCAGATACCACAATCATCAACGGCAGCCGAACCGTTGCATGTTCCGTTGCAATCATTGATAGCACTTCCGAAACAAGTATCAGTGCAGTCCATATCTGCATTGGGTGTGAGTCCGGTGGTCCCGCCGGAACAAATATCGCAGTCATCATAAGTAGCGTTTCCATCACAAACGCCTGTACAATCATCTGCTGCATTTCCAAAACAGTCCCCTAAACAGTCAACGTCTAAGTTATTTCCACCGCACACACCACAGTTATCGGTATCGTTAGTTATGCAGTCCGGTTCCGGGTCAAGGTCATTGCAGAGTCCGTCACCATCGGAATCTCCACAAACCGAGTAATTGAAATTATTTCCTAAATTGGTATTGTAGCTGATTGTCATGAGATCAGGATAGTTATCCAGTGCATTCCCTGTCTGAAAGGATAGCGTCGTGCTCATCACGTAGTAGGCGATGGCGGTCCCAATAGGGTAGTCCGGGATTGTAGCAGAACGTTCAGAACCAGATCCCATCATTTGCAAAAAATGAAAAGTTGCCCACTCGTCGGTGGAATATCGCAGGTAAATGATCTCTTCCGGCGATGGTGTGCCCGAAAGGCTGCACTGAATCAATTGTTCACCAGGTGCAATAAGTCCATCATTAAATGGTTCTCCCACTTCGCTGACCTGACCGACGGTCACAGGCATTGCAGACAGGCTCAATATACCCACTGGTAACACGGAATTATAATAATCTTCCGGTTGTTGAATATTGATGTGAAGATAGGTTCCGGGCGATCCTTTCCAGGCGGCATTCGTACCGTCCCAGCCGATGGTCCAGCGGATATCGTAGTCTGTGATCCAATATCCAGCACCCCAGTTGTGAGCCCAGTCGCCGTCAACGATCTTGAACTCACCATCCAATGATGCTGTAATGGTTGTTCCGTAATAAGCGATAGCTCCACCCAAAAATTCTCTCGTCGGCACTAGATTATCAGCGTCCAGGTCCCAGTCGTTGTGGGAACCAGGGAGGTAGATCAATCCACGGGATTCATCTGGTGTATTTGGAGATAAATCGGCTAAAGAGGTTTGAACTCCCGGAAGGAGGAATGAAAATAATATAATGAGATTTACAAATAACATTCTCATGACGGATTTCCTTAAAAATAAAGTTGTTATAGTCTTGGAAATTTAATCAATGCACTGTTCTTCTGCCTACTGATTCAGGGGATATTTTACCACGGATTTTACGAATGAGCACGAAAAGAGTTTAAGCGTTGTAGTTCGACAAGCTCACCAACATGGTTCGATATTCGGTTTCTGATCCTGTCGAAGGGCACCACCCATGAGTTGAGAAAAATTTGAGCAATTAGAGGACCAGAAATGATGGATTAAGATAGTTTTGCCTGTTTCACAATTCGCTAAGTTTATCATCATTTCGGGATAGTGCGATGTTTTGATCGTAAAATTTTCTGCAATTCGATCGAAAATATTTATTTATATTTAAACCCAATCAATTATTATATTTTTGATATAACGGAATCGACCTAATGGAAAGGAGATCAACCGTGTCAAATGTAAATGAGGACCTCAAACAATTTGTTCACCAGGCTTTGGTAAATGGACAATCCCGACAGGACGTTGAGGATGTGTTGAAAAAGGCTCAATGGCCCGACGATCAAATTAAAAAGGCTGTCAATGTCTATGCAGAAGTAGACTTCCCCATTCCAGTCCCGAAACCGGCAGCATACACCTCCGCTAAAGAAACTTTCCTTTATCTGGTATTATTTACCACGCTGATCATTTCTGCTATATCAGTGGGAAATCTCATCATAGAGTACATTGACAGAGTTTTTCCTCAATATGGAAGATCCGGTATGAGGCATTTTTCCACCACTGGAATTAGAATGTCTCTGGCTTTGACCATCATCGCTTTCCCCATCTATGTCTTATTCACCTGGCTAATTCATCGACGGGTTAAAGCTGATCCCAGTAACCGAAGCTCGAAGATCCGGAAATGGTTGACCTACATCACCCTATTCATTGCAGCAGGGTTTGTCATCGGGGATTTAACCACTCTGGTATTCAGATTCCTCAGTGGTGATATGACAGTCGAGTTCATTTTAAAGATCCTGACGGTGGGGATAATATCCGGGACCATCTTTGGGTACTACCTCTGGGATTTAAACCGGGATGAATTCACCGAATGATGAAACCAACGGTAGGGAAAATTATTTTCGGACTCTCAGTTTTGGCGGTGATTACTGTCATGATCATCGGGATTATCATTATTGAATCCCCCAGTGAAATCCGTAACAAAAAAATTGATAGAGATACGGTGCATGAGCTGAGATTGATTCAAATTACTGTAGATCGGTATTGGTTATCCAACAACGTCCTTCCGCCAGATTTAATAACATTGGTAAAAGAATCCGGACCTAGATTTTTACAGGATGATTCTGAAGTTCAGGGCACGACGTCCTACTCGAAGGTAGATTCCACCACTTATAAATTATGTGCAATTTTTCTAACTAATTCATTTGAGTCTAATGACCTCACACCACAAGATCTTCGACCAGGGGCGATTGACTGGAGACATATGACTGGGAGATTCTGTTACACATTACAAGTGAGAGATGATATGCGGAGGTGATATGAAGACATAAGGATTGTGTAACGCCAATAACCAAAACTTTCAAAAAAAACTTTAATATAGAACGACATGAATGAAATGACTAAAATATGATAAAATCAATTATTATACTTCAATTATTTTTTTCAATGGTATATATGATTGAAACAGAAAACATTGAAAATTATTACAAAGGTAAAATTGAACATATAAATGACTGGGTAATTGACTCCAATAGTTTAAATAACATTGTTTCTACAGGGACAGATTACTATTCGAACAAGGGAGAGCTATATTACAGGAAAATCACCACTAATGGAATGGTAATGTTTGAGACTTTGGTAGCAAAATTTGTAACAAGAGCAGAAATATATTCAGATTACAGTGGCAATATTATTATATATTATTTAAAAGCAAATAGCAAAGGTTTTATAAAATACAATAATTCTGGAAATGAAATATATCATATTTCTGATCTGCATGAGGGGATTATTCGCCATTACCTTGATAAAACAGGTAATATCCATATGTTTACAAGCACAATACAAAAAAATACATCATACCACTTAAGAGAATATGTAAAAATTGATATTAATGGAAATATCTCCAGAACTGAAATCAATATAGGTGATCATTCTTTGGGTCGTGTATTTGGTGGTAGAATGAAAACGATGGTTAGTTTAGACAACAACTATATAATATTAGTTGCGCATCCTTCTGGTTTAATATTAGACTCAAACGGACGTGAAATAAGCAAACTTAGACAAGACAAGATTAAGTACACTTTATTCGATGCTCAAACGTCTAATATTATTTCTGTAAATGAAATTCAGATTGCCGAAAACTCTCAATCAATTTATCAAAATAAATCTTTACGACGTCACAATTATCAATATTCGGGACAAGAGCAGACTACTATTCAGCTTGAGGTATTTGAAGACCAAAGTGATGCTGTCGTGCTAGTTGCAGCTGATAATACCGACACAATTTATCAAGTAAGAATAAATACCAATGGTGAGATAGTAAAGACTGTCGACAATGTAAGTAGAATATCAATTAGTGATTCGATCTATTATGACAAACCGTTTCCAATTAAATTATATTTAAGTAATTATGATAGACCAGAAACTTATTTGTTTGGGATTTCACCGAGTGGTAATATTTATAAAAAAGGATATTAAGTATAATGCAGTTACAACTTGAATCCAAGGAGTGAGTTATGCACCTACATTTCACTAATTTATCAATATTAGTTTTTATCCGGAAGTGGAAAATAATTTACGGATTCATCATTAACTGAAAGATAGCATTCACGAAAAATTAGTCTTTCGCCAAATCAACAATATGAGCCCCTATCCTTCTACAAGGCTTGGCCGTATGGCGATCAAAAAATCAGGTAAGAAAAAAGAGCAGTTTAAAATCATCTTATGACGCCAGCTTGTGTGTCAACTTCGTACTTCTTAATTTAAGAATCTCATTTCCTCTTTTTTGAATCAATGAGGGTTCATCCGTAAATTTGCACGCCTGATGAACAATATTATTTTACTCAAAAATGAGCGTTCGTGAATCGATGATCTCGAACGGTTGGACACATCTAAAAACAAGAATTATATCCCACAAAAAGGAATTTATTGAAAAAGAAAATTAGTTTTGCCGGCATAGACTCTCTATCAATTTTGGGACCCAACGACGATAATATCAAACTGTTGGAATCTAAATTTCCCGTTAAAATTGTCGTCCGAGGTACAGATGTTATGCTGGATGGCGATGCATCAGAGGTTACCCGCTTAAGTGATATTTTACAGGATATGGTGGTGACCGTAAATCAGAAAGGATTTGTAAATTCCGATGATGTAAATGTGCTAGTAAATTTGGGACCCACAGAACCGGGTGATCCGTTGCACACTAACGGTGACAAACCCGTGATTCTGTTCACTCATAAAGGAGCAGTGAAGCCTCGCACACCGGGACAACTCCGGTATCATCAACTGGTGCAGGAAAATGATATTGTGTTCGCCATCGGACCCGCCGGGACAGGTAAAACCTATCAGGCGGTGGCCAGTGCGGTGGCATCCCTGAAAAACCGCGAAGTTCAACGGATCATCATTACCCGACCGGCTGTGGAAGCTGGGGAACGGCTGGGATTCCTACCGGGTGATCTGAAAGAAAAGGTGGATCCTTACTTAACACCGCTATACGATGCATTGAATGAAATGCTTCCGGCGGATAAGTTAAAAAGTTTTCTGGATCAACGGGTGATCGAAGTAGCGCCATTGGCGTATATGCGGGGACGAACCCTCCACAATGCGTTCATGATATTGGATGAAGCTCAAAACTGTACCCGAATGCAGATGAAGATGTTCCTCACACGACTCGGGGTTACATCCAAAGCCATTGTCACCGGCGATATTACGCAGATTGATCTGCCGAGGGATGAATTATCCGGATTGATAGATGCGTCTAGGGTACTTCGTACTGTTGACGGTATTGCCTTTGTGTACTTCCATGAGGAAGATGTAGTGAGGCACAAATTAGTAAAAGATATTATCAAAGCCTACTCAAACGGCGATAAAGAATAAGAGTTAATCATGAAAAAAGATGTATTTATTGTATCCGGTGTGCGCACACCCATTGGCGCATTTCAGGGAAGCCTAAGCTCGGTACCCGCTCCCAAGTTGGGTGCTGTCGTAGTCAAAGAAGCGATTATCCGTGCAGGAATCTCCCCCCATCAAGTAAATGAAGTCATTATGGGTTGCGTACTTCCAGCTGGACTTGGTCAGGCACCCGCACGGCAAGCAGCGCTTGTAGCTGGATTGCCCAATTCCGTTGAATGTCTCACCATCAACAAAATGTGTGGGTCTGGACTCAAAGCCATCATGCTGGCAGATCAAGCCATCAACAATGGGGATGCGGACATCATCGTTGCCGGTGGTATGGAAAATATGTCCCAGGCACCATACCTTCTGCCCAACGCTCGTGATGGTTATCGGCTGGGTCACGGACAACTGACAGATAGTGTGATCAAAGATGGTTTGTGGGATGTGTACAATGATGTTCACATGGGCAACTGTGCAGAATTGTGTGCGAAGGAATTCCATTTTACCCGTGAGGATCAAGATAACTTTGCGGAACGGTCTTATAAACGGGCGCAGTGGGCACAGGCAGAAGGATTATTTGCCGATGAAATTATTGCGGTTGAAGTTCCACAGCGAAAAGGTGACCCCGTTATTGTGGACAAGGATGATGAACCCCGTAGAGTTCAGTTTGACAAAATGAGAAAATTACGTCCAGCCTTCGACAAAGAAGGTACGGTTACCGCTGCTAATGCCAGCAAGATCAACGATGGCGCTGCGGCATGTGTGATCATGTCTGCAGATAAGGTAAGTGAACTTGGCGTCAAACCGATAGCCAGAATACTTGCTCATGCATCGGGTGCACACGCACCTGAATGGTTCACCACCGCTCCTTCGATTGCCATGAAAAAAGCACTGGCGAAAGCGAATATGACGATTGATCAAATTGATCTGTTCGAGATCAACGAAGCATTTTCAGTAGTGACAATGGCAGCCATCAGAGAATTTGACTTGGATCCTGAAAAAGTGAACGTCAATGGAGGTGCTGTGTCGCTGGGTCATCCTATCGGAGCGTCAGGTGCTCGCATAATGGCAACCCTTCTAAATGCCATGAATCAGAAAAATGCCCGGTACGGAATGGTATCCATCTGTATTGGCGGTGGGGAAGCGTCGGCAGTGATTGTAGAGAAGATGTAACTTTGGAAGTAGCAGTGGCAGTTGGCAGGAGATGGATTCTGGTGGGAGCAGTGGCAGTAAGCAGATGGCAGTTGCAGTAGCGATTAAAGTCAACAAGAAGTAGCAGTTGCAGTAAAATGAGTTGGGAGAAGCAGTGCCTGTGGCAGAAACAATAGCAGTGGCGGAAACAATAGCAGGTGGTGGTAGAAATAATGGGAACATGAATTTGAATTATGGAAAACAAAATTTAGTTTGGATATAGGATGAGCGGGAGTTTTCAGGATTTAACTGTATATAAGATGGCATATCAATTGGCGATGGATATTTTTAAAGTCTCGAAAACATTCCCAAAAGAAGAGATTTATTCTTTAACTGATCAAATTCGACGATCATCCCGCTCAGTGTGTGCTAATATTGCAGAAAGTTATCGAAAACGAATGTATCCCAAACACTTTGTATCAAAAGTTTCTACAGCCGATGGAGAATGCAGTGAAACTTTAGTATGGATAGAATTCGCACATGACTGTGGCTACATCCCTTCAGATACTTATCAATCATGGAAACAATCATGCGCTGAAATTGGGAAAATGCTTGGGAATATGGTGAAATATCCAGAAAAATTTCTACCGAAAGTTGGTTCACAAGACGATGTTTAAATCTTTTTAGAAATATGATCACCAAATTCTCAAAAAAAATCTTAGCGTGGATCTTACAATAGGCTTGGTTAAATTGCATCACATGGTAATCTCAAATCCTGCTACTCCCGCCACTGCCATTGCTCCTGCTACTAAATGTACACAGGTCTCAAAATTAAAAAATAAGATTTTTAAAAGATAGAAAATCGATTAATTAAATAGAAGAATTGGACTAAAATATGAAAACAATCGGAATTATCGGTGCAGGGACCATGGGAAACGGAATCGCTCATGTTTGTGCAATGTCAGAGTATAACGTCATATTGGTGGATATTAAACAAGAATTTCTCGATCGCGGATTGGGACAAATAGGGAAAAACCTGTCTCGACAGGTGGCAAAAGAAAGGATCACCGAAGCGGATAAATCCAACACACTTAGCCGGATCACCACCAGTCTAAATATCGAGGATCTATCAGTCGCCGCGTTAGTGGTAGAAGCCGCCAGCGAGAATTTCGATATCAAATCGAATCTCTTCAAAAAGTTGGATGAAATCTGTGCACCTGAAACGATTTTGGCGACGAATACATCATCCATTTCTATCACACGTATAGCTGCTGTGACCACTCGTCCTGAAAAAATCATCGGAATGCACTTTATGAATCCGGTACCCATGATGAAGTTGGTGGAGATCATCCGCGGATATCTGACAGACGACAGGACTACCGAAGAGGTCAACGCCATTTGTCAATCGCTTGGGAAGACCCCCGTAGAATGCAATGACTACCCCGGGTTTGTAGCAAATAGAATCCTTATGCCCATGATTAATGAAGCTATTTACGCACTCATGGAAGGTGTTGCTACGAAAGAAGCCATAGATGATATCATGAAACTGGGAATGGCACACCCCATGGGACCACTCGCTCTGGCAGACCTCATCGGTCTGGACGTATGTCTGGCCATTATGGAAGTCTTACACAAAGACCTCGGCGACAGCAAATACCGTCCGTGCCCATTATTAAAAAAGATGGTGGATGCAGGCGCACTGGGCAGAAAAACGGGCAGAGGATTTTATATTTATTAAGGGAAATTCCATTGTCAAAATCACCACAATCTTCCCGTTTAATTCACAATCAAATTGTATTTTCAGACAAGCAACTCCAAATTGGAAGATGCAGTTTGAACGTCGTAAATTTGTGCGCTTTATGGAAAGAATTATGACATGAAATAAGATATAAAAAGCCTTTTCTTCTGATGGGGGGAAGGCTTTTTTTATTTTCAGGAGCAGAGACAACTATCCAGCCCGGATGAAGCATGAAAAACATCATATTAATCCATCCATCTGAAAAGGACGTAGATGAATTTTGAACTGACAGACGAACAACAACTGATACAAAAAACCGCACGGGAATTTGCCTTGGCAGAATTGGCCAATGGCGTGATTGAACGGGATGAGAAAAAGATTTGGCCACGTGAAGGTGTGCAAAAAATGGGTGAACTGGGATTCATGGGCATGATGGTCAATCCCAAATGGGACGGTGGCGGTATGGATGCCATCTCATACACAATTGCCATGGAGGAGATCGCCCGGGTGGATGCATCTGCGGCAGTCGTCATGTCTGTAAACAACTCCCTTGTCTGTTATCTGCTGGAAAAATTCGGCAGTGATCACATCAGAGAAAAATATCTGAAACCACTTGCTTCCGGTGAAAAACTGGGGGCATTTTCGCTATCAGAACCACAATCCGGGTCCGATGCTTCCAATATGAAAACACTTGTCAGAAAAGAAAGCAACGGTTACCGGGTACATGGGACAAAAAACTGGGTGACCAGCGGTGTCAATTCCAATTATGTCATTTTGTTTGCGGTCACCACACCGGGCATCGGACATAAAGGAATTTCCGCTTTTCTGGTTGAAAAAGGATGGGAAGGTTTTTCCGAGGGTAAGCCTGAAAATAAATTAGGTATTAGAGCATCGGATACATGTGAACTGTATTTCGACAATGTATTCATCCCGGAGGATAACCGTATCGGGGATGAAGGAATGGGATTCCGTATTGCGCTGACTACACTGGATGGAGGCAGAATCGGTATTGCTGCACAAGCATTGGGGATCGCCCAAGCATCACTGGATGCATCTATCACTTATGCAAAAGAACGGGTTCAATTCGGTAAACCCATCGCTGAAAATCAGGGCATCCAATTTAAACTTGCAGATATGGCTATGGAAATAGAAGCTGCTCGATTACTGATACGTCAATCTGCTTTTATGAAAGACAGTGGCATATCTTATGGTCATATGGCATCCATGGCAAAAGTGTATGCATCCGAAGTGGCTATGAGAGCGAGTACACAATGTGTTCAGATCCATGGTGGGTACGGGTACATCCGTGAATCGGGTGTGGAAAGATTGATGCGCGATGCAAAAATCACACAGATCTATGAAGGCACATCAGAAATTCAACGGGTGGTCATCGCCCGTAATTTATTAAAATAATATTTTTGTTCAATAACGGAGATCAATATGAATATATTTGAGAAGACACATGAAATGGGACATGAGCAGGTTAACTTTTTTCATGATCCTACATGTGGATTAAAGGCAATTGTTGCCATTCACAATACGACACTTGGGCCTGCACTTGGCGGTGCCCGGATGTGGAATTATGCGTCTGAAGAAGAGGCATTGATCGATGTGCTTCGCCTATCACAGGGTATGACCTACAAAGCAGCCATTGCGGATTTGAATCTGGGTGGCGGTAAAGCAGTCATTATTGGTGATGCCAAAACCCAGAAATCCGAAAAATTCTTCAGATCCTTTGGTCGGTTTATCGAAGGTCTTGGAGGCAGATACATCACCGCTGAAGATATGAATACCTCTGTAAAAGATATGGAGCATGTAAAAAAAGAAACAGATTTTGTTACCGGTATTTCACGAGCACTGGGTGGCAGTGGTGACCCATCTCCAGTTACTGCGCTTGGCGTATATGTGGGCATTAAAGCTGCTGCTAAAGAAAAACTAGGACTTAATTCAATTTCCGGACTGAAGATATCCATCCAGGGTCTGGGGCATGTGGGGCAATATCTAGCAGAATATCTCCACAAGGATGGTGTAGAATTATTTGTCACCGATCTTGAAGAAGAAAGAGTAAAGGCGATTGTGAAACGATTTGATGCCAAAGCTGTGGGATTGGATGAAATCCATGCATTGGACGTGGATGTGTTTGCACCATGTGCTATGGGTGCGATTATAAATGATAAAACCATCCCGGAATTAAAATGTACTATTGTTGCTGGTGCCGCGAACAATCAGTTGGCAGTGCCCGATATACATGGTGCGCAGTTGAAAAAACGTAACATTTTGTTCGCACCTGATTATGCTATAAACTCCGGCGGATTGATCAATGTATCCAATGAACTGGAAGGATATAATCGTGAACGCGCATTTAATCAAGCCGAAGGCATTTATGATATTTTAATGGCTATCTTCAAACGGGCAAAGGAAAAAGATATTCCCACCAATATCGCATCAGATATATTGGCTGAAGAACGAATCCGGGATATTGCTAAGCTGAAGTCGTTTTACCTGGCAAAAAGAAAATCTTTTGTTATTCGAAAATCATAAGTGAATAGAAAGGAAAAACGTCAAGCGCGCATTTCCGCACTTCAGGCACTATATGCCTGGGAACTCGCGGCCAATGATCCGGGAGGAACGTTGGCATATCTCACCCAATGGACCGAAAATGACTCCCTCCCAGACGTCATCTCTTATGCGGGAAAGCTATCCAGACTGGCCATTAAAAATGTGACATTGTGCGATGAGTTGATCCAGAAGCGGTCCAAAAACTGGGAAATGGGACGGATTACTTTGGTAGACAAACTAATCCTCAGAATCGCCATTGCAGAATTACTGTTTGTTGAGGATATTCCACCCAAAGTTTCTATTAGTGAAGCAGTGGAAATCGCCAAAGAATTCAGCACTGACGATAGTAGTGCATTCATCAATGGCATACTGGACTCTGTCTTCAATGATCAACAAACTGGAAAACTCAGCGGAATATCTGTCTCTGAATAATATCAGTATCGCATTTACCAGTTCATTTTCAACAAATGACTTTCAATTCTATTCTGCCCGTTCATAATTTATGATGTGAACAGCATAAATTATATCAGGTAAGAAATCCATGCTATTATCAAAATCTTCTGAATATGCCATCCGGCTGGTTTTTCTGATTCTTGAAAACGAGAATCAGTTTATCCGGTTGAAAAATGCTGCAGAAACGTTGCAAATTCCCTATTACCAACTGGCGAAAGTGGCCAATATTTTGATGCGAAAAAAAATATTGATCTCCAGAACAGGGCCGCATGGGGGAGTAAAAACTGATTTTGATCCTGCCGACACCACATTGCATCAGGTTGTTCAACCATTTGAATCGGGAAATATCTTTGACCGATGCATCCTGGGATTGTCCGTCTGCGATTCTGAAAATCCTTGTCCGATTCACGACTACTGGAAGGATACTAAACAGGAGATTGTCAATTTATTCACGACAACATCAATACGTGAACTATTCGCAGGGAACAGCAGTGCTGCCATCGAAACGCGCCTGTTCAAATAATCAATATTTTTTAAAAATAAATTTATAGGACGACATCATCATGATATCAAATCAACCTGGAATTCAAGATATCTTGCCAAAAGATCATCTATTATCCAAATTGTACAGCGAGCACGCGGTAATCAAATCTGTCCTGGATTCTATGGAATCCGGATCTGTGTCCCTGTTGAAGACAGAAAATTTTGAGCAAGCAAAGTCAGTCCTTCAAGCGCTTGGAAAAGGCGTGAAAAATCTATTAAACGCCGAGCCTCACCATCAACGTGAAGAGGAAATCCTTTTCCCTATGATGGAAAGCCAGGGAGTGAATGGACCTCCTTCTGTGATGCGATCTGAACATGAAACACTCAGAGAGGGGAAACATCACCTGAAAAATTTACTTGCAGATGAATCTGTGGGAGATTTTTCGGCATTCCGATAAAATATTGCAAAAGCCGTCAATTTTATCGTGGAATTCCTCCGGGCTCACATTCATAAAGAGGATATGATCCTTTATCCGATGGCTTTCCGTGCAATTCAAGGGGATGCCATATGGCAAGAAATGAAGGAACGGTCCGATCGTATTGGCGATTGCAACTTTAATATCTGAACCCATACTGCCCGATAAAATATTTCATCTCATTTTGGGTAAGACTGGAAAGCGCTTACCGATAATTTATTGAGCTAATAATTTTCTACGAAGCCTTGTAAATTCGAAGCCTTATATGAAGCAAATCCTGACAATTTTCATAATTCTTCTGGCATTTATATCCGGACAAAAAACCTCTGATGAAATCCAATCAGAGATTGAAGCCCAGAGCAACTCTTTGGAGAAACTTCGAAGAGAAATTGAATTGGTGGAGCGTCGGATCCTTCAAAAAGAGAATGAAACCAGGAATGCTGAAGAAATCCTTTCTGATCTAAACCAAAAAATTGATCTTACCGAAAAACTGATCCGATCCCTCACCCGGGAAGAAAGATTGTACAACGAGCGGATCGAACAGGCTCAACAGGGAATCACCCAAAAATCAAATGAACTATCTAAACTGAAAGATCAAATGCGAACACGTGTCATTTATCTGTATCAGTATGGAAATCCCTCCCTCTTGGAGACCATCTTCTATTCTCGGAACTGGAATGATATGGTGTACCGGATCAAATATCTGGAAATTTTAAAAGACCGCGAGGGCGTGCTATCCAATAGTATCGAAACCACCATCATAGACTTGGAAACTGAAAATGTCAAATATGAGAAAGAATTAGCAGATAAAAAAAAGCTTCGTGAAGAAAAGGAAAGAGAAATTAAAAATCTTCAATCCGATATTCATCGAAGGAATGAATACCTTGCAACTGTTCAGTCTGAAAGAGCTGTTCTTCAGGGTAAATTATCGCAAAAACAAGCTCAATTTCATGCAATGGAAGAGATGATAGAAAAACTTCTAAATGATAAACAAGCGGCAAAGATTCGGGAAGAAGAATTGATAAGGATGCGAGCTCTACAGAATATGGCTACCACCGGAAATTTTTCAACTTTACGAGGGAAATTACCCTGGCCTGTTACCGGGAAAGTCATTTCTCACTTTGGGATGCGCAAAAACGCACAACTGAATACGATCACGGAAAATCCCGGTATTGATATCAGCGCACCTGCAGGGACCGAAGTCAGTTCAGTTTTAGATGGGATTGTTACAAAAATTACGTTTCTACGGGGATTCGGAAATGTGATCATCGTCGATCATGGCGGAGGTTACCAAACTGTTTACGCGCATGTAGATCAAATCAGAGTCAGTGAAAAAGAATACATAAGTGCTGGGAGTATTATCGCAGAAATCGCCAAAAACGGATCAGAACCTGAAGAATTGCACTTTGAAATTTATGGGAATAATGAGAAGTTGGATCCTGAAAAATGGCTGGTTAAAAAGTGATTTATTCCGATTTGATCCTCAATGAACGGAACTGGGATAATTTACTCACAGCGTTTCGAACTGGCAGATTACACCACGCACTTCTTTTCCACGGCCCCTCCGGAACGGGAAAGTCAGCCCATGCCATCGAATTGGCTGCAACATTGAATTGTAAGGATTCCACATCATCAAATCCATGTGGTCTCTGTCCATCATGCAAAAAAGTCAGATCATTCCAGCATGGAAATGTGAGATTGGTGCTACCGTTTCCCCGGAAGACGAATTTAGATAAAAACTCTCCGTCTATCAAGGCCCTAACTGACGCGGATTTAACATCTCTCCAAGAGCAAATGAAAACCATGGGGATGAAACCTTATTTCAAAATTGCATTGAATAATGCCAACACTATCCTCATTAATAGTATTCGCGATCTAAAGAATGAATTATATCTTTCCCCCCCAGATGCCGGAGGGAGAATCGTTCTGATTTTGGATGCTGAATATCTGTGTATCCCAAACGCCACATCAGCCAATGCACTACTGAAAATACTGGAAGAACCACCAGAAAAAACATATTTCATTCTGGTCACCTCCCGGTCAGATTTGATGCTGGAAACCATCTTATCGCGATGCCAGAAAATATATTTTCCTGCACTGCCCGAAGATGCAATAGAATCCTTTCTGGTGGATGAAGGTGAATCTCCTCTGGATGCCCACCTGATTGCCAGATTATCCGAAGGAAATATGCACCTTGCCCGAAATTTTCAAGGAATGGTTCCTCAACTTTACGAAAATGTAAAAACCATTCTGAACGCCGTATTCACAAAACAACCTGACTTGTGGATTAAATTTCACAAAGAAGTGAGTCGCCTTAAACAAAGCGGTCGGATTGAGATGGATTACTTCTTCCGTACTGGGATTTTTGCCTTCAGAGATTTACTTTTTCTCGCAGAGACAGGCAATACGGAGAACGTGGTTTTCGTGGATAATCTCCAAAAGTACCAGAGCGTTCTGGAGAAATTTCCTCAGTCGAATTGGGCAGAATGCATCCAATTAATGGAAGACGCCCTGTCTTTTATCCGCGCGAACGGGTATCTGCCTCTGGTGATCAACGCGATGCTAATGGATATGGGCAAAGTACTGAAGGGTGATGAAGTGAAGCGGTTTTCGCTACAGTATTAAGTATATTAGTGTAGCCAGATTGAAGTTCAGGACGGTGGACTTTATTTTTTCTCACAAGACCGTCTGAAATCCATTAACACCATATTGACACTTCTCGGTAAAATAGCAGCCTATTTATTAAGATAATTTATAATATTGAGTCACATGAAAAAATTCTACATAACAACACCACTATACTATGTGAATGATCAACCGCACATTGGCCATGCCTACACAACGATTCTTGCAGATGTGCTGGCAAGGTACCATCGATCTCTGGGAGAAGATGTTTATTTTCTCACAGGTACAGATGAGCATGGACAGAAAATCCAGCATGCAGCAGAAAAACGCGGTGTGGATCCACAGCAACATGCCGACGAATATGTCCTGCACTTTACGTCCATGTGGGAAAAACTCCACATAAAATATGATGGGTTTATCCGCACGACTGAAAAGCGACATACTGACCGTGTTAAGGATGTTCTGAATGATTTTTATGAACGGGGTGAATTCTACATGGCGGAGTATGAAGGGTTGTACTCGGTTTCAGAAGAACGATTCGTGACGGAAAAGGAAGTCGAAGAAGGTGGATTCCGGGAAGTCATTCAACTCAAAGAGAAAAATTATTTCTTTAAAATGTCCAAATATCAGGATGCTCTCATTCGTCATATCAAAGAGAACCCTGACTTCATCATTCCTTCTTCTCGGCAAAATGAAATTTTGGGATTTCTGAAAAAACCCTTGGGTGATTTGTGTATTTCTCGTCCAAAATCCCGATTAAAGTGGGGGATTGAACTCCCATTTGATAAAGAGTATGTCACGTACGTATGGTTTGATGCGCTTTTAAATTATATCACTGCAATTGAGTGGAAAACGGACGAAGCGTGTTTCAATAAGTGGTGGCCTGTTGATCTCCAATTGATGGGGAAGGACATTATCACAACACACGCTGTGTATTGGACGACGATGCTCATGGCCTTGGGATTGCCTTTGCCAAAATCCATACTTGCTCATGGATGGTGGCTGTCTGGCGGGAGTAAAATGTCAAAGTCATTAGGCAACGTAGTCAGACCACTGGATCTGATAGACGAATATGGAGTAGATCCGGTGCGATACTTTCTCATGAGGGATATGGTTCTGGGACTGGACTCCACTTTTACGATGGATGCATTTATCCGGCGCTATAATTCTGATCTTGCTAATGATTTTGGTAATTTGATCAATCGAGTAACTATTCTGATTAAAAAGAATTTTGATGGCAAAATACCGGAACCCGGAGAATTTAACCTGACTGATAAAGAGCTTATAGACGAAGCCGGTAGAATACCAGCGGAAATCCATCTGCTCATTGATGCATTAAAACTATCTGATGCCATTGAAACCACCACTTCTCTCTTCAGAAAACTTAATGTTTATCTGGAGAAAAAAGCACCATGGAAAGCAGTGAAAGAAGACCGTTCACCCAAAAGTTCAGCGGCCACGACAATGTATGTGTCCGCGAACGTTCTGCTGATAGGGGCTAGATTGTTGTCGCCAGTCATGCCATCGAGAATTAAAGACATATTGTCTCTGCTTGGCTCAACATCAGATAATCAAGCAGGTTATGATTTTGGTTTGCTGACACCAGGAACGATTGTAGGCGAAAGTCGGTCACCTTTTCCACGAATTATTCTGGACGATTGACGTTGATAGACTCGCATTCCCATATTGATGATCGCAAATTTTCGGATGACATTGAATCGGTCATTGATCGCGCTCAGGAAGCTGGTCTTACTTATATCATTGCAGTAGGTGTGGATATTGCATCTTCAGAAAAATGCATTCGGTTGGCAGAGAGATATCCAATGGTATACGCCACCGCAGGAATACATCCTCATGATGCAGGGAAAGCACCATCAAATTACCTTCTGGAAATCCAGCAACTGTCTACACACGATAAGGTAGTTGCCATCGGTGAGATTGGCTTGGACTACCATTACAATTTTTCTGATCCGCCGATACAGATTCGACGGTTTCGTGAGCAATTGGAATTTGCTCAATCAATACATTTTCCCGTGATCATCCATAATCGAGAATCGGATGACGATTTGATCCTTAATATAAGTGAATCAAAATGCCGAACCGGAGTACTTCATTCTTTCAGTGGTTCTCTGTCTTTGGCACAAAAAGCAGTAGAAATGGACCTACACCTGGGATTTTCTGGGATGGTAACTTTTCTAAAATCTCCACTAACGGATGTGGTAACATGGGCACCATCAGATAAATATCTGATTGAAACCGATGCACCTTATTTGGCTCCGGTACCTCATAGGGGGAAACGGAATGAACCCGCCTTTGTCTCACAAGTTGCAGCCAAAATCGCTGATCTCCGAGGAACTTCCACTGAAGAAATTGCAGAACAATCTTCACAGAATACATTACAGCTTTTTTCAAGAATATCTCATTGAAACACACATATCGGAAAAGATGGGGACAAAATTTCCTTCAGGACCCCAATTTTATCAGAAAGATAATAGACATTGCCCAGGTAGAATCCACAGATGTGGTGTTAGAAATTGGTCCTGGATTGGGAGCCTTGACCAGCGAACTAGGAAAAAAAGTTTCCCGTGTGATTGCAGTTGAAATTGATCCACTGCTTATCGAACCACTTAGAAAGAATCTGCCAGCAAATGTGGAAGTAGTCCATCAGGACTTTATGAAATTTGATTTGGATCAATTTAAAGATCCGTATACCGTCGTTGGAAATTTACCTTATTACATTACCACTCCGATTCTGTTTAAAGTGTTGGAACATCCAGGATGGGTAAGAAGTATTTTCATGGTACAGAAAGAAGTTGCAGATCGTCTGTTTGCACGACCCGGAACGAAAGATTATGGCCGATTAAGTGTAATGATACAGGCAGGCGCTGCGATTCAAAAAGAATTTTCTGTGCCTCCCACTGTTTTTTATCCGCAACCATCAGTGGAATCCACAGTCATATCCATGATGCGTCGTAGCAGCTTGGATATTGATATGGAATTATTTTCGGAAATCGTCCGTCTTGCATTTGGGCAAAGGAGAAAGAAATTACGCAATACTATTACAAATTACTTACAAAATGAATTGATGATTAAATTTGGCGAAATGCGTCCGGAGACGTTATCCGTTGAGGATTTTGTAGAAATTTCTACCTGTTGCAATAGAACGTAAAAAAACGTAAAATTAGTGCTCTGCAATTTTATTTATTTGGAGAACAAACATGGTTAAAAAAGAGACTAAAGCAAAAATAACAGCCAAGAAAAAAATAGAACCTGAAATCGAAAAATCGGTTAAGGAATCCCCCGTTGAAAAAGAAAATACTGAGGATGAACTCGAAGAACAAGAAGAACTGCTCCAATCTGAAAAACTAGCAAAATTAGAAAAAGAAAAGAAAAAATCTAAAAAGCAGTCTGCATTAGATCGAAAAATGCAGAAAATCGGTAATGATGCCAACCGTGCATTAAGCCGATATCTACAGGAGATTGGTAAATTCTCTCCACTTGATCCGGTTAGAGAAGTTGAACTGGCCAAGCTTGTAAAACAAGGTAACCGTTTGGCACTAAAAGAGTTAACGGAAGCCAATTTAAGATTTGTTGTAAGTGTTGCAAAAGATTACCAGGGACAGGGCCTTCCTCTTACTGATCTGATCAATGAAGGCAATTTGGGTTTGATTAAAGCCGCTGAACGATTTGATGAAACCCGTGGATTTAAATTTATCTCCTACGCAGTGTGGTGGATTCGCCAGTCTGTTTTACAGGCGTTGGCAGAACATTCCCGTATTGTCAGACTCCCATTAAACCGGGTGGGTACGATCAGTAAGATCAATAAAACATCTGAGCGTTTAGAGCAGGAATACGAAAGATCACCTCGGGATGACGAATTAGGTCGTCAGCTAACTATGCAACCTCACGAAGTGTCCGACGCTGTACGTATATCTCGTCGACATCACTCTTTGGACACGCCTTTTTCTGATGAAGATAAAAACTGTCTACTGGATGTGATTGAAGATAATTCACAGGAATCTCCTGACAAAGACCTCATGAGAGATTCGCTTCGGGAAGAAGTCATTGCATCACTGGAAACGTTAAAAGACCGTGAAAAAGATGTCATAAAAATGTACTTCGGGATTGGAAGAGACTATGCGCTGACTCTAAATGAGATCGGTGAAGAATTCAGCCTGACAAGAGAACGAGTCAGACAGATTAAAGAAAAAGCTATTAGGCGACTTAGACATAAATCACGAAGCAAAAAACTTCGTTCATATTTAGGCTAAAGATTAATGATTTTAGGATCAGTGAGGGGAGGTAATATTTTTGATCATCGTAAATGTTAGAAACGGCGAACCGTTTGAAAAAGCACTAAAACGCTTTAAGAAGAAATACGAAAAGGCAGGTGTGCTGCGGGATGTAAAACGCAAATCGTACTACCTAAAACCCAGCGAAGCAAAACGGGTTGCTGCAAAAAAATCTACAAAATCAAGATCAAGAATGTTCGGTCGGTAACGATTAAATTTCTTATGATTCCATTATTAGAGCCATCCTTCGGGGTGGCTCTTTTTTTTGGAGCAATTTCACTTAAACTATTCGTAATCAAAACAAAATCATACAAATTTACTCAAAGATAACAAGTGGGTTTACACTTGAGGATAACTACCAGAAGAAGAATGACAAAAGATGAAAGAATGAGGTTTCTTTCGGATTTGAACGCTCTCCAAAAGGCTAAACAATTTGTAAGTAATCTGTCCTGTTGAAATGATGCTGAAAAGCTGCAGTTGAGAGGGACGTTCAGCCAGTTTATCTGAAATCTGGCATTAAATACCTCCTCCTAATCCCAGGCTTATACCAGAGTAACCACATTTTCATTGTATGAATCTCATTCCATATCACCTGATAGTGACAGGAACTTCTTATTAGGACAATTTATGAAAAGTAAATTCTCGAAACTTCGCTACTCTTTGATGACCAACGCGTTTTCGATGATGACATCGTATTTGTAACCGAATCCAAAATCTTTATTTAAGGTGAGAGTACCCTCTACTGATACCAAGTCTCCCACGGTCACTGTTTCATCGCAGGTGACAGTTATATCATTGGTCCCGGTAGTGCCGGAGCCATCCTGGATGTGAATCCAGTTTTTGCCCATGACCCCTGCTACGAATTTCACTACTTTCCCACGAAGGCGAACCATTTTATTCTCAAAATCATTTTTTTTGTCGAAAATATCTACTACCTTCATGCCATCTTCAGGAACAGATAGATCGCTGAAATCAATATCTTCAAATGTTGGAGCCTGAGTATGCTGCTTTGCCTGTTTCATCTGGTCCATTGCCATTTCGGTAGACATCGTTTTGGGACCTTTGCCGGGGAGTAGATTCTCAACAAAATAAATCGTTTCAAATGTTCTATCCAGTGTTTCGCTGTGAAAATTGGTCATTTTCATGGACTGTCCGAATGATACATCCAAGCCGATGGGTAACTCACGTTGAGTTACGGCACCCCAGATTTTCTTGCTACCTGTATTTATTAAAAAATACGTATATCCACCGCCGTTCATTGTTTCTGTAATAGCCCCGGAAATGGCGTCACTCGCTGATGGAATTTGACCTGAAGGCGTACTTTTATTTATCGTTGATTCTTGCTTTTTTTCGCATCCGGTGCTAATGATAAATGCCATACCGGCTATAAGTGCGATTCTTAATCCTATCTTCAAAATGACTCCTTAATAATAATAATTGAAAATTGTTTGTAAATCTGTTGGAATAACATCAGATGTCACCCTCACAAAATCGAGAATAAATTGATTATTTCAGATAGCGAAAATTACGAACCCGTGTGTGTATCAATCAGCCCGTATTTCAGGCAATTTCGCCGGATTCTGCAAGTATAACACCTGCAATCACCAATCCACCACCGACCCAACCCATGGGGGTAAAAATCTCCCCGGAAACTAATATAGCAAAGAGGGTGGCAAAGAGGGGTTCGAGGCTTAGAACGATGGCCGTACGCGAGGGGCTCAAAACTTTCTGCGCCTGGATCATCATTCCAAATCCGAAAAGAGTTGCTGCCAATGCTGTGATGATTAAGGCAGTGATCAAGTGGGTACTCCAAATGATTGGTTGGGATTCAAATATAAAATGGTTTCCGAAGGATAATATGGATACGACTGCCGCTTGGATGACGAAAAATCTGAATGTGTCCACCCGTTGTTTGGAATATCGATCTTGGAAAATGATGTGGATGGCAAACGAAATAGCACATCCAAATGTGAGAATATCTCCCTGGGTAATACCAGAACCACTTGGATTCAGTACAAAATATAATCCCGCAATGGCCATTAGCATTGATATCCAGATTTTCGGGCGAACATGCTGAACTTTTACTAAAATCAAAATCACGGGTACCATAATGATACTGATGCTGGTAATAAATGCAGATTTACTCGCGGTAGTAGTGACAAGCCCCAACGTTTGAAAGCTAAATCCGGAGAACAGAAAGATTCCGCAGATAATTCCACCGAATATTTCAACTTTAGAAATTGTACAAAACCTCCGACCGAGAATGACTCCTCCCATGATCGTTGCCAACAAAAACCGCCAAGCCAGGAAGCCAAATGGAGGTGCGTCACAGAGTGCAGATTTTACAATTGTGAAGGTAAATCCCCACACCATTGTTGCAATGACCAACCCGATCAGTGCGAATCGACTAGAATTCAGAAAATTCATTTCACGATTCCGTTGATCTCACCAAAGACAGATTAGGACTTCCATCCAAGGTATAGGGTTGATACTCCGAATGTAAGGTCAGTATGACTTGTCTTTATAAATCCGGATTGATCCATCATAGATATCATCACGTCGCGTTCGGGGAATTGCTCTACTGATTCAGGCAGGTAACGGTAGGCATCTGAACGTGCGAATAGTGCAGCAATTTTGGGGAGGATATGTTTAAAGTAAAACCGAAAGATCGCGGAAAACCATACAGATGTGGGTTGTGAAAATTCGAGAATGACCAGTCTACCACCAGGTTTTAAGACTCTTGAAAATTCCTGCAATGCGATTTCAAAATGACCAATATTTCTGAATCCGAATGCGATGGTAATGGCGTCAAATGAATTGTCAGAAAATGGGAGTTGTTCACCATCTCCCTGTACGAACTTAAATGATCGGATACCCCGTTTCTCCGCTTTCTGTTTTGCCAATCGGGTCATGTTATAGGCATAATCAAGTCCGATAACGGTTACATCGCATTTCTTCAAAATGGCGAACCCCACATCGCCGGTACCGGTGGCCACATCGAGAATAATTTCACTAGTTTTGGGAGCTAACATTTTCACCAATCGATGCCGCCAATAGTAATCGATACCGAGACTTAGTAGGTGGTTGAGAAAATCGTATCTGTCTGAAATGTCATCGAACATTTTCTGGACGAACGCTTTTTTCTCTGTTCCGCGATGTTTAAATTCTGTCATATTGGATTTGTAATTTCCGGTGTGTCGTTCCTGTGATATAACTCAATAAAATCATGTAAAATTATTGCAATAAATTTCAGGACATATCCGGGACTATAACAATAGCAGTATTGACTGATACTTCAGTTGAGACCGAGCGGAATAGATCTGACAACTATTGTTATTTGATTTTTATGAATGAATTAATCGGCTTGTTAGTTTAACTTTCAACGTACTAGCCGGCAGTCTCCCTTCATACAGCAGCAGTATCTGAAAAGCTGAACATTTGCATCCGACCATTTATTTCTTGTCCACTAAATACTGGTATATGTAATTTCGATCTGCTATGATAGATGAAATGACATTTACTTCTATACTCCATTCAGAATTCTCGCTGATTATTAAACCTTCGGATATTCGAAAAATCAAAACAGATGGTTAAATTTTGTGATATGATTAAAAAATTCAATCCACCAGCGAATCTGCATAACACACAAATACAGAGTACGAGTGGCTGTAATTATTGCATAATTATAAAATAGATATTATAAAAAGGATATTATAAAATGTGGAAAAAGTGGTTTAGGAATAATATTTTTAATTCCATTAGTCTAATTATAGGATTATCTGGTATTATATTGTCAATATATTTTTATGCGAGCACTATAGATAAAAAAGAGCCATTTTGTATTATTGATCCCTCAAAAACAACGATCATTGATTCTTCGCAAGTTAATAATACACCATTACAGGTAAATAGGTTAGACGGTTCACAAATAAAAGGAAATATTTTTTCATCATTTATATATTTTTGGAATGATGGAAATAAATCAATAAGGTCAAATGATATATTGCAACCAATTTTAATTACACTTGATGATAAAAATGGAGAAATACTTGATTATAAAATCATTAAAAAATCAAGAAGTGTTATTCAACCAGATATAATAAGAAATCCCTCTGATAGCACCAAAAGTTTAATATTGAATTTTGCAATTTTAGAACATTTAGATGGGTTTAAGATTCAGATCATTTATTCAGGAAGTCTTGAATCCCGATTCAATATTGCAGGAACAATCGAGGGAGTTGGAAAAATTTATACTAATAATTCATTGGTACAGAAACAATTTTGGAAGATTTATGCTGAGAAGATTCTCATCTTTTTTGGTTTCGTTCTTTTTTCTCTGCTTATTGTAGGAATTATTGGTGGATTAGGATCTTTAATTGATATTGACCAAAAAGCATCAACAAGGTTGAGAGTTATTATTTCAAAACTAGCAAGTGCTTTATTAATTCTATTTATTATTTTCGCTATTATCATATTTATTTTTGGATTAATAGTTAATCCAATAAAAGAAACAAAGAAAGAAGCCCAAAAAGACGTTAGGAGAATCATACCTGAATGCATTAAATAGTATAATATCTAACCCCAGCTTCTACGGATGTGGGAAGCAGGTTGCAGAAATTTATAATAGGAATAATATCGGTTGGTGCTGCTGATATCAGTGGTTAGATGGTATTAGAGGTTTTATGAATATAAATGAACGTATTGAGATGTATTACCAGCTTTACGATAATAATGGACAATTCGACTTACTTCCCGGAGAATCCATAAACGATGTAGTTAATAGAGAATTAATCCCTCAACTTGGTGGAGCCTATATTATTTTTGATAAACCGAAATGCCAAGGGTCCATCATTTACATTGGTAGATCAGGTACTATCAAACAAGATGGAACCAGAAAAGAACAAGGCTTAAAAAAATGACTTACAATGAAGCAGGATGGAATTTATAGAAGGGAGTTTTTCCAACATGTAATCGACTCAGCTGCCAAGACCGGGATTTCTTTTATGTGGTTCATTACTTTTGAAACACCAAAGAAGATTCTCCCTGCAATGGCTGAAGCAGATTTGATGCAATCGTTTTATGACAAATTCCACTGCTTACCTGTTCTAAACAAGTCATTTTAGTCTGTTACCATCAAACTACTGCTATAACGGACACCGAAACTGACCAGCGTGTTTTTCAGAAAGAGTGGTATCAGGCAATGATTTATTTAAAAGGAAATAATGACTTGGGTGCCGCTGAGCTTGTCCGTCACCACATCACTTGCACACCTATTGAACATGGTGCAGACATTTCACCCAATTCTGACACATCTTGCAGATCGTAGCAAATTGATTCATTCAATATTTTTTCAGCGAATGTTTTCCCGATACTTAATTTCAATCCAAATAACGGATCGTGATCCCAATGGCTTTGGTTATTGATCAGATTTTTTATCTGAACCAGGCTCCGGAGAATAGATTTGATCTATTTGAGCTTTAAGTGCATCAATTTCTTTCTGTTGGTCTTGATTTATCCTTTGTTGTTCTTGCAATACTTTTGTCAGAACCGCAACAATATCCATTGAGCTTAGACTGGTGCGGTCATTCATGGCCACCAAGTCCGGGACATCTTCAGCGATAAAACCTGCATATTTTTCATCTTTCTGGTTTTTATAATTGAACGTCACCGGTTTGATATTTTTCAACGCCTTTAACGCATCATGCAATGACAAGTCAAAAATATTTTCTTTTAATGAACGACTGGATGCATTTGTCCAAACACCACCGGAAGAGACGTATGCCCCGCTGCTCATGTGTAAAGGATGGGAAGGACTGGCAGTACCGAATCCAACGTTACCATTTTCAACTATTAGTCCATGACCCTGAGCTGAACTAAAAAACCCGGCAACTGCAGTACTATTGCTCACAAATTTCCCTGCAACACCGGTTTCACTGTAACCATAAACGCCAACGCCACTATTATCAGCAGATCCCCAAACTCCAAAACCATTACTTGTGGCTGTTGAACCAAGTACACCTGCTTTATTTTCAGCATAAGTAATTGCTTCGATGGTGTTATTTGATGAATCTATCGCCCCTATCGTGCCTAGGACACTTAATTTCCAGTATGGACTGTTGGTACCAATACCAACATTACCTGATGGCTGTGAATACATATTATTCCCAGAAACAGTCCAGTCACTATCCGCACCGCTCGCAGTAGTTTGCCAGGTTGCAAGACCATTTGCATCAGATGTGAGCACCTTGCCAGATCCGGGACTGCCACCTGTGATCTTCACCTGACCGGCAACTTCAAGTTTGGTGGATGGGGTATCAGTTCCGATACCAACATTTCCGTTGGGAATTGATACTTTTGACCATGAGTCCGGTCCGCCATTTAGTTTTATCAGACCATACTGAGCAGAAATAAGTTCATCTGAGCCAACCAATATTTTTGTACCCGCATTATTATACGCTAATTTGATATTTCCATTGACCTCAAGTTTTTCGGTGGCTGTAAAATTACCTCCGATAGCCACATTTCCATCACTTCCGATTATCATTCTAAAATCATTATTTGTACCAAAACGAATTGGACCATTCTCATAG